>NZ_JABAIP010000002.1:0-401734 GCF_012843185.1 Shewanella sp. DNRA4
AGCTTGCTGCGCGGTGGCTTGAAAACCCGCTTCAGCAATATCACTGGCTTGAATATTCTCATTGCGGATAAATCGGTAGGCCCCTTCCATCTCAGCGGGAGATAAGGGAAGTTTGGACACGGCAACTCCGGGTTGTTGGGTAATTGAGGTAGCCAGTGAAACAAGTCTTTGTGTACGTCTTGGGTCGTTGAGGTTTGCGTGCCCAAATTGACATTGCGCCCACTGCTCTGGATCCATCATCTTCATCATAATCGCCTCGAATATTTAGCCCTAGACGATCTGATCACAATGCGGGGAATGAGTTCAAAAAAAATCCCTGAGCATTGTTCAGGGATTTGTGTATGAGAGACAGGGTTAACCTGCCTTTTTTGTCATTTATGGTGGCTTAAAATTTATCCGGCTTTGGTGTATGTTCGAGTAAGGATGATTCTAATGGGCCTAAATATGTGGATTGCCGTGCCAAAAAACTATAGCAATTGCTAGCAAAAAACTACAGCATAGTTCCAATAATGGGCTATCGCCGTTAGAGTATGAACATCAGTATTTTAATAAGGCTAAAAGTCATTTTGTGAAGTATTGGCTATTAAATGGTTTTAGTGAATAGTTAGTCTCACTATTACTAAAAATGTGACTTTAGGTTCTATCAATTTTTATTTTGTTCTATAAAATCAGATTTTTATTTAAAGCGGTTATCTTGGAGGTACGATGTTTTTTTATAATGTTAGTAAAGAGAAAATAAGTAAAGAAAAATTTGTTCTAAGCCATTTTGGTTCCAGCCCAGATGTCTCGGCTGATAGAGTTGATGGTATGTTTGCACATCAAAATTCATATATGATAAAAGGGGAGCAAGTAAATGTGATTAACATAAATGGAGTTTTAATTGAAAAAATATCAATTCCTGAATTTACGAAACTTTTCAGCGAATTTGCAAAGAGATTTTACATTTATGAGTATCAAGTGAAAACTGAGCGGTCATTGCGATTACTTGACTTATGGGAGGATGATCCGATTGGTAGTGCCGGACCGGAAGTCGTTGATACAACAAATATATCACCAGCAGAGTTAAGTGAAGTTTATAAATTGTTCGAACCATTTAATGGTTTAATATATATAGATCACGTAGAACTCTATATAAGAGAGTCTTTGATAAATATCAAAGAACTAAAAAGGAAGAGAGAAACAAATAGGATTTTTTCAAGTAAGTTGAAAGAGCGAAAAAATAGATCGATTGCAATAGGTGAGGAATTTTTATTTAAATCAAACACTGAGTTAGTATGGCAAGACTTGACCTTTAAACTAAAAGATTGGGCTATTAGCCGAGGCTACGATTCATTTGTGTATAAAAATACTAAAGAAGGTAATGGGGCCGATACATATATAACGCTATTCCCAGACCAAGGTTCTTGTACTGGAAAAGTTTTTAAATTTTGTGAGCATAAATACTTGGCCGAAATGCCATCATTTATCGAGAAGCTTTATCGTCAACAAAATTCGCATTGTATTCTGACAAAACTAATGTGGGGCCAGCAAGATCCTATGCGTTATTGGGTAGTTGATTAACTATCTAATACGATTATTGCTAAATCTATTTCAGAACAAGCTGGAATAATGAAAATAGCTAGCATATTGA
This sequence comes from Shewanella sp. DNRA4, assembly GCF_012843185.1. Taxonomy (NCBI): domain Bacteria; kingdom Pseudomonadati; phylum Pseudomonadota; class Gammaproteobacteria; order Alteromonadales; family Shewanellaceae; genus Shewanella; species Shewanella sp. DNRA4. The sequence goes on from NZ_JABAIP010000002.1 coordinate 1,631, forward strand.
TGTACTACTTTAAATAATGTTGTAGTGGTCTAAAAATTGACCAGCGTCGATAAACGCGATACTAAAAACATTACTGATTTGAAAATAGTGCACTTTAATAGCCATTAAAGTGCATCGTCGTATTTCTGGGTTCTCGCTCATAGCGGCCTGTCAGATGAAGTCCAAACCATCAGATATGAGCTACTACAAATTATATATGGGGGAGTGTAGCCCGATATTTGAAATTCTATAGTCTCATCTCTTTATTTTGTGTTGTTCCTCTGTTCAGCTTCCTTCAGTGCCTTTCGCATTTCCGCTAGGTCAGCTTCAAGGCTATCCATTGATTGACTATCAGATGCTTCCAGTTGGGAACGAAGTTTTTTTAGTTTTTTGATCCGTTCATCACGCTCAGCATCCTCAACCGAAAGAGCTGCTTTGTCATGCTCATTGAGCTGGTCAAATTCAGTCCATGCTTTAGAAAAATTACGCTGAAATTCTTCTGAACGGATTTGTTGTTGAACTTCATGTGTTTTCTGTTGGATAAGAACTTCCTGTCTGCCGGACAAGGTAAAATAGATGATAATCGCTGTGATTGGACTGGCAATGATGATGCCATAAAGTACAGATTTCATTGTTAGTTACCTCCTTTGATACCTGGCTGGGACACTGTGAAACTTGCTTCTGTTGAGTTGCTGAGGTTGGATGCTTCTTCTGTTTGTAAGCGCTCTGACGTTCTCATTGACAGGTTTCGTGATTTAGATGAACGGTTGTCTGTGCTTGCATATTGGGCGTCGGACGTTGATGCCTCTTTTGAGTTTGCTCTATTAGTCGATACTGAAAAGAGCGTGTCTTGGCTTTGTGATGTTTCCATCTCCCAGGTCTCACCAAATAGAGAGTTTCCTTTCCCAAACAGAGTGAACTCACCAATTGAGGCCGAGATGTTTTTTGGATCAACAGAAAATGAGCCGCAGGACCACTCGTATTTTCCCTCATAGCGATGCCCACGACTTGTTGGTATTACACAGTTCTGCCCAAATTGCCTCTCCACAATCTTTTTGGCTTTATCTGGCAGGTCATTTCTCATCAATTGTTTGCCCATCGCGTTTGCTAGGGCTAATTTGATGCCAGACGGATTATTTCCTTTGAGTGGAATCCCATTGGATATATCTTCAAGAGTCGCTTCGGCAACAAGTCCGTAAAGGGCCCAGCACATGCCATCTTCAACGAGTCTGTATGATGGAATCCTAATAAACGATGGCATACCTGTGGTCGCCCAATTGAAGTTTGCTTGGTGCAACTCAACCTGGCACTGTCCCATCGTTTTTTCTTTGTTCCAAGCCATACAAGCTTGAACGCTGGTTACGAGTGGTTTAGGTTCTAGATCTGGAAATTGTGGAGCTTTGGGTTTTGTAACGAGCGCACAATGTCTGATTACATTTGCAGTTCGTCCTTTCGCAGAATGACCTTTCTCTATGTATGTAAACAGTTCATTTAGCATTGCAAGAGGCGCTGTTTTAACTGCCAGACGGTTAGTTATTTGATTTTGGCGCCGAGATGATGTTTCGTCCGAATCACGTACCGAGGTTGAAGTGGTATCTCGTGTTTCCTCACCATTGCGTTGTTCTTCCCCCTTTTGTCGTTGTAATTCCATGCTGGTTTCATCGTTGATTGCTGTTTCTTTCTGTGAACGTTTTTCTTGCGTTGATTTCTGCCCTACGGTTGCACTCTCCTGAGCAAGTAAGTTACTAGAGTAAGCAACCAACGTAAAAGCAACCACGCCCAATAAATGCTTACTTCTCATGATCAAAGGCCTCCTTTAGTACTTCGATTTGCTGAATACTTTTGATGCTAGGCTCTATTAACCAGGCATATCTGTACCTATCGATACTTTTACAGAGAGCAACGATATATTGGTCTGTATCCGGAAGGCCTAATGTAAAATCTTCAATCTCCGCGGCCATGAAAGCGGATAAGTCATCAAGCGCTGCTTTGCTTAGAAATTCAGCTAATTCCTGTGCATCTTTTCTGTGTTTGCACAGTAAAACCTCCGGCCAGAGCAAGTCACCATCTGGCCCCCGATTTCCGGGTTGATCGGGCGGATCTAACCTGACTACCCAAACCTCTTGTTGTTCATGTGCCGAAGCTGGTGTTAGCACTTCAATACCATTTAGCTTCATAAAAACCTCTTAGCGTTGTTGATTGCAGAGTTATTTTGCTGCGGTAATACACGAAACATGGCACGTCAAACTGCCCGTTTTGGACAAATGGCATTATCGTTAGAAGGCTGAAAGATTAGATATGTCGATTTGGAATGAGGACTCTATTCAAATTAGTAATTGATTTTCTTATATCTTTTTGTTTCTGTTACATGTCACGAAAAGAGCGGCGTGACATGTAACAACTTAGCGGATTTATATGTGGGATGGTTGCACTTTTGCCTTATTAGTATGTGGGGTTGTTGCACGGTTCAGTCTTAGACCTATGGGATGGTTGCACGGATGAGCTACGTTAAACCGCTGTTTTCGGCTACTAGCGAGATTTTGATGGTACTTTTCGGGTTGTTTAAACCTGTTCAACGTGATTTAGTGGTTATGTGGGATTGTTGCACGGATCTTTCTCGGATGTATGGGAAGGTTGCACGTTTAGTTTGGTAGAGTGCAAAACGTCACCCGAATTTACCACCCTGATAATTGGCTTTTTGTCACTCGTTGCACTTTTGCTTAACCACCCATTTAAGCAATCATCCAGTTACTTTCAGGTTCGCTTTGAGTTATTAGCAGACGTAACGTCTGCTTTCGCTTAAAATTTGTAACGGTGCAAAAAAATTTTTCACACACATGTATTGTTTATATCGCTGGTCTAAGCCGACTTTATGCAACCTGCTCAATCGTGAGATCAAAATCTGGGTCATGGGGATGGTATTGCAAAAACGACGAGCCTCGAGGAATAAGTACTTCCTGAATGTCGGCAGAAAAATCATCGGAGAACAAAGATATATCTCGTCCATTTAAGTGTTTAATTTTAATGATTATACAGTCATGCTCCACCATCGTAAGTACATTTGGGACTTTCAAAGTACTTAAATAAGCTCGATCTACTATAACTTCATTATTTGCCAATTTAGCTTGTTCATTCAAAGTCGGCATAGACCACCGGTAAACATACCTAGCAGTATAAACTGGAAGTTTATTCAAAGCAGAATCGACAAGTTTGATTAAGAAGTTATTAAGTCTGTTCTCTCTCAACGCTGAATTGATTGCCTTATACATTGGCGGATAACAAACCGTATACGCATAAAGAGCTACTGCTTCATCCCTTGATAGGAAGACCTCTTTCTGCACCTTTGAATGGTTCAGTTGAACGACACTCCAAAATTGGTCATATACTGCGACCTTTAAGAAATTTTCTAGACTCTTACTCATTATTACTAATTGCGCTCACTATTGAATTACAGTGATTTTAAAGACTAAAATATTGAGTGTCACTACCATGCCTCATGTAAGCTACTTAATTTATGACCCCATGACTGTTGCATGATTAGCATGTCAATTTCTTTCGAATCAATGATTATCGTTATCGAGTAGGCTAGGTAGATAAACATCTATTGAATAAACCTTTTCTGCTCAACCAAATTACTTGCGATTTGTCCCTGTATCTGATTACGATGTAACCAGTTTCGATAAGGGAAGAACATAATGGATTGCGAACTAGGAAAAATCACTCTTTATCTGTCAAAAAGTGGAAAGAGCTTTCAAGATGTTGTCGATAAACAGAAAATACGTGAGCAAGACTCAACTAACTTCAAAGTTAGGAGCTTTCAGGTTGATGGAATTGATTGCAAATTTTATTGTCAGCAAGTTATCAATAATGCCAGCACTGTGCCTCCTTGGCTAGACTTCGTTAATGAGAATTTAGATGATAATGACTCACTTGATTTCAAATCAAAATCAGAACGCCCAAGCGGCTTACTTCTTATAAATAAGAACAATAGAATTTTCGCGGCATCGTTCGGTACTAGAGGGGGCAGCTGGCTTAACAAGAAGTCTATAGAACCTGATTTCGGTATTATCGTGGCAATGAATCTGTGTGGTAATAGCGATGTTAGACAAGCAAAAAGTTCAATTCACTCATATACCACTCAAGTTATCGATCGACAGCAAAGTAAGCCCTCTGATACTTTTGATTTTGGAATGTCAGAAGTTGAGCTTCTTCGCTTTATATCAGCACACTTAAAAGATGATAAAAACATCACTCTTCAAGGAAAAGATTGCTTAACACTAAAGGTAATTGGTGATGACAAGCTAAATTGGAAGCGATTAATTTCATTTATTGATGACTTTTATTTATCTTATCAATCTGATTCATATAAAGAGCTTTTCCCCAACTATCCTAATCTTTCTCAAGTGGATGAGTCAATTGTTGAAGAGTTAAACCAAAATTTAATTGACGATCTTGTAAACAAGAAATTATCCAAAATTCATATTGCTATTCCAGAGTTCATTTCAGATGATCAGTATAGTTTTTCATATAAGAATTCATCAAAAAAAGAAAATAACATATTTTCTCATGTCAGAATAGAAGATATATACACTCAAGTATTTAATAAATCTGAAGATATAACTGTAAAGTCGCTGAGTAACAGGTCAATTTATGCTTACTCCCACGATGAAGAACGCATATTGAACCATCTAAAGTGGAGCATTTACGACTGCTTAGTTTCTGAAATTACTTTTAATAACGACTATTACATTCTTGCGCTAGGTGAATGGAGGAAAGTTGACACTGATTTTTATCAGTCAATTGAAAACTTCATAGCCAAGGATCTTTTAGAGTTAGAGATCGATGACGAATATAAAAACTTAGATATTTCCTGTTTAAAATCTAAGCAAAATAGAGAAGAGAAGTTTAACGATATTTACTGCCAGAGAAATGAGAACGCTATCGAATTTGATCAAGCAAAATTAAAAATTGGGAAAGCGAAAAAAGACAAAGAATTCTGCGATATTTTAGAGAAATCAGGCAATGAAATGCACATCATTCAGGTTAAAAAGCATTCTGGTTGTAGTTCAGTTAGTTATCTTTTTTCACAAACTAGATTCTACTGCGAATTCTTTTTAACGGATGAAGTTTTTTTAGCTGACATCAGATCATATATTGAAAAGCAGTCGAAAGAATGCAAGAAGGCATTTCTAGATCATATAAAACCAATTACTGAGGAGGTGCTCGGAACTGATTACTGCGTGAAAATGTGGCTACTATATGATCAATCATTAGCAAAACCAGACAAAAACGACTTACCGCTAATGGCTAAGTATGAGTTAAAACTTACTTATGAAAGACTTCGTAAAACTCTAAAATTTAAAAAGGTAAGTTTATCAATGGTTCCAGTTAAGATGATTCGATTTACTCAATCGAAGAAAAGTACGAGTGCATCCTGAAATACTAAAAATTTGATTTCAAAACACAACGAAGAATAAACCATGTTGAACTTTGTCAAATGGTACCGAATATTAGGGATTGACTACGTTTACTTTATTAACCGATGAGATTTAGGTTTAACGAATGTTCGCTTTTGGCACTGCTCGGCATAACGGCTTATGAGCAACGGTAGGAACGAGTGAAAAGAGGAAGTACGAAATTGTTCTCACCACCAGGGTTTTGTTTCTGTTTCAAGTAATACAGCCACAATGTATTGATGACTTACAGTGATAAGCGAAATTGCAACCCTCAGAGTTGAATAAGGCTATACCGACCTAATGAGCATTAACGTGATCTTCGATAAAGAAAAGAACCAATGTTGTTACATCGGAACATCACAATAATTCTTGCCAGTTATCTAACGACGCCTATAATAACTGTATATAAAAACAGTGATGTTGACTATGCGTATTATCCCCATCTATGCCAGTGCCGGTATCACTGGCTTCGAAAGCCCTGCGGCTGAATATAGCCAGTTGGGTCTCAGCCTTGATGAGCTGTTAGTTGTGCATCCCAGCGCGACATTTATTGGTATCGCAAAAGGTGACTCAATGCAGGGCGTGGGCATTTTTTATGGCGATATATTGATTGTTGACCGCCAGGAAACCGTGCGTCATGGTGATGTGATTGTTGCCAATTTCAACGGTGAGTTTGTATGTAAAATCCTCGATAAAACGCATCGCATGCTACTGTCATCTAATGAACAGCACCAACCTCAGCCTATTCACGATTACGATAACTTTACGATTGAAGGGGTTGTTATTCGTTCTATTCGTTGTCATCGCCAAAGTCCATTATTGGCGGATATCTGATGTTTGCCTTGGTAGACGCCAACAGTTTTTATTGCAGCGCCGAGCAGGTATTTAGACCTGATTGGCGTGGTAAGCCAATGATTGTTTTGAGCAACAATGATGGCTGCATTGTTGCGGCAAACAAGCAAGCGAAAGAATGCGGTATTCCTAAGTTTGCACCATACTTTCAGGTCAAAGACCTGTGCACGAAATTAGGTGTCATTGTTTGTTCAAGTAACTATGAACTCTATGCCGATTTATCCGCAAAGATGATGAATGTCATTGGCCGATTTGCACCAGAGCAGCATGTCTATTCCATTGATGAAAGCTTTCTCTCCTTTAAAAATAGTTACCCCGCCATTAAGTGCTTACAAGCCCAAGGCCAATTGATTCGAAAAGCGGTTTGGAAAGAAACTCGTTTACCGGTTTGTGTCGGCATCGGCTCAACACTCACACTGGCTAAAGCGGCCAATCATGCGGCAAAAAAGTTACCTGGCTATCACGGTGTGTGCGTTATCGATAATGAACAAGACAGGATTTCAATTTTACAATCAATGAATGTAAATGATGTCTGGGGTATTGGGCGCAGGATAAGCAAAAAACTTGAACTAATGAACGTAAAAACCGCCTATGACTTAGCAAAAATCCCTGCTGGTTTAGCTCGTAAGCAATTTAGTATTGAAATAGAACGCACTGTGCGTGAACTCAATGGGCAAGCGTGCAAAGTGTGGGATGAGGCGAGGGCGGATAAGAAGCAAATATTCTCAACTCGTAGTGTGGGCGAGCGTATTACTGAATATGAGGATTTACTGCAAGCCTTAAGTAAACATGTGGCTATTGCCGCAACGAAAGCGCGAAAGCAAGGTTCAAGCTGTAAAACCATGTTGCTGTTTGCCAGCAATTCTCCCTACGATGAACGCCCAACAGGCTTTAAAACCTTAGTGCACTTTGCTTGTGCCACCGATTGCAGCATTGAACTCACTCAAGGTATGACACAAGCAGCATCTCAACTTTTCCGTGCAGGCGTACGTTATTATAAAGTCGGCGTGGGCCTGATTGATTTGGTTAGCACCATGCATGGCCAGTTAGATTTATTCAATGTCTCAAAAGCTAAACCAGCGTTAATGAAGACCCTCGATGGCATCAATCAACGTTATGGCACAGACACCTTATTCATTGCCGCTCAAGGTATCGAGCAAAAATGGGCTATGCGTCGAGACTTACTCACACCACAATACACAACCAAGTGGCATTGTCTGCCCGAGATAAAGTGTTGATATCCGACAGTAGATTGATTTGTTTATGCCCCCATTCAGTGTTTCGGCTCGTTAGCTCAATCGAAAATTCCCACTCCTGCTGCCATACAAATTCTTATCTATTTACTATGTTTGGCCTTACCAGAAATCGGCTAACAATGTATGGGTATAAGGGCTATCCACTTAGCACGACCAACCACTATATATTGTGGTTATCGATTTTTAATTGATTGGTACGTTATCGGCTTAGAACGCACTGCTTGCTCAAGCAACCTGTAGAATAATAATCCCCGAGAATCTGACTTTCTTCTGTTGAAGCGAAATGTAAACTCATCTAAATAATAATCAAGTTGCTTAGCCTTTACCGCACCTTGATACGTACCTAAAAGCCATCTTTTACATAATGATGAGACTCGATGCACCCCAGCCATTGTTTCATGTGCAGGTACAGATGAACCTAAATGCACCATCCGATTATGCTTATATCCTTTTTTGTCTATTTGCTTGTATGCTTGAGAACCATCACTACAAATTGTGCTACCAGGTTCTATTACATCTTGAATGAATTGATGGATATGTTCTTTAGTTGCACTTTCTACTTGCCTTAAACGTATCCGCCCAAATCCAGAGGGTGATAGCAGCTCAACAGCCACCAAAACTATAGCTTTACGCTTACCCTGTTGATTTTTAATAGATGATTTTGGAATGACTCCACCGATTAATGTTTCGTCAACCTCTACGATGCCGGACAGTTTATCTCTTTCAGGATCTACCATGGCATATCTTAACTTGTGCATTAAAGACCAAGCAGTTTGATAACTCCCAAGACCTAATAGCCTTTGGACTCCAAGAGCGCTGACCCCATTCTTTTGATTTGTAATAAACCAGACAGCTGCAAACCAACTTTTCATGGGGGTTCTTGTTTTGTCAAAAAGTGTATTTGATGTTACTGAACACTGAAAACGGCAAGCATGACATTTTAACTTGCCATTACTTAACTGATAAGGTGATTGATGGCTCGAACAGCTTGGGCAAATGAATCCGTTTGGCCAACGAAGTGCGTAAAGGTAGCTAGTGCAAGATTGTTCATCATGAAACCAATCAACAAATTCGTCCCAATTTGTAGGGTAATCGACGCCAGCTTTTAATAAATACGATGAAGTTTTCATTACTACATATTGACACTGGTGGCGCTAAATGGATAGCCCTTATGGGTATACAGTCATATTTAAATTTAGGTGTTTTGGTATGATTTTCAGACAAAATCAGTGCGCACTAATTCCATCCAAAATAAATAAAACGCTATAAAATCAATTAACTATAGCGGCTGATTTTAAGTTAATAGGTTTTGAAAACGCGCATGTGCGTTTTTGCAGATGGTGTATTTGGCAGAAAGCTGATAAGTTCTTTACATACAGATAGTTAACCGTGCGCGTTTTCACTGGTCCAACGAGGTAAACGCGCATGCGCACGAATAAAATGTTATAAACCACAAGGAGAGTTCATTTGAATAGTTCATTTGAATATCAATGCTACTTTGTACGGCCAGTTTGTAATCATTTTCGCGCTGATCATGGGCGCACTATGCTATTACGTAGCGCGTCGCAAAATGCAAAAGCCAGTGGTGGCGGGTTTACTCGGTGCTGTTTTGTCACTTATTCCAATCTTTAGCGTAATTTATCTATTCATACTGCTGTTTAAAAAAGATGTAGGTTCAGCATCGGCGGCAGTAAGTGAGTAAGGTGGTTTATAACAAGGCCAGTCACGGTGACGTCTTTTCCGCTGCGGCTTCGCCTCCACTACAAAGCCGCGCATGCTGGCGGCGTTAACACTCAAGGATAAAGTATGAGCATTCGTCAAAAATTTCTAAACACTTTAGTAATTGTTGTTACATTGGCGTTGTCCGCCTGTGGTGGTTCAGATAAAGGTAATTTCAGTGACCAGCAAATATGTGTTGCCACAGTTGCTGCGACAATGGGAAGAGATCCTTCCATCATCAAAGTTGATTCTATCCAAGGTGATGTTACTTATCTTTCATATTTTCGCCGTGATGACGGTAAACATTGGAAGTACAAATGTAAATTAGAAGGAAATAGGGCTATATGGGGTGCAGATACAGGGCGATGGCGTACTGATCAATATGATTCAAAAATAACATTTTCCGGAAATGGTAACGAATTGAGTATTTCAGAGAAGTATTCAGACGGATCAGGCGACACAAAAAAATATAATATCGGTCAGCTTGGTGGGTAGTGCTAACAAGTTAAATCATCGGAAAACCACTCACTGCGCTCGCGTTTTCCGCTGTTTAAAGCGTTAAGTGTATACGGTAATAGGAAGTGAATTATGAGTTATAAAGGGCCGGAAAACCCTAAGTTAAAATTAACTGAAATTTTAGATCCAAAATTATTAGTTGATTTAAGTGCTGACATTTTATTTTCTTTAGGTTGCACTAATACAAAAAAAATGGATGGACCTGGAGATGGTGGAAGAGATCTATATGCCGAAGACCAGTCTGGTCAAAAACTTCTAGTACAATGTAAGTTTCACAACAGTTCTGAGTTGGTGTGTGGTAGCAGAGAACTATCGGAACTACCAATGGCTTTAATAAAATTCAATTATAAAAAAGGAATTTTCATTACGAATGCCAAGATTTCGCCACAGGCTAAAAGAGAATATTTAGATAATTATCAAAATTTCAATCTGAACTTTATCGATGGTGATATATTATGCTCAATTATTCTAGATAATCCATTGCTAAGATCAATTTGGTTTGACGGAAAATCATTCATAAGCAAACTGTTAACAGTCAATTTGCCAATTTTAATAAGAGAACATGAAAATGATCTTCCATATATCGTTAACGATCATGCAGAAGAAAAAGATGTTACAGAGCTTTTAACTAATCTTAAAGCATCGTTAAATCATTTGAAATGTACTATCAATAAAACATTTTTAGATACAAAAACATTTGAGCCATATAAAGCACCATTGCCACTTACATGTGAAGAAGGGGCAACATCATTATTCTCTTTTTCTTCCATAACTGTAGAGGGACTAAATACATTAGTAGAAATAAACGATTTGACTCATAAGGTATCAATAATTTTATCAGAATGGTTACAGAAACGCTTAAGCTCATTTACTATTAGATTTGGTAAACCTCACATCATTAATAGACCCAACACTCAGGATGGTTCAAAATTAGAACTCAATATTAAACCAATCAGTTTTGTGAAAACAAAATTATTTTTTGGCACTGAGCTTGATTTTATTGAAGCTAATAATTCAATAAATTGGAGCAGCATTAACGATGCAAGAGTTACAGAAGCTGAACACATTAGAATTTTCAACAAAGAATTTAATGTTTGCATTGATCATATCATCATAAGTCGAATTGAGTGGAATGAACAACTTAGAAGATTAGCAATAATTGAGCAAAAAAAATTACACTGGGAACAATCAATTTTCTGCTTAATCGATGAATTTGATGTTTGGCCATATAAAAACATACCAGAACCAGATGAAAAAGCACCTTGGATTTCTGATAACCAAATGATCTGCGGTTGGCTGCATCATTCATTACTTGGTTATCTATCCATGCCAAGACAAAGAAATAATGAATCATTGAATCATGTATTAAAAATACCAAGTGAAAATGAATGGTTAGAAAAGCGCTCTTTGATTTTAGATGAAACATCAAAGATAGATGATATAAATATAATAACACCACACATAGCACGACATATGGTTTCAATAATCGGAAGTGACCCTTTTGAATTGCCTGAGCAAGTAAAATTTATTTGTGGTGAAATAACTTCTTATCCTGAAACCATACCGAGCCCTATTTTGCCTTGCTCTCGACTTTTCTTGTTAGAGTTTATTATAAAAACAGAAAATGTATCTGAACCTGAAATTAAAACAATACAAGATAACATCTCCAGCATAGAACAAGTAGACGACATTAAAATAGAAATAGAAAGAAATAAATCATTATTTAATTTTAAAATAATACCTAACATTGACGAACTTGAGTGTAAAACAACGTCAAATATCCTTGACGATATTGTTTTGATCGTCAAACAGATTATGAACATCCTAAATGCTCAAATTAAAAATAAGTTTGATGTTATCACAGACAAGTATTGGCTAGAAAATTACAATGTATCATTAGGTATTGATTGGCACCAGTCGACAAAACAGTATTTTGGGCAGTTGAATATCACAGAGCCAGTGACATTTGATGAATTGAAAAAAATTATAAGTCCATAATACACTTAACAAAAACTTGAAGCTGGACGATACTACGTGCCGCCCCTTAGGTAAAAGTTAACCCATAGAAATTTTAATCCGAAATTCACTAATCCAAGCTAAAAGTCTAACGCGGAAATGTTCCAAATCGAGTTATAGGAAGAGCATATTGATGTTAATCGTCTAATCCTATAAGAGTGTGATAGCTAAGTGTGTGCGAATAGATATCTTTTTTTTGTGATTAAAATAGTTAGAAATTACCAATATAAAACATCAAGAATCATGTGCTTATTAGATGTTTTTTCGAGTTTAGCTTTCTAAAAAAAGTCTTATCTGATTGATTTTTATGTTTTAAATTACCACCTCCAAAACCGATGGTTGCGGGTTCGAGTCCTGCCACCCCTGCCAAATAAAACAACGGCTTGCATAGAAATATGCGAGCCGTTTTATTTTGCGCGCGATAAATTTTCTCACCGCATTTGCTTACATTTGTTAAGTAAAGGTATTTGCAACTTTCGTAGTGTCTAACATACAATCGCAATCCCTTTGGTTTGAGGATGTATGGTTTGAGCTCTGTGATACAAACAAGGCGCAGATTAGCACTATGGCTTGCAGCCATCTTAGTGTTGCTGTCTGTTGCGTTTGCGCTGCACAGTGTTTCCCACCTCAATGATGATACCAAGGCCCACTGCGCGCTGTGTTTGCATCAGCATCAATTGCAGCATGCGATCTCATACTCTCCATTAGATTTTCAAGTTTCTCAACAGGGTGTTATCTCGGTTGAGTTTGATGTTATTTCCTTTAAGACGCCATTTAGGCGCCACTTCCATAGCCGCGCGCCGCCGCTAACAGCCTAACTCCTGCTTTTTATCTATTTCTCTTATTTTTCGAGCGCCTTGGCTTAACTAAGGTGAACGATGCTGTTTATTTTTGGAGTAAAAAATGGCTGTTTATGTGAGCCACAAGCGCTCGGCATTAGTGCTGGGCGTGGCGTTATTGGCGTTGGATACGAGTGTTCCCCTATTGGCCGCCGAGGCGGTGCAAACTGATAGCACTGGACTTAATGATGATATCGAGCGTTTAAGCATTCATTATCGTCAAGCTTACCGCGGCAATGTGCCTGCGACTGAGTTACCTCAGGCCATCACAGTGCTGGATGAGCAACTGATTAAAGATACTGGGCTGACGCGTTTTCAAGACCTGTTGGATTATTCCGCCAGTGTCGCGCGGCAAAACAACGGTGGTGGACTGTGGGATAGTTTTTCATTACGGGGCTTTCCTGGGAATGAAAACATGCCATCGGGCTATTTAATCAATGGTTTTAATGGTGGTCGAGGCTTTAGTGGTCATAGAGACCTATCGAACGTGGCCTATGTGGAAATCCTCAAAGGCCCGGGTTCGGCGCTTTATGGACGCTCGGAGCCTGGCGGGACTGTGAATATTGTGACTAAAAAGCCGCAGTACGAGGCGCAGGGCTATTTAAAAGCCTCCGCAGGGCGTTTCGATCAATATCGGTTGGAGGGAGATTTTACCTCTGGGCTGACCGATACCTTGGCCTTTAGGCTCAATGGTGCTTGGCAGGAGCATGACAGTTTTCGCGATTACGTGTTTAGCGATAAAAAAATCGTCACGCCATCGCTGCGCTGGCAACTGTCCGATAAGTCATCGCTTCTGTATGAGGTTGAATATCTTAGGCAGGAGCAGTTATTTGACCGTGGCGTAGTGGTGCTCAATAACGACTTTAATACCGTGCCCCGTTCGCGTTACTTGGGCGAGCCCAACGATGGGCCAACTAAGGTGGATGCGACTGGACATCAGCTTACCTATGAGTATGAGTTGAGCGATGATTGGTCGCTTACTGCGGGTTATAACTACCGCGATTCGAGTTTAAATGGCTACTCATCGGATGCTGAATTAGCTAAGGGGCGCCAATCCTTATATGACGATGGACGTACTCTGACGCGGCAGCATCGCTATCGAGATTACGCTTCTGAAGACCATTCAGTGCGTGCCGAACTCAGCGGCCAGTTTGATACTGGCAACATAAGGCACAATCTGCTGCTCGGGACGGATGCCTATCATTATCGACTAAAAACGGGACTCTACCGTTATCGAGGCAAGAAGGGCGCCTATGCTATCGACATCTTTGCCCCCCAATATGGCGCGGCTCAGCCGGAGGTCAGTCTGCTATATGAAAACCGAGAGACTCAAGATGCCTGGGGCGCCTATTTACAGGATCAATTGGAGTTAACCGATCACTGGAAACTGCATTTTGGGTTAAGGTTTGACCGTTATTCCCAAGAAATCGCAGAGCAGGTCAACGCGAGTCTGTCGGATCAAAGCGATAACAGAGTCAGTCCGAAAGTCGGATTAGTGTACCAATGGTCTGAGGCGCTAAGTGTTTACGGCTCCTATTCGGAAGGGTTTTTACCGCTTTCAGGCACTGATTATGCGGGTAATCCCTTCGAGCCAGAGGAGAGCAAATCCGTCGAGTTAGGGGTTAAGTTCAACAGCACTTGGTTTGAGCTACCCGTCAATGGCAGTTTGGCTTGGTTTGATGCGCAAAAGAGCAATATCTTGACCTCTGATCCCGTTAATGTCGGCTTTTCGGCGACCCTTGGTGAAGCCAAGAGCACGGGGATTGAATTGGATATCGCGGCCGAATTGACCGAGAGCTTACAAGCGACCTTATCCTATGCCTACCTGAATACCCGCACGGCGAACGACAGTCTGAATCTAGATTGGGGCGTGTTAATTCCGGCGGGAAGTCCGCTGGTCAATGTGCCAAAACACACGGGCAGTATCATTCTCAAACAGGACTTAAATGATCTTTCTATCGACGGTCATTTAGGGCTGAGTTGGCGTTATGTTGACTCACGCTTGGGCGATTCGGCCGATCCGAGTTTTCAATTACCGAGTTATCAGTTGCTTGGAATGTTCTTTACTACTCGGCTTGCTGACAACTTAAGTCTCGCGCTCAATGTCGATAACCTGCTGGATGAGCACTATATCGCCAGCAGTTATTCGGCGCTGTGGGCCGTGCCGGGTGAGCCACGTAACGTTAAAGTGAGTGTTAGCTATGAATTTTAATGCCACTGTGACACCCGCCGCTTCGTCTGAGACGCCTAAGCAGCAAGGGCGTCAGCGGATCAATAGCATCGACATGATGCGTGGCTTAGTGATGCTGATTATGTTGCTCGACCATGTGCGGGAGCGGTTTTTCCTGCATATGCAGGTGAGCGACCCAATGGATTTAAGCACAACAAACTGGGCGCTGTTTGTCAGCCGTTTTGCGGCGCACTTTTGTGCGCCAGTGTTCGTCTTTTTAACTGGAGTCTCGGCCTGGCTTTACGCCAATCGTGGCTATGGCGAGCCGCGCTCTGCGCGCGAGTTTTTAATGAAGCGCGGATTATTCTTAATCGCCCTCGAGGTGCTGGTGATTAATTTCTCATGGATGGGCAATTATCACACCCTGTGGTTACAGGTGATTTGGGTGATAGGGCTGAGCATGTTGGCCCTTGCGGCATTAATCAACCTCCCGAGGTTGTGGATGGCATTACTCGGACTATTGATTATCTTTGGCCATAACCTATTGTCGCCTATTCATTTTACGCCAGACGAGTGGGGCTATAGTCTGTGGACGATACTGCATGACCGAGGTTATTTGATTGCCGAGGGCGAGCTTAAGCTGAAAATAAGTTACCCAGCGCTACCTTGGATTGGCGTGATTTTATTGGGCTATGTGGCTGGCCCCTTATTTGGCAGAGGGAGTGATGCGGGGCTGCGTCAGCAAAAATTAATACTGTTAGGACTTGGCTGCGCTCTGCTGTTTGGCTTGCTGCGCGGATTCAATCTCTACGGCGAGACGTTGCCTTGGCAGTTTGGCGATACTCTAGGTCAAACCTTAATGTCGGTATTTAATCTAACTAAGTATCCGCCATCACTGAGTTTTTTGTTGGTGACCTTGTGCGGGATGTTCTACGGCTTAGTGGTGTTTGAGCGCTATTTTGCTACAGGCAGAGTATTAGGTTGGATGGGGCAGAGGTTAGCAGTGTTTGGCTCTGTACCTATGTTCTTCTATATCTTGCACTTATATGTGCTGCTGTTGCTGTATTCGCTGGCTAAAGGGATATTTGGCGCCAACCATGGTGAGCTTTTTGGCGTAGCGCATATGGGGTGGGTATGGCTGATAAGCTTAGTCTTAATTCCTTTGCTCTATTATCCCGTGCGCTGGTTTAGCCGTTACAAAGGACAGAGTCCGCAGGCTTGGCTTAAGTATCTCTAAATTAGCTTTACCCTAAAACAATGCCCAATAAAAATAGCCGAGCGCGTGACTGCTCGGCCATTTGGCTTGGGGATGATGAAAAGGTTATTCGCTTAATAAGCTACGTAACATCCACGCATTTTTCTCATGGAGTTGAATGCGCTGGGTGAGTAAATCTGCCGTGGCCTCGTCGTTGGCTTGGCTAACCAAGGGATAGAGCGCACGGGCATTTCTAATCACTACTTCTTGGTCGCTTAACAGTTCACGGATCATGGTTTCAGCTTTAGTGACACCTTGATCTTCACGGATTTCGGTCAACTTGGCATAGTCCGAATAGGAACCTAATGCCCTTGCGCCCAATGCTCGTACCCGCTCGGCGATTAAATCGACCGCTAAGGCAAGCTCGGTATATTGCTGTTCAAACAATAAGTGCAAGCTAGTGAACATGGGGCCTGTGACGTTCCAGTGAAAGCTGTGGGTCTTAAGGTAAAGGCTGTAGCTGTCGGCCAATAACTGATTTAACCCTGCGGCGATTTCTTCTCTATGAGCTTGGTTGATGCCGATGTTAATCATGGAAATTCCTCCTATTGTCCTACTCAATGAAGATAGATTATCAAATAAGCTAAACATATAAAGCGGTTAAAATAGATTCGTAAAATCGATTTTACAGATTAAAGCGTAAGTAAACGTTTGGCTTGAGCCATGAACCGTATCTTGGCAATAACATTCGGCCCATTTAGCTGGTATCCTTATGTGGTGTCAGTGCTTAATGAAACCCCAATAACCCCATGAATAAATCTGCCTATTTAGCCGCGATGGAGATAACTCCTTGGCAGCTTCGCGATACTAAAGTGCGACCTTATCAAGTGGTTTGGGATGTTGATGATATGTCGTCTGCCGCTGAGCCACTGATTGATACTGTCCTTGGTTTAATTGGGATCAGTAAGGATGACTGTGAGTTCAACACTGAGCCACATAAGGGTAAACCCATCGTCTGGGATTTACGTCGCCACAGGGTTAGGCCCAGAGTGGCTTGGTTAGTGTCGGATCCCCTAGCTGAGTTACTAACGCGCAGTGAGGCAAAGCGCGCCTTGTGGGGGCAGATTTGCCAGTGGCGTGAGCAGCAATTAACGGCCTAGTCGTGTCCAGTACACATTATCGTGAGTTACCTTTTAATTTGGATTTTCCCGTGAGTCATCAAGTCCTTAATACCCTTAACGAATCATTGCAAATCGTGCTTCTGACGCCAACCGATGTGAGTCAAATGGCGCGCATTGAAGCGAGTGCTCATTCCCATCCTATGAGTGAGAATAACCTTGCCGATTGTTTTGGCCACTTGTACCGCGTTATTGGGTTAATGCAACGTGATGAGTTGCTCGGCTTCGCGATTGTGCAGCAGATTGTCGATGAGGCAACGCTGCTGGATATTTGTTTGCCGCCAGAACAACAAGGGCGAGGATATGGGCATCTGCTACTCACGGCGGTTGTCGACTGCGCTAAGGCTGCCAAGGCGGTGGTGCTGATGCTGGAGGTTCGCGAATCAAATCTTGCCGCGCGCGCACTCTATCAGAAGCTAGGCTTTGTCGAAACCGGTCGGCGCAAAGGCTATTATCCTTTGGCAGAGGGCAAAGAAGATGCGATTTTGATGGATTTAGCCTTAAGCGA
Source organism: Shewanella sp. DNRA4 (assembly GCF_012843185.1). Classification (NCBI taxonomy): domain Bacteria; kingdom Pseudomonadati; phylum Pseudomonadota; class Gammaproteobacteria; order Alteromonadales; family Shewanellaceae; genus Shewanella; species Shewanella sp. DNRA4. Next base: position 19,315 of record NZ_JABAIP010000002.1, read on the forward strand.
AACGGCATAAGGTTTTAGAAGAAGATAAAAAAAACAGCGCCTTAGCGCTGTTTTTTTATGGAGTTAATAAAGCGAAGGTTACTTCACTTCTTTACCTTGAGCTTGCAAGTCTGCATGGTAGCTTGAACGCACTAATGGACCACAAGCAGCATGGGTAAAGCCTAGCTCATCGGCAAGGGCTTTAAGCTCATCAAACTCGGCTGGTGAGACGTAACGCTCAACCGGCAGATGGAACTTAGACGGTTGCAGATATTGGCCTAAGGTTAACATTTCAACCTTGTGCTCACGTAGGTCACGCAGCACTTGGGCGATTTCTTCGTTGGTTTCGCCTAGCCCCATCATCAGTCCCGATTTTGTCGGCACATTGGGATGACGCTCTTTAAAGCGCTTCAGTAGGTCGAGTGACCATTGATAGTTCGCACCTGGACGCGCTTTGCGATAATGCATAGGCGCAGTTTCGAGGTTGTGGTTGAACACATCAGGCGGCTCGGTCGACAGAATGTCGAGGGCGGCGTCGATACGGCCACGGAAATCTGGCACTAAGATCTCAATCTTAATCTCGGGATTGAGCTTACGGATCTCACGGATACAGTCGGCAAAGTGCTGGGCACCGCCATCACGCAAATCATCGCGGTCAACCGAGGTGATTACCACGTATTTCAGCTTCATATCACGGATGGTTTGCGCCAATTTAACTGGCTCTTCCGCATCGGGCTTGAGTGGACGACCATGGGCCACGTCGCAGAATGGGCAGCGGCGAGTACAAATTGCGCCCAAAATCATAAAGGTCGCAGTGCCGTGGTTAAAACATTCTGCCAAGTTAGGACAAGAAGCTTCTTCACAGACCGAGTGCAGGCCGTTAGCGCGTAACGCTTGCTTAATATCGAGAATGCGTTGGTTAGACGCGGGCAGTTTAACCCTTAACCAATCGGGTTTGCGTAACATGGTTTCGCGCTCAGAGGGCACGATTTTAACCGGAATGCGCGAGACTTTATCGGCATCTCTTAATTTGACTCCGGGTTGTAAACGTTCAGGCCTATTCATGACGCTGCTAATCCTTGATGATGAACTAGATGTTGGTAGCCCAGTAGTTGGCTAAAGGTAATAATGAGTTGCTCGCCTGCTTCAATCACGGTTTGTGGGCCGCCAAGTTCTTTACATTGCACCATCTCAAGCCCTGCATAACCACAGGGATTAATGCGTCGAAATGGTGCCAAATCCATATCCACATTCAGTGCTAAGCCATGGAATGAACAGCCTTTACGGATCCTTAGACCCAAAGAGGCAATTTTGCGCTCATCCACATACACCCCCGGTGCATCGGCCTTGGCGTAGGCAGTGATAGCGTACTTTGCAAGCATATCGATAATGCTTTGCTCGATATGGGTAACAAGCTGGCGGACACCCACTTTACTGCGTTTAATATCGAGGAGAGGGTAGACAACTAATTGCCCTGGTCCGTGGTAAGTGACTTGACCACCACGATCCACCTGGATCACGGGAATATCGCCCGGATTCAAAATATGTTCGCTTTTACCGGCTTGGCCTTGGGTAAATACGGGTGGATGTTCAACGATCCACAGTTCGTCTGGACTGTCGCTGTTGCGAGTGTCGGTGTAATGCTGCATTGCATGCCACACAGACTCATAATCCTGCTGTCCCAGATGCCGAATATGCAAAGTGGTGTCTTGCAAGGGCAACCTCTCCCCTATAATTGAGTGGCGCTATTATACGCCTCTTGGCCATAAATGTAAGTTAGATCACATTTTATAGCCTTGAGGAATACTTATAGTACGCGGCGAACGCCTTCGATACCGGCAAGCTCAGTGTACAGTATTTCGATATGATCTTTGCTGGTCACAGTGACACGGATAGTGACTGAATAGTAGCTCCCTTTGCTCGAGGCTTTAACTGTTGGTGAATAATCACCTGGAGCGTGTTTTTGCACTACCGCAACCACTCTATCCGTTAAGGTTTCGTGGGCATCGCCAACCACTTTGAATGGGAAGGCGCAGGGAAACTCCATGAGTTCATCAAATTTTGTGTTTAACATAGTCGTGCTCAATAACCATTTTAATAGGAACTATATGGTGGCGATTATACCCGATTCAAGGGCGATACTCCCCCAAAAACAACAAAGCCACCCGAAGGTGGCTGAGTTTTGTGAGCCGGATTAGCTAAACCAACCAGAAAACAGTTGCTTAAAGTAATCAACTAATTTGCTGAACCAGCTGCCTTCGTTGACTTCTTGTAAGGTGACTAGCGGGAATTGCGCAATATCTTTGCCATCTAACTGGAAGTATAAGCGACCCACTGTTTCACCTTTTTTCAGTGGTGCATCCAGTGGCTTGGTCAGTTCGAAGTTGGCTTTTAAGTCTTTTGCACGGCCACGGCTGACGGTAACTGGTGCATCTGTAGCGACACCTAAATCGACGGTACTCTTATCACCGTACCAAATTTTTTGCGTCACGAAGCTGTCGCCGGCCTTGTAAGGGGTCACTGTTTCGAAGAAGCGGAAACCATAGGTCAGCAGTTTTTTACTTTCGGCTTTACGAGCGGCTTCACTTTGAGTGCCTAATACCACTGAAATCAAACGCATACCGTCCTTAGTTGCAGAAGCGACTAAGTTATAACCTGCTCCAGAAGTGTGGCCGGTTTTGATACCATCCACATTCATGCTGTTATCCCACAGCAGACCATTACGGTTATATTGTTTGATACCGTTGAAAGTATAGTATTTTTCGCTGTAGACACGGTATTCTTCTGGCACGTCACGAATGAGTGCTGCACCTAAAAGTGCCATATCATAGGCCGTCGTTTTATGGTTCTCTGAATCTAGGCCATGGGAGTTTTCAAAGTAGCTATCACGCATACCAAGCTGCTTTGCCCACGAGTTCATCATGTCAACAAAGGCGCCTTCAGTACCCGCAATATGTTCGGCCATCGCGACACAAGCATCGTTACCGGATTGAATGATTATGCCGCGGTTTAAGTCAGAAACTTTTACGGTTTTACCCACTTCGATAAACATTTTCGATGAGTCAGAGAAGTTCTTCGACCAAGCATTTTTACTGATGGTGACATCATCATCGGGAGATACGTTACCGGCTTTAATTTCCTGACCAATAACATAGCTGGTCATCATCTTTGTTAAGCTGGCGGGGTTTAAACTCTCGTATGCATTTTCTTCGGCAATGATTTGGCCTGAATTATAATCCATCAAGATGTAAGCCTTGGCGGCCACGGTTGGTGCATCAGGGGTAACAATCGGCTGCGCAGCATAAACAGGAAGAGAAACACTCGAAATTAGCAGCAATGTCTTAATGGGACTTTTTACAAAATTCATCATTAACTTAGCACGTCTTTTTGGTTGTATTGAAAGAAAAGGCAAAATAGTTTCGCGAGTATACCACCCTTCGACAAAGGTTTTCAGTGAAGGTTCCTTCATCTGCGGTATTTTTAAGCTAAATTGACTCCATAATGTGAGTGTTCACTATTCCAAAACCATATAGCCTTCGGGATAGCCATCTTGTTTCACTTTAATGAGTAATCGGTCGGCAAGCTCCGTTTGACCAATCGGACCGAGCTGTAGTCTAAACATATTGTTTGCCGGTTGTACACGAGTCTTGACCTGATATTTCTTCTCCAGATCCTTCGCTATTTTATGGAGTCGCTGTTTATCCTTCGAAGCCACTAACTGTATATAGTGGTTTCCTGAGGATTGAATATTGGCTATTGCCGATTGGGTTGCGGTTTTATTGCCAATATAGATGACATCCAGTTTTATGCGTGCCGTGCCTGTGCCTAGCATACCAAGCTTATAGGCGGCGGCATAGGATAAGTCTAAAATCCGGTCAGAGTGGAACGGACCGCGATCATTAATGCGAATAATCACCTGCTTATTGTTATCTAAGTTAGTGACGCGAGCGTAGCTTGGTAGGGGTAGGGTCTTATGAGCACCAGACATGCCGAACATATCGTAGGGTTCACCATTGGATGTCTCATAACCGTGGAATTTTTCGCCGTACCATGAGGCGCGACCCATTTCGGAAAAGCCTTCCCCCGAGTCTAATACCGTATAGGACTCACCATAAACCGTATAGGGTTTGTTACCGCGGCGGCTATAGGGTTCATATTTGGGGGTCGCATTCGGTACATGATCTACATTGGGTGGATTAAGGGGCATCTTATCGTTTTTAAGCGCGTAGCGGCCCTTATTGGGATCCATATTCTTATTCTTCACGCTGGCTGAGCCAGAGTTAGAACTCGAGCAGGCCGCGAGCGCAAAACAGCAGCCGAGCATCAAAAGCGATAAAAGATTATTTTTTAGCGTCATGTTGTTGCTTCAGTTGTTGGCTAAATTGATAAACAGCCATGGAATACAAGGGGCTACGGTTATAACGGGTGATTACATAAAAGTTATTGAGCCCTAACCAGTAATCTTTACTTCCCACTTGTTCTAGCTCGATAAGCATGGCTTTTTGCGATGCATCTAAATCGCGGGCGTTGGCTAGCGATAAGCTCGGGGAGAGAATATCAGAGACCTTGTATTGTAACTTCTCGCCTGCCCACACTTTGGCTTTAGGTGCATTGGCATTGCTATTCACTAAGGGTAAAGCAACGGGGGCATGCAATTGCCAGCCATGTTCATGGAAGTAATTGGCAACACTGCCAATGGCGTCCTCTGGACTCTGGAGTAAATCACGGTTGCCGCTGCCATCAAAATCCACAGCATAGTGGCGGTAACTTGAAGGAATAAACTGACCAAAGCCCATGGCGCCAGCGTATGAGCCTTTGAGGCTATTGATATCTAAGTGTTCTTCTTTTACCAGCCTCATTAATTCACCAAACTCCTTGCGGAAGAAGGTGGCTCTTGGCTCGTAATAAAATCCTAAGGTATAGAGTGCGTCGATAACCGGATAATTACCCGTGTACTCGCCATAGAAAGTTTCGATACCAATAATAGCCACAATAATTTGTGGTTCGACTTGGTACTTAGTGGCGGCTTTGGCAATCGTCGCCTCGTGTTTTTTCCAGAAGGCCAGACCCGCGTTGAGGCGTTTTTCGGTTAAGAAAATCGGATAATACTGATGCCAAGGTTTAGCTTCCCAAGGACGCGAAATCGCATCGATAACCGCTTGGTTGTAGTTGGCTTTGGCCAAGAAATTTTCGACTTCGGCTTGGGTAAAGCCTTGTGCCATTTGGGTTTTGATAAACTCAGCCTTTAAGGCCTCAGGTAATACTGGTGCCTCGGTTAATACCGGTGTGGGAGCCTGTGTGGTCACGGCGGCACTTGGTTGCGTTGTCGCGGACTCGTTAGCGGTTGAACAGCCAATAAGGTATGAACTGAGGCAAAGCATTGCCAGTGGAGCCAAACAAGCTCGAAGAATAGGCATTAAGAAGTCCCTAAAAATTATCTATCTACAAAACGTCTATGGGTATGAATGCTCATAAGAATGCCAAACCCTGTCATTAATGTCAGCATCGATGTGCCACCATAACTGACAAGGGGTAAAGGTACACCCACCACAGGCAGGATACCTGAAACCATACCAATATTCACAAAAACATAAACGAAGAAAGTCAATGTGATACTGCCGGCAAGGAGTCTGGCAAAGCTGGTTTGCGCCCGAGAGGCAATGACTAAGCCGCGTCCGATGATGTAGAGATACATCAGGAGCAGGATAATGCTACCTATCAGACCAAATTCTTCACCGATCACCGCAAAGATAAAGTCGGTGTGACGTTCTGGGATAAATTCTAATTGGGATTGAGTGCCATCGAGCCAACCTTTACCCCAGAGGCCGCCTGAGCCAATAGCAATTTTCGATTGGATAATGTGGTAACCCGCACCGAGGGGATCTTGTTCTGGATCGAGTAGGGTCAAGACGCGGGTTCTTTGGTAATCGTGCATTAGGAAGTACCAGAGAATAGGCAAAAATGCCAACACGGCGGCAATAAAACCGCCCACAATCACCCAGCTCATACCCGATAAAAACAGTACGAAAATACCTGATGCCGCAACTAAAATAGAAGTGCCGAGATCGGGTTGTTTAGCAATTAATAATGTGGGGATCAGCAGAATGACACCTGCGCCCGCTAGATAGCGTTTTTTGGGCGGTAGTGGGAATTTACTGATATACCAAGCCATAGTTATGGGGAAGGCGAGCTTAATCAGCTCAGATGGTTGAAACTCCATAAAGCCTAAGTTCAACCAGCGTTGCGCCCCTTTGTTAATCTCCCCAAAAAAATGCACCCCAAGCAGTAACACAATGCCTGCAAGGTAAATGGGTAATGCCCAGCGTTTTAGCGCCTCAGGATTAATTTGCGCCATGGTAAACATGATGCCTAGGGATAAAAACATCCTAAACAGTTGGCGTTCCATCATGCCAAGATCTTCACCACTGGCGGAATAGATAACAAATAGGCCAAAGCCCATTACAGCCAATAGGCCGAGCAACAGGGGCAGGTCGATATGTAATCGTTGCCAGATATTTTGACGTTGATGGGCACTCATGGCGTTGGTTTCCAAGTGTCTCTGAGCATGTATTCATCGAGCATAGCGCGAGCGACGGGGCCAGCGTTTGCGCCACCCCAGCCGGCGTTTTCCATTACCACAGCTAGGACGATTTTAGGATCTTCAAAGGGCGCGTAGGCGACGACGAGTGCGTTATCGCGGAAATGCTCGGCAATCTTATTAGCATCGTATTTCGTGTTTTCGGCCACGCCAATCACCTGCGCCGTACCGGTTTTCATCGCGGCGGTATAGCTTGCGTCGGTGAAGCGAGACTTATGGGCGGTTTGGCGCATGGCTTCGTTAATGATATTCCAGTTGCGCGGATTTTTAAGCTCAATCGGTGGTAACTCGTTAATCGGCGAGTCAATTTTGGCCGTATTATCTTTAATCGATCTTAATAAGTGCGGCGGAAAACGACGGCCCTTATTGGCGAGAATAGCGGTAGCATTGGCCAGTTGTAACGGAGTTGCGGTCCAGTAACCTTGACCGATACCGACTGAAATGGTGTCACCTATGTACCAAGCTTGATTGTATTTTAAGCGTTTCCATTCCTTCGACGGCATATTACCCGCCGACTCTTCAAAAATATCGACGCCAGTATTTTGGCCAAAGCCGAATTGCTCCATAAAACGGGCGATGGGATCAACACCGATTTTATAAGCTAATTCATAGAAGTAGGTATCGCAGGATTCCACGATAGCACTATAGACGTTAACCCAGCCATGGCCCCAACGTTTCCAGTCGCGATATTTACGCTCAACCCCTGGGATTTGCCAAAAACCAGGGTCCCAAATACGGGTGTGTTCGGTCACGGCTTTTTCATCAAGTCCCAGTAGGGCAATAATGGGTTTAATCGTTGATGCGGGCGCATATTGGCCTTGGGTAGCGCGGTTAATCAGCGGACGTGATTTGTCGTTCAATAAATCACTGTAATCCTTGCTGTTAATCCCTTGCACGAACTGGTTGGGATCGTAACTTGGGCTCGACACTAAAGCTAAAATCCCGCCATCCCTTGGATCGATAGCAACGATTGAGCCTTTATGGCCTTGGAGTAGTTCCACGGCTTTTTGCTGTAATTGTAAATCGAGAGTTAAGTAAATATCTTGCCCCGGCTCCGGCGGTACAATTTTAAGCGTACGGATAGTTCGGCCGCGGTTGTTTACTTCTTCTTCGAGATGACCTGGTGTACCGTGAAGGAGTGATTCATAATATTTTTCAATGCCTTGCTTACCAATATCCTTGGTGGCTGCATAGTTTTTCCACTGATCGTTACGCTCCAATTGAGCGCGATCTCGAGTGTTGATTTTACCTACATAGCCCAGCACATGGGTGAGCTGGCTCGCATAGGGGTAGTTACGCTTTAAACCCGCCTCAACGGAAATCCCAGGAAAGCGATGTTGGTTAACACTAAAAATGGCGACCTGTTCTTCGGTCAACTGATTTTTAAGGGTTAAGGGCTTAAAGCGGCGGTGAAACTTTAGCGCTTCGGTAAAAGTTTCACGCTCATCGGGAGTGATTTCGATTAACTTGCCTAATTCGTCCAAGGTCTCGGACATATTGGCAATTTTCTCCGGCACTAAGTCGAGAGAATAAAAGGGTTGGTTCTCGGCGAGTAACACGCCGTTTCTGTCGTAAATCAAGCCACGGCTTGGGGCGATAGGCACGACACGAATGCGGTTATCATTAGAGCGCGTTTCGTAATCTTTATAGGATTCAACCTGAAGATGATAAAGATTGGTCACCAACACACTAAGGAGGGCGACAACACAAATAAAAGTGAACAGCGCACGACGCTTAAACAGTGACGCCTCGGCGGCGTGGTCGTGCATGGTTATCCGCTTTTTTGGCGACACTTAGGCTATCTCCAGCTGATCCCATCCGGGTGGTTGACACTCGTTAACATCAAGATCCCGCTATTCTCTGTGATAAGGGTGATTAGTGTTCACGCTCCACGCGCGGTATAAGCTTTCGGCAACCACAATCCGCACCAGAGGATGGGGCAGGGTCAATGCCGACAGGCACCAACTCTGATGGGCGGCTTCCTTACAGGCGGGCGCTAAGCCTTCGGGGCCGCCGACCAGTAAGCTCACATCACGACCATCGAGTTGCCATTTATTCATGGCTGTCGCTAATTCTGGCGTAGTCCAGTTTTTGCCGGGAAGATCTAAGGTAACAATGTGATTGCCCTTAGGAATCGCCGCTAACATTTGCTCGCCTTCCTTTTGCAGGATGCGTGCGATGTCAGCATTTTTTCCGCGTTTACCAGCAGGGATTTCGATAAGTTCCAGCGCCATATCCCGAGGAAAGCGGCGTTGATACTCTTCAAAACCGCGGGTAACCCAATCGGGCATCCGTGTCCCCACTGCGATAAGTTGCAACTTCATTAGGCTTGCTTTTCTGACCAGAGTTTTTCAAGCTGGTAGAAATCACGGGTTTGATCTTGCATAACATGCAGGATCACGTTGCCCATATCCACCAATACCCATTCGCTGCTGTCGCGGCCTTCGATACCGATAGGTGGAATGCCTGCGGCTTTCGCTTCGATCACGAGATTTTCGGCGATCGCTTTAACGTGAGTTTTAGATGTACCAGAACAAATCACCATGTAGTCGGTGATGTTAGATTGGTTGCTGACATCGATAACCACGACGTCACGGGCTTTTAAATCGTCGATTTTATCGACAACAAACTGTTTTAATTCGGCGCTCTGCACGCTGATGTACCTCATTCATTTTAAATAGCGCGCTAGTATATCAGTCTTAAGCGGGGGAATACATTCTCTTAGCGATCTTAGCGGCTGAGTTTGTACTCTTAGCGCTTGATTTTCGGCCTAAGAAAAATAAAGCCGTTGTTTTTGAATGTAATTTAAAGTGACGGGCAGGAGGGCGTCCTGTGGAATTTCTCCCATGGCCAGTTGTGAGCGAATTTGGGTGGACGAAATATCCTGTGGGCTGATATCAACGGTAAAGATGCGCCCATGTTGTGGTTCACTTGAGTGACTTAACGCTTCAAGCGACGCGTGGCGTACGTTTAACTCATGCAGCATCGGGTGCCCTTCGGCTAAATGCCAGCCCGGGCGCTGACATACTACGATATTGGCTAATTCAAACAATTGCTGCCATTGATGCCAGCTTTGCAGGTGAATAAACGAATCCATTCCCATGATAAAAAACAGTTCGTCATCGGGATAAAGTCGAGTTAACTGCTGAAGGGTGACAACGGTGTAGGATGGGCTGTCGCGTTTAGCTTCGATATCACATAGCTCGAAACCTGTTAATGCCTCACATACCTGCGCGACCATTTCGAGTCGCTGCGCTGTAGTCGAGTGGGTAGTGTTTTTGTGCGGCGGAATATGGTTGGGCATCAGCAGGATTTTATCCAGCTTGAGACTGGCTTTGACTTCCATCGCGGGGCGAATATGGCCGTAATGTATGGGGTCAAAGGTGCCACCTAAAATACCGATACGCATCCAGTCAGTGCCTTAATCTAAGCTGATATGGGCCAAATGGCCGTGGGCCTTGGGATCGAATAATAAGCACAGGTGGCTGAGCCCTGTCCAATCTTCATGGCCTAATTGCTTTAAGTTCAATTCCAGCTTGGACGCGAAGGCAAGCATATGTTCGATTTGGGTGAGGCTTAAGCGCTGCAACGCGGTTTGGTACAGCGGTTTACGCTTATCCCAAATTCGATGTTTGCCAAAGAGACTATTTAAGGGCGTACCTTGCGCCTGTTCACTCTTGAGGCTGAGCAGCAACTGCAGCTCTTTAAACAAGGCCCAGAGTAAAATGGGCGTGGCCGTACCCTCACCGTTGAGCTGGGCCAGCATATGCTGAGCACTGTCTTGGCGATTATTCAGCAGTGCATCCGTGAGCTGAAACACGGTAAAGCGGGACTGATCTTCAAAGTAATGGCTTAACTCGTCAGCACCGATAGGCTGGCTTGGACTTAACAGTTGTAGCAACTGCATGGCCTGATCGGCGGCGAGTAAATTCCCTTCGTAGAGTGTGTAAAGCATAGCGCGCGCATCGGGTTGTAAATTCAGCTTAAAGTGCGCAATGCGTGAGTCGAGCCAACGTCTGAATTGATCGCCCTCTGGCGTAGTGCAGGGCAAATAAATCCCTAAACTATCCAAGGTTTTGAACCACTTACTATTGGTTTGCTCGCTGGCGAGTTTTGGGCCTTCGAGGATCAGCAGCACATCAGGATTTGGCGTTTGCAGCAACGCTTGTAGCGCCGCCGAACCATCTGCACCGGGTTTTGCGTTGGGCAGAGTTAGCTCAATGATGCGCCGACTAGAAAACAGGCTCATGGACTGCCATTCTTGGGTTAAGTCACCCCAGTTAAAACCCGTTTCTTGAATTAACTGAACGCGCTCTTCAAACCCTTGGCGTTTGGCTGCTTGGCGGATCTGATCCTTGGAGGTTTCGAGCAACCAAGGATCATCACCAAAAATCAGGTAACAAGCGTGAAGCGGATTGAGATGGCGGGAGAGTTGATCAGGATAAACACGCATTTAAACCACTCTCCACATTTTATTGCAGTGCCACATTAATTTGGACCCTGCATTAATTCACCTCTGTGCTGGCCAGGGATTGCAAAATCCTATCGGCCGCTTGAATACGCATTTCTTTGACTAACAGTTCCATTTCACGGCTTTTAGCCAGTGCTGTGCGAGGATCGTCTAAGTAATCGCGGCGAATTTCAATCTTGAAAGGTTGTGCCTCTTTGCCCGGCAAGGCCACGGCAAATTCGACGAAATAGATAAGCTCATACTCGGCCACATTGCCCGTAGGGTAAAGTGACAGTGTCGAACGCTCTAAGGAGTCGGTGATAAGCCTTAACACTGGCACATCATTGGCGGCATCGACAATCTTGACGTTGTTCAAACGTAACCGCTCACGCACCAAACGGGTGAGTTCACTGTATTCATCCGAGCTGCTCAAACTGAGTTGATTGAGCTGCTCGGGGATTTGGTAGCTACGTTGAAGCTTAAAACCGCAACCTGCGCTGGTCATAATGACCAGCGCCATGATTGCGAAAGCTAAGCGTTTAATTAGCATAAGTTTTCGCGGTTTCCTGTTTGTCGTGTGGACAGCATCTGTTTATCACATCAACGATGTTAGTTGGCAACGATGCTGAGCAGTTTACCGGGTACATAGATCACTTTACGAACCGTAACGCCATCTAAGTACTTGATGACTTGCTCGTCCGCCATACCCAGAGCTTCAACAGACGCTTGGTCAGCATCGGCCGCGACTGTAATTTTAGCGCGCACTTTACCGTTCACTTGCACCACGATGAGTTTACTGTCTTCAACCAGAGCAGATTCATCCACAACAGGCCATTGGCTGTCTTCGATGCTGTTGGTGTTGCCCAGCTCATTCCACAGGGTGAAGCTCACGTGTGGGATTATGGGGTACAGTAAACGCACTACCGCAGTTAAGGCTTCGCCGATAATGGCTCTATCTTGACCTGTGGTTTGTGGCGCTTTTTGCAGATGGTTCATTAGTTCCATTACGGCGGCAACCGCAGTATTGAACATCTGACGACGGCCGATATCATCGGTCACCTTCGCGATAGTCTTGTGCACTTCACGGCGCAGTGCTTTTTGCTCGCTTGTTAATTTGCTGACGTCTAGTGCTTCGCTGTTATCCTGCGCCACATATTCGCTGGCCAGTTTCCACAGACGTTTGATAAAGCGGTGCGCGCCTTCAACGCCAGACTCTTGCCATTCCAGCGTTAATTCTGGTGGTGATGCGAACATCATAAACAGACGAACTGTGTCGGCACCGTATTTTTCGACCATTACCTGTGGGTCGATACCGTTGTTTTTCGACTTAGACATTTTGCACATACCGGTGTAAACCAGTTCGTTGCCGTCTTTATCGATAGCCTTAGTCACTCGGCCCTTGTCGTCTTTTTCGGTAGTGACTACATCCAGCGGAGACACCCATACACGGGCACCTTTATCGTTGGTGTAGTAGTAGGCATCGGCCAGAACCATGCCTTGGGTCAGCAGTTGTTTTGCTGGCTCGTTAGTGTTTACTAGGCCCGCGTCACGCAGCAACTTGTGGAAGAAGCGGAAATATAACAAGTGCATACAGGCGTGTTCGATACCACCAATATACTGATCCACTGGCAACCAGTAGTTAGCCTTGGTTGGATCTAACATTTGATCAGCCTTTGGACTGCAATAACGGGCGTAATACCATGAAGATTCCATAAAGGTATCAAAGGTATCAGTCTCGCGCAGCGCGTCTTGACCGTTAACTTGGGTTTTTGCCCACTCTTTATCGGCCTTGATTGGGCTTTGAATACCGTCCATCACCACATCTTCTGGCAGAATAACTGGCAGTTGATCTTCAGGTGTTGGGATAACAGTTCCATCGGCTAAGGTCACCATAGGAATTGGTGCGCCCCAGTAACGTTGACGTGATACACCCCAGTCACGCAGACGGTAGTTTACTTGGCGTTTGCCTTTACCTTCTGCCACTAACTTGTCGGCGATGGCATTGAAGGCGCCGTCAAAGTCTAAACCGTCGAACTCGCCAGAGTTAAACAGCACGCCTTTTTCGGTGTAAGCCGCTTCGCTGATGTCTAACTCGCCGTCAACAGGTTTGATAACCGCTTCGATTGGGAGATGGTACTTTTTCGCAAATTCGTAATCGCGTTGGTCATGACCAGGAACTGACATCACAGCGCCGGTGCCATAGTTCATCAGTACGAAGTTAGCCGCCCAAATGGGTACTTGCTTGCCAGTAATGGGGTGAATCGCGTATAGACCTGTCGCGACGCCACGTTTTTCCATGGTGGCTAAATCGGCTTCTGACGTGGTGCTGTTTTTGCACTCTTCAATAAATTGAGCTAGCTCTGGGTTAGATTGCGCCGCTAATTCTGCTAATGGATGACCGGCAGCAATCGCTACATAGGTTACGCCCATCAGGGTATCGGGGCGAGTAGTGTAGATATCGAATGACTTATCGCTACCTGCCACACCAAAGGTCATCTCCACGCCTTCGCTGCGACCAATCCAGTTGCGCTGCATGGTCTTAACTTGCTCAGGCCAGCCGTCTAAGGTGTCGATATCGTTTAACAGTTCTTCGGCGTAGGCGGTGATCTTAATGAACCACTGTGGAATTTCTTTTTGTTCTACAGGGGTATCACAGCGCCAGCAGCAACCGTCTTGCACCTGCTCGTTTGCTAGTACGGTTTCATCGTTAGGGCACCAGTTTACAGAAGCTGTCTTCTTGTAAACTAAGCCTTTTTCGTACAGTTTAGTGAAGAACCATTGTTCCCAGCGGTAATATTCTGGGGTACAAGTGGCGATTTCACGGCTCCAGTCATAGCCAAAACCCAGCAATTTTAGCTGGTTTTTCATGTACTCAATATTTTGATAAGTCCATGGTGCTGGTGCCGTTTTGTTGTTGATTGCGGCGTTTTCTGCAGGCAAACCGAAAGAGTCCCAACCGATAGGTTGTAGCACGTTTTTGCCTTGAAGACGCTGGAAGCGGGCAACCACATCGCCTATGGTATAGTTGCGAACGTGTCCCATGTGGAGTCGACCTGAAGGGTACGGAAACATCGAAAGGCAATAAAACTTTTCTTTGTTTGCATCTTCAGTAACTTCAAAGGTTTTGTTGTCGTGCCAGTGCTTTTGCACTAAGGCTTCAATTTCTGAGGGATTATATTGCTCTTGCATCACGCTATTTCCGGCAGTGCCGCCTATTTATTTGATCTAACGCCATATCGACGCGAATAAGATCTGCATAGAATAAACTAGAAGCGATGCATTAAAAAGGTTCTATGAAGGAGTATTGATTATGAATAATAGAAGTAGTGCGCTACTAGGACTGTATCAAGCCTTAATTAACGAAGTGAAAGCGCAATTTGCGGAAGATAACTCGCTGACTGCAAAGAATTTATTTAAGTCTGTCACTCAAGGGAAGGAGTTCTTACGCCTCAAAGAACAAGCGGGGGAAGATGAGCTCGCGTTAGTTGAGCAATTCTTAAAGCGAGATATCGCCAGCTTTTTGCGTGAGCAAAATGCCGACAGCTTAAGCCACAGCCCAACGGTGATCACCCTAGAAAACACCCTTTGGCATTGGTTAAGTGAAATCACCGACCGCAGCCAAGTGGAATGGCATGAACTGGCTCAAGACTTTAAACACCACGGCTATTACCAGAGTGGCGATATTGTTAGCCAAGGGGTGATGGTGTGCACTAACTGTGGCCATGAAATGAGTATTGAGTTTCCGGGCGTGATCCCTGATTGCCCCGAGTGTGACCATGAAGAGTTTACCCGTGAGGCGTTAACGCCTTAGCCTTGTGGATGCGCCAGAAATAAAAAACGACGCTTAGCGTCGTTTTTTATTAGCCATCAACAGCCTTGGACATTGATATCGTAAAGCGGTGGTGTGTTGGCATCGGCTGCTTGGGTATAGCGGAAATAACATTGGTCATCGTTGACTAAGGTATTAGCATCCAAGTCGTAGCCAATATATGTAATATCAATACCTTGATATTGAATGACGAGTTTATCATCTTTCTCTATCCATTTTTCGATATCGGTATTGTCCAGATAACCCCACTTGAGGCGGGTTTCTGCCACACCATCACCATTGAGGTCGATGTCAATAATATCATCACGGCCTGCGACGGCTTGACTCTGTAAGCTGGGCATTTGGGTCTTGGAATAGGCTAAGGTATTTGCGGCTTTTACACTGGCATGGAGTTGCAGCAGACTTTTTTCCCGCGCCTCTTTGCTCAGGCCGATAAATTTCGGCGCGGCGATAACCGCTAAAATCCCGAGCACTATGATAACGACCACGAGTTCGATTAAGGTAAAACCTTGAGTGCGTTTCTGATTAATCATTTCAAATTCTGTTGCTGCTTTTGACGACGGATAAAACCGAGTAACAGCAGAGCTCCACATAAGGCTAACAGTGGTGTTTGGCCGATTTTAGCAAACCAAGTTTGGCCTGTAACCAGTGGAATTGTGGCTCGCAATACACCCGTTTCAAATTGCGGCAGAGAAGCTGTGATATTGCCATGCTCATCGACAACGGCGGTTACACCATTATTGGTGGCGCGAACCAGAGGACGCCCTAACTCAATGGCGCGCATTTGAGCAATTTCCATATGTTGTAATGGACCATTTGAGGTGCCAAACCAGGCATCGTTGGAGACGGTTAACAGCAGATCCGTCCCGAGATTAACGCTGTCACGCAATTGTTCAGGGAAGGCTATTTCATAACAAATTGCCGGCGCAATTTTATGGCCTACCGCGCTCAAGTTCGGTTGTTGATAATCGCCACGCGCAAAAGAGGACATGGGCAGATTAAAGAAAGGCGCAATCGGCCGCAGTAAGGCTTGAAAGGGCACAAATTCACCAATTGGCAACAGATGATGCTTTTTAAACTGGTTGCTGCCATCGCTTTCATAATCTGGGCTATCTTGCTGTTTCAGATTATGGTTACCTAATACAATCAGTGAATTATAAAAATCGTCATGTTGACGACTAATAATCCCGGTAATGATGGAGGTGTGGTTAAGGTTGGCCACTTTATTGGCATTATCCAAAAAGTCTTGCACTTGGTAGTCAGGCGCTGGGATCGCTGCTTCTGGCCAGACGATAATGTCAGCATCAAAGTGTTCACGGGACAAATCCATGTATTTCAACAGGGTCGGCCAGAGTGCATCGGGTTCCCATTTCATACTTTGCGGAATATTGCCTTGCACAAGCGCGACCTTGACCGATTCGCCTGTCGGCTTAATTTGTGACAGCTTAGGCGCGACCCAAGTCGCGGCTGCGATGATGGGCAGTAATATCAACAGGCTTTTGTAGCGTTTGCTAAAACACAGAGCTAAGGCGCCCGCGAGCATCGCAATTAAGAAACTGAGTCCCAAGGCGCCAATAATACTCGCGAGTTCCTTTAATGGGCCTTCAGTTTGGGAATAGCCGGCCCAAATCCAAGGGAAACCTGTCAAAACCCAGCCTCTGGCCCATTCGGTTAAGACCCAAAGAGCGGGGAAGAAGAGCAGGTTACGCCATAGCGAGGGAGTATTAGTGCGAGTCAACCACGCTAAACCCAGACCCGTTAAGGCCGGATAAAGCGCTAAATAGAGGGCCAGTAAGGCCATTAATGCGACAGAGGCGGGTAGTGGCAGCCCGCCAAAGGTATCCATACTGACATGCACCCAACTGATACCAACGGCAAAACAGCCAAAACCAAAACTTAACCAATGGAAAAAGCTCGCTTTAGGGCTTAAGGATTCACTCTGCCAAAGGGCTAACGCCATGGCGATAGGATAGATGATCCAGAAGGAATAAGGGGCAAAGGAAAGCGCTGTACTGGCGCCTAAAATAAACGCCAGTACGAGGCGTAACGCACTCAATCGAGACTTTTGTTGGGCAAAAGCCCGAATGTTAGTTAGCACGGATCATTCTTCTTACAAGGAGAGTTATTCTTACGCAGAGGGTTATTCTACGTCTTCACCGATATTGGGATCGGGGAGTTTTACTCTGAGTTGGATTAAACGTCGGGTATCGGCGTTGATAACTTTAAATTCAATACCTTCGATCATGATGCTCTCATTGCGTTCCGGCAAGTGGCCAAAGGCATGGGACACCAAGCCACCAACGGTATCAAACTCTTCATCGCTGAAATGGGTGTTGAATTCTTCGTTAAAATCTTCGATAGGCGTAAGCGCCTTCACCATGTAGACAGTATTGCCGACTTTACGGATTTCGGTGTCTTCAGGGCTATCGTGATCGAATTCATCTTCAATCTCACCAACGATTTCTTCGAGAATATCTTCAATAGTTACCAGACCGGAGACACCACCGTATTCATCGACGACAATCGCCATATGGTAACGTTGGGAGCGGAATTCTTTGAGTAACACATCGACGCGTTTACTCTCTGGCACAACAACCGCTGGGCGGATCACGCGCTCAAGGGAAAAGGGTTCTTCACTGTTAGAGAAACCATAAGGGATCAAATCTTTAGCCAGTAAAATGCCTTCGATATGGTCTTTGTCTTCGTTAACCACAGGGAAGCGAGAATGGCCTGAACCGATAACAGTTGCGAGCAACTCTTCAACGGTATTGTCGATTTGAATCGCGACAATTTGAGCTCTTGGGATCATAATATCCCGAACACGCATATCGGAAACTTCCAATACACCTTTAATCATTTCGCGGGTGTCTTCTGATATCAGTTCGCGCTGTTCTGCGCCATCAATTACATCAACTAAGTCTTCGCGATTTTGAGGTTCGCCCTGAAATAACTGACTTACTCTGTCAAACCAGCTTTTCTTTTGGGCGCTCGTACTCGGGGGGATATCGTCACTCATAGTTTTCTCATTAACCTTGATAGAGAGTATCTCAGTTAATTATTGTTCCTTATATGGGTCAGTAAAACCTAAGCTTTCAATGAGTTGAGTCTCTAATGACTCCATCTCTTCGGCTTCTTCGTCTTCAATGTGATCATAACCTAGCAGATGCAGGCAACCATGTACAACCATGTGTGCCCAATGGGCTTCTAGAGTTTTATCTTGTTCACGCGCTTCATTTTCAACGACTGCGGCACAAATGACAAGATCTCCAAGCAGCGGAAGTTCAATTTCTGGCGGTGCTTCAAAGGGAAACGACAACACATTAGTGGGCTTGTCTTTCCCTCTGTAAGTGCTGTTTAGCATTTGGCTTTCACGGGCATCGACGATACGGATCGTCAGCTCCGCCTGTTCCATGCTATTACCAATGGCGGTTTTTACCCAGAGGGCAAATTGTTCTTCACTAGGAAGATAGTCACTCGCCGTGGCGTATTGCACATCTAAGGCTAAATCAAGACTCATGCTTTATAACTTCCTGTTGCGTTTGTGGGTGCGCTTGTTGATTGTCGCGGCGCTCTTTTTCGGCCTTTATTGCCTGCTCTTTACGATCAAAAGCCTCATAGGCTTCGACAATGCGAGCAACCACAGGATGACGCACAACGTCTTGAGACACGAAGAAGTTGAAGCTGATCTCTTCCACTTGGCTTAATACTTCAATGGCGTGGCGCAGACCTGACTTAACATGTTTGGGTAAGTCGGTTTGGGTGATGTCACCAGTAATGACCGCGCGTGAGTTAAAGCCAATACGGGTTAAGAACATTTTCATCTGTTCAACCGTGGTGTTTTGGCTCTCATCGAGAATAATAAAGGCATCGTTTAAGGTGCGGCCGCGCATGTAGGCCAAAGGCGCTACTTCGATAACGTTTTTCTCGATTAAGCGCTCGACCTTTTCAAAGCCGAGCATTTCAAACAAGGCATCATAAAGTGGGCGCAGATAGGGGTCGACCTTCTGGCTTAAATCGCCCGGTAAGAAGCCGAGTTTTTCCCCCGCTTCAACCGCAGGGCGGGTGAGCAGAATGCGGCGCACTTCTTGACGCTCTAGTGCATCAACCGCGGCGGCCACCGCTAAGTAGGTTTTACCCGTTCCCGCAGGCCCAATACCAAAGGTAATATCATGGCGCACAATGTTGGCCACATAGGTGCTTTGGTTGGGGTTACGCGGTTTTATCACGCCACGGCGGGTTTTGATAACTAAGGCTTTATCGTCACCGCTGTCGTCCTGCTCTAGGGCAATGGCTTCTTGAATGGCCAAATGCACTTGTTCAGGGTCGAGATCCGGCGTGCTGCCTTTGACCGTTTGAGTTTCGATATAGAGCTGCTTAAGTAAGTTATTGGCACTTAAACAGTGACGTGGTAATCCGGTAATTTGGAAATGGTTGTTCTTACGGACTATCTCAACGCCAACGCGACGCTCAATCTGTTTGATATTGTCATCGAAGGGACCGCACAGTGAAGCCAAACGGCGGGTTTCTGCGGGTTCGAGATACAAATTCATTGTGGTTAATTTACTGGACAAACAGTACTCCTATTGTCAAATAACAAGCAAATTATCAAATACCAAGCAAAGTGCTGAGTGAAAGCTAAGTGCGATGTCAGTCAACTATCGCAGCCTCTATTCAGAAGATAATCTCAGTTTACGAGCCATCTATCATAATTGCTAACGGAAAATCACTAATAGCAGGCAGTTGTTATGGCCATAAAATAAGAGGGCGACATTGTCGCCCTCTTTATATAGGTGCACGAACCGAAGATTTAAACCCTTAAGGTTTAAATTGAGTTACGCCCAGTTCATCATCTTGCTTATGCTTCGCCAGAATATCTGATGGGCGCAGGTTACGGCGCAGATCCATTTCATCTTCACCGCGGATAAATTTACCGCGTAGCGAGTTAGTGTAAACGTCGACAATCTCGACATCCACAAAGGTACCAATGTGTTTTGGTAAGCCTTCAAAGTTCACCACACGGTTGTTTTCGGTGCGACCGCGCAGTTCCATCGGGTTTTTCACCGAGGGGCCTTCAACCAGAATGCGTTGCACTGTACCCATCATATGGCGGCTGTAACGCATGGCCTGTTGAGTGATACGGTCTTGTAGAATCGCCAGACGTTGCTTTTTCTCTTCCATATCAACGTCATCGGGTAAATCTGCCGCTGGCGTGCCTGGGCGCGCACTGTAGATAAAGCTAAAGCTGTGGTCAAAACCTACATCTTCAATCAGCTTCATGGTATCGGCGAAGTCTTCTTTAGTTTCACCAGGGAAACCAATAATAAAGTCGGAGCTGATTTGGATATCAGGGCGGGCTTTACGCAGACGGCGGATGATAGATTTGTACTCAATCGCCATATGGCCACGTTTCATTGCGGTGAGAATGCGGTCAGAACCTGACTGTACTGGTAAGTGCAGGAAGCTGACTAATTCAGGCGTATCTTCGTAAACGTCGATGATATCTTGGGTAAATTCAATCGGGTGACTGGTGGTGAAGCGAATACGGTCGATGCCGTCGATAGCGGCAACATAGCGTAATAGCTCGGCAAAGGTACAGATCCCGCCATCGTGGGTTGCGCCACGGTAGGCGTTAACGTTTTGACCGAGCAGATTGACTTCGCGCACACCTTGTTCTGCCAGTTGGGCAATTTCAAGAATGATGTCGTCCGATGGGCGGCTGACTTCTTCACCACGGGTATAAGGTACCACGCAGAATGAACAGTATTTGCTACAACCTTCCATAATTGACACAAACGCCGTTGGGCCTTCGGCGCGTGGTTCGGGAAGACGGTCAAATTTTTCGATCTCAGGAAAACTCACGTCGATCACAGCTTTATCGCCGCGGCGTACTTGTTCAATCATCTCCGGTAGACGGTGAAGCGTCTGTGGTCCAAAGATGATGTCAACACAATGAGCTCGGTCTTTAATCGCTTTACCTTCTTGAGATGCAACACAGCCACCCACACCAATAATCAGGTCAGGATTTTTATCTTTGAGTGTTTTCCAACGACCTAACTGATGGAACACTTTTTCCTGTGCTTTTTCACGGATAGAACAAGTGTTCAGCAGCAGAATATCTGCTTCTTCTGCTTCTTCAGTTAAGGTGTAACCTTGGTATTCGCCTAAAAGATCCGCCATCTTAGATGAGTCGTACTCATTCATTTGACAGCCCCAAGTTTTAATATGGAGTTTTTTGCTCATCAGTTGTGTTGCCCTACGCTGCCCTGTAAAAAGAGTCCCGAGCCGTCGTTGCCTTGTAAAAAGACCAATGGACCGCCCAGTCAAAATAGCGCGACATTTTACCCGCAGTTGTGGCTGCTGACCAGCGTTGTCCACATTTTTACTCGCTAATCCTATCGGGTTATGATACCCACAAAGAAGCTAGGTTTATCGCTATTGATGGGTTTTAGGTGATTTATTCTTGGTGACTTAGTGCGACATTTGCCATTGGCAACAAGCTATTGCTGGAGCAAATGCCAATGTCTTCACGGATTTAGAGTCGAAATACGTTCAACATTTCCGTGGTGTAGTGATATAGGGCATAATCGAGCCTGTTGCGGTAACTGACGGTAACGTTTACATGGTTGGTGTGGCAGCCAATGCATTATTTACAGCGCAGCTGTTGCGAATGGCGATGGTGTGACAAGGTGCATTTGACAAGTCTAAACAACAATATGAGTGGTAATTAAGATGAGCCGAACAATGAGCCAAACACAGCAATCTGCACCGATAACATCAGAGACTCAATCCTTTGATGTGGTTTTAGTCGGTGGCGGCATGGTGGGCGCGGCAACGGCGATTGGTCTTGCACAGCAAGGACTTAACGTTGCTGTAGTTGAGTCCTTTACGCCCGAGGCTTATTCTCCTGAGCAAGCATTAGATGTACGCGTTTCGGCAATAAGCGTTGCCTCTGAACATTTACTTGAACAGTTAGGCGCATTAGACAGCTTACTTAAGATGCGTAATGTGCCTTATCTTGGCTTAGAGACTTGGGAGCTTGATGGCTGTATTACCCAATTTCACAGTTCCCAAATCGGCGCTAGCCATTTAGGCCATATCGTTGAAAACCGTTTAGTGCAGCTCGCCCTGTGGGAGCAAATGCAGCAATGGGAAAATATTCAACTCTTTTGCCCTGAGCGCGTTGCCTACTTTGCGCGTGGTGTTGATACGGTAAGCGTGCACTTACAATCCGGTTATTCACTCGAGGCTAAGCTGTTGGTTGGCGCTGACGGTGCGAATTCTCAAGTACGCCAATGGGCGGGCATTGGAATTTCGGGTTGGGACTATGCCCAATCGGCCATGCTGATTAATATCCAAACCGCTCAAGGTCAGCAAGATGTCACTTGGCAACAATTTACCCCTAACGGCCCGCGCTCGTTATTACCTCTCCCCGGTAATCATGCGTCGTTAGTTTGGTATGACGATGCCAATCGCATTAAACAGTTAATGCAGCTGAATCATAAGCAGCTTGCCGACCAAATTCGCCAGCATTTTCCCGTTCGCTTAGACAGTGACTTTACAGTCGAAGCCAAAGGCAGTTTTGCCCTGACGCGCCGCCACGCGAATGCCTATTTTAAGCCGAATGTGGTGATTTTAGGGGATGCGGCGCACACCATTAACCCGTTAGCGGGTCAAGGAGTTAACCTTGGATTTAAAGATGTTGGAGCTTTGTTGACAGCCATCAAGACAGCATTAACTGAGGATAAACCATGGTGGTCAACCGAGGTGTTAAGCCAATATCAAGCAAAACGTTACCTTGATAATCAGCTGATGATGACCACCATGGATGTGTTTTACGCTAGCTTTAGTAATGATATTTTGCCGCTTAAATTACTTCGCAATGGCGCATTAAAATTGGCCAATATCAATTCTCCCATCAAACAAACTGTACTTAAGTATGCGATGGGGCTCAATTAGTTCCTCGTTGTGAGCACTTGCTCACTCGGTATTTGTTGACTTACGCATTGAGTGCTAAAATGCCGCGTTTTTAACGAGTATAAGCGGCATTATTAGCTCAATATGGTCGACCTGTGTGCTTTGCCATCGACCAATTAACGCAGTATTGAGTGCCATTAGTGAGTGTCATGAGCGAAATTAAATTAATCGTAGGCCTTGCCAATCCGGGCGCTGAATATGCCCAGACTCGCCATAATGCGGGTGCTTGGTATGTGGAAGAATTAGCCCGTATTTGTGGTGTGAGCTTAGTCGCCGATAGCAAGTATTTTGGCCTGACAGCCAGAGCCGTACTACACGGTAAAGATGTGCGTTTACTCATACCGACTACGTATATGAACTTAAGTGGTAAAGCCGTAGGTGCTTTAGCTAATTTCTTTCGTATTACACCTGAAGAAATTCTGGTGGCCCACGATGAGCTGGATATGCCACCTGGCGTGGCTAAATTTAAACTCGGTGGCGGCCATGGTGGTCATAACGGGTTAAAAGACATTATTGCCAAATTAGCGAATGATAAAAACTTCTATCGTTTACGGATTGGGATTGGTCATCCCGGCGATAAAAATAAAGTCAGTGGTTACGTACTGGGTAAGGCTCCCGCGAAAGAACAAGAGCTGATCAATGCTGCCGTAGACGAAGCCGTGCGCTCAACTGAAATTTTATTTAAAGAGGACATGGTGAAAGCCATGACTCGATTACACTCCTTTAAAGCGGAGTAATGTTTGGGTAGGCGCTTTGTTATAGGTCGCTATTCAAACGTCAAGACGATTTATCAATGTGCTGCCAAGGGGCAGTGCGACTAAAACTTGCTGGTGAGTGTGACTTGCCAGCCAATCATCGAGAGAAAGGTAAGAATATGGGTTTTAAATGCGGCATTGTTGGTCTTCCTAACGTAGGTAAATCAACGCTTTTTAATGCGTTAACTAAGGCTGGCATCGAAGCGGCAAACTTCCCGTTTTGTACCATTGAGCCAAACACTGGTGTAGTGCCTGTGCCGGATCCTCGTTTAGATGCGCTGGCGGCAATTGTTAATCCTCAACGTATACTGCCAACCACCATGGAGTTCGTGGATATCGCAGGCCTAGTTGCAGGTGCTTCTAAAGGTGAAGGTTTAGGAAACAAGTTCCTTGCTAACATCCGTGAAACCGATGCGATTGGTCATGTGGTACGTTGTTTTGACGATGACAACATTGTTCACGTTGCAAACAAAGTGGATCCTGCTCGTGATATCGAAGTGATCAATACCGAGTTGGCGCTTGCCGACTTAGATAGCTTAGAGCGCGCCGTTATTCGTCAGCAAAAACGTGCTAAGGGTGGCGATAAAGACGCTAAGTTTGAGGTAGAAGTCCTTGAGAAAATGCGTCCAGTGCTAGATGAAGCCAAAATGCTGCGCTCGATGGATCTTTCTAAGGAAGAATTAGAAGCCGTTGCTTACTTAAATTTCTTAACCTTAAAGCCAACCATGTACATTGCCAACGTGGCTGAAGATGGGTTTGACAATAACCCACACTTAGATGCAGTGCGTGCCATTGCTGAAAAAGAAAACGCCATTGTGGTTTCAGTGTGCGCTGCAATTGAATCAGAATTGGCTGAAATGGATGTTGAAGAACGCGATGAGTTTATGGCAGACCTTGGGTTAGAAGAGCCTGGGTTAGATCGCGTGATCCGTGCGGGTTATCAGTTATTGAACCTGCAAACTTACTTCACTGCGGGCGTAAAAGAAGTGCGTGCTTGGACCGTTTCTGTAGGCGCGACTGCACCACAGGCGGCGGGCGTTATCCATACCGACTTCGAACGTGGGTTTATTCGTGCACAAGTGGTGGCATTTGACGACTTTATTGCCTATAAAGGTGAAGCGGGCGCCAAAGAAGCGGGTAAGTTACGTGTAGAAGGCAAGACTTATATCGTTCAAGATGGCGATGTGATGCACTTCCTGTTTAACGTATAAGTTAGCCATTATTGGGCTAAGCTGTAGAAAGTTAGGCAAAATACGGGCAACAGAGGCTGATTTAGTGTATCTGTTGCTCAGTTTGGTGAAGTAATAGCCGAACGGTTTGTATCAAGGAAAATAGCGAAAAAAAGCTGTTGACCTCGATACCTCGAATAAGCATAATACGCCCCGTTCCTCGCTACGAGGGGCGCGCAATAACGAAGTGGCAATGTAGCTCAGCTGGTTAGAGCACAGCACTCATAATGCTGGGGTCGCAGGTTCAAGTCCCGCCATTGCTACCATTTCGTTATACTGGCTTTTGCTAGCATCGCTTCAGGATGTAAAATTGAAACTGTGCGGGAATGGTGAAATTGGTAGACACGCCAGATTTAGGTTCTGGTGCCGCAAGGTGTGAGAGTTCAAGTCTCTCTTCCCGTACCATTATTTTAAACATCTGCGTTAGCGGGTGATGAAACAAGTTTTAGTTGGGGTATCGCCAAGCGGTAAGGCACCGGGTTTTGATCCCGGCATACCTAGGTTCGAATCCTAGTACCCCAGCCATCATTTCATGTTTCTCAGTTTTTGGGGTATCGCCAAGCGGTAAGGCACCGGGTTTTGATCCCGGCATACCTAGGTTCGAATCCTAGTACCCCAGCCATGGCAATGTAGCTCAGCTGGTTAGAGCACAGCACTCATAATGCTGGGGTCGCAGGTTCAAGTCCCGCCATTGCTACCATATTTAAATCCACGTAAATCAATTGGTTTATCTGGTAAAAATCCAGAGATGCTTGTATGAGTGAATCTGGTACATTTTGATGCGGGAATGGTGAAATTGGTAGACACGCCAGATTTAGGTTCTGGTGCCGCGAGGTGTGAGAGTTCAAGTCTCTCTTCCCGTACCATCAAAATGCAACCTTTACGGTTAAAAAAAGTTAATTGGGGTATCGCCAAGCGGTAAGGCACCGGGTTTTGATCCCGGCATACCTAGGTTCGAATCCTAGTACCCCAGCCATAGTTAAAAAGCCCGTCCTTTGACGGGCTTTTTGCTTTCTGTCGTTTGTATATGCTTGTCGAATCATCCTCTGGTTACTTCGCTAATTTTCAATCTACTTCTCCATTGTTAGTGTGTTATGGCATTGCTGAGTGTTTTGGCGATATGAGAATGACTAATGGCTAAGATGCGCTTAATTGGCTTAGATAGGTGTTTATAGAGATAAAAAAAGCCACAGTGTTCAATAAACACTGTGGCTAACACCGATAAAAGTGAAATGCGACTAAAAAGCTCGCCGAGCGTTGAGTAGTGGTTATTGTACGGGTTTTACTTCTTTAACTGCTGTGGGAGCTGCGACTTCGTTCACCGCTTTTTCAAGCACCGTTTCCTGTGTAGCTTTTACATCGCCTGTAGCAACCGCTTTTAGGGGCGCAGCTGCTGGGATTTGTTCTTGCAGTTTTTCCGTGCCAGCTTCTATGGCCTTTTGCTGCAGTTTTTGCGGATCCGTATAGTCAGCCAGTTCTTTTGGCCAGCTTGGAACGAGTTTCTCTGCTTGATTGGTAAACTGCTCAGAGATAATTTTTGGCGAGCCACCCGTTAATAACATCACTGCCATTTGGTTGGTTTCTGAATTCCATACAAATCCGGCTTTTTCGGCCATTTCAGGCACGGGAGTATAAGTCGACACCATATAAAATAAGGGGCCTTCCTGTTGAATTTTGTCGGCAGTTTTTAACAGAGATACTGTGGTCTCATAGTTATCACCGAGTAGCGACTTCATACGATCTTTAATGAGAGGCTGTTCGAATAGCCCGACATCATTAGGATTTAATCCTACGAGGGGTTTTAGCAGTGCCCACATCAGTTGGCCTTGAGGCGACATTAACAGCAGTGGAGCAACACAGGCGTTTAGCATTAATGCGAGCCAAATAATGTTAAGGCAACGCATTTTTTTGAGCAGAGTTGTACCCAAGATGATATTTCCTTTGGAAGTACCAGCAAGTCGCCGGCGGCGGATTGTAGCCGATTGTGATTCTGTAAACGAGAGGGGGAAGAGGGTAAATTTTAAGTGTGATTTTAAGTCCAAATGTTGCTTTTTATCTATATGAATTAATTGTAATTCTCCAAATGTTGCAAAGTATCTTTATTCGAGAGTTTGTCTCCCTTCAAGTTATACCAGCGCTGCTTTTATCTAACGCTACCGTATTGAGTATGTAAAGATTGTAAACTTGGTGCTTTTTGATAATAAATATCATTTACTATCAGGCCATTAATTTTATTTCATACAGGCACTAAGTTCTGCTGTGTTTTGGCGATTTTAGGCAGCAATCCCTGAAATACCTTTTTTGAGAGTCAGTCGTTGAAATTTAAAGTCAGTAAATCATCTCTTTCCTACGCACGCATTATCCATGTCTACGTCTCAATGGCGTTGCTTTTGTTAATGCTATTTTTCGCGATTACGGGGATCACCTTAAATCACCCCAATTGGTTTTCGTCGGCGGATCAAGAGCCACTGCGCGAGCAGTTTGATATTCCCAGTTATTTAATTCCCACTGCGCCGCAGGAGCCCGAGTGGCGTTTAGCTGCGGGGCATTGGCTTAAAAGTCAATGGGATATGGATATTACCACTGCCGATATCGATGAGGATGAAATCAGCCTAGTGAGTAAGGGGCCTGGTACCTATCGCACAGTCACCCTCGATCTGCTCGACGGCAAAGCCTATATCGAGACCTTAGATTATGGCGTTGTCGCAGTGCTAAATGATCTGCACAAGGGCCGTAATACTGGAAGTGTCTGGGCTTGGGTACTCGATCTTTGTGCGCTGTTGATTATTTTGTTCTCACTCACGGGTGCTTATTTACTGTTACCTCAAACCAAAAGACTAAAAAAATCGTTGTTTTATATGGTGATCGTCAGCTCTGGCTGCGCACTTGTTTATGTTTATTTTGTTCCATAGGGAGAGCCGATTGATGATGCGTCATCTTATTCGCACCACCGCTATCGGTGCGTTGTTTGTGAGTTCTGCGGTATTGGCCGCACCGAAAATGACCGTGGATTTAACCTTGCCAGAAATTACCGAGGGCCAGTATCACAGACCCTATGTGGCTGTATGGGTTGAGGATGCCAAGGGCCAAACCGTTAAAACCATAAGCCTATGGGTATGGGATGAAGGCCATAAATGGCTCAAGGATATTCGTCGTTGGTGGCGTAAAGCCGGACGTGAGGATATGAGCTTTGTCGATGGTATCGCCTCAGCTACACGTCCTGCGGGCCACTATAAAATTGATTGGGACTTAAAAGATGATGCAGGTAAACCTCTTGTTCCTGCCACCTACACGGTGTTTATCGAAGTGGTGCGTGAGCATGGTGGCCGTGATTTGGTCAGACAAAACTTTGATTTATCGGCGGGGGATTTTACAGCCCAATTACCCGCCACCACTGAAACTGGCCTCATTGATATTCGCTTAAGCGGCATGACTCGCTAAGCCTAGTATTTAACGAAAAGGATGTGAAGATGAAATTACGTTTTGTTGCCTTAGTTAGCGCACTGTGCATCAGCCCATTTGCCAGCAGCCATGACCGCTGGATTCTACCTAGCCACTACAATGTGTCGGCAGAAAGTAATGAGGCAGTTTGGATTACTTCTGATGTTTCCGCTAGTAACCAAGTGTTTATGGTTGATAAGCCTGTTACGGCTAGCGATGTGAAAGTGTATTTACCCGATGGCAAGTCGAGTTCACCAAGTTCGAGCTACACTGGCGGCCGTAAATCAGTTTTTGATGTGCAGCTCTTACAAGACGGCACCTATAAGTTCGAGAAAGAAGTTACGCCTCGGTATTTTTCGGTTTACAAAGTCAAAGGAAAAGAAGAGGTAGTGCGTAGTCGTCTTGATAAAAAAGCGACCGCAGCTCTCATGCCAAAGGATGCCTATGATCTTAAAGGCTCATTAACCGTTGCTAGGGTTGAAACCTATGTGACTCGCAATAAACCAACCGATAAGGTACTGGTACCCAAAGGTGAATACTTAGAATTAGTACCTATCACGCATCCTGCTGATATTGTTGAGAATGAACCTGCAACACTGCAATTTGTTTATGATGGAAAGCCCGTTGAAGGCGTCAGCGTAGCCATTATGAAGGACGGTAGCCTATACCGTAACAAGCCAGAGGAAATTAGCTTAACCTCTGATAAAGAAGGTAAAGTGGCTATGACGTTACCTGCCGCTGGCCGTTATTTATTACATGCCTCTATCGAGCGTCCAAGCCCAGATAAATCCCTTGCCGATAAGACGGTAAGCGAAATCTTTTTGACCTTCGAAGCAGGGCTTGAATAAGCTAAAACTTTATTACTAAAGTGATTAATGCCCACAGACGTGTTTGTGGGCATTTTTGTTTTTGGCTCTTGCCGTAATTAAGATCGCACTATCATTCTTTACTACTAGCATCTGGGCGCTAGCTTCAGTAAGCTGCAAGGGTGCACAGTTCTTGATGCATCCCACGCGCATAACGATTAGAATAGCGCAATTCCACCCTGATTTTACTGTGTTGACCTTAGCGTCGGCACGGGTTGCTTTTGTTTAAAGGAGACGAAAGAAGTTATGACTAAGGTTCCTATGACAGTTGTCGGTGCAGAACAGCTGCGTAAAGAGTTAGATATGCTCAAGTTTGAACGTCGCCCTAAAATCACTGAAGCGATTGCCTCAGCGAGAGAATTAGGCGATCTGAAGGAAAACGCTGAATACCACGCAGCCCGTGAAGAGCAAGGTATTTGTGAAGCGCGTATCCGTGATATTGAAGGCAAACTTTCTAACGCGCAGATCATCGATGTGACTAAGATGGTGAACAACGGTCGTATTATTTTTGGCGCGACTGTGACTATCTTAAATCTCGATACCGATGCTGAAGTTACCTACCGAATCGTAGGTGACGATGAAGCCAACATCAAAGAAAACCTGATTTCAGTCAACTCTCCGATCGCCCGAGGATTAGTGGGTAAAAATGAAGGGGATGAAGTGTCTATCACGACCCCCGGTGGTTTGACCGACTACGAAATTATTTCGGTGCAATATATCTAAGCCTTTATATCATCAGGTTATTTACCATTGAAAGCCGCTTTTAGCGGCTTTTTTATGTCTTTTTGATACTTAACACGTTGCGCAATAAGTCTCTTTGCAGTGCAAACTTAGCAAGATGGATAAAGTTTAATTTGCCTCTGAGTTGGCAGTTACTTAAGCTGCATGCTTGGAACTTTCTATGTTTTTAATAAAGCTATTCAAGAAAGCGTTGTTTTTCCTGTAAACATTTTTCACGTAAATTGCTGCGTGCACCATTTAGGATCTGAGTTTGATTAAGTTTTGGCGCCAAGGATTAATGTTACTCTGTGTGTCGATCATTTTGATCGCCCATTCGAGTGGCTATGCGCCGCGCAGCTTAACCGCTCAGCATTTTGCGCCTAAAACAGTAGTGACAACTGTGCTGACAGCCGATACGCCGTCAATCGCAGCGCAAGAAAATACGACATCGCGCCATTCAACTGAACAATCGACTGCGAGCGAGAGTCAAGCGGTTTGCATTGCTTCTGATAAGGTGCAAGCCTCCGATTGTTCCGAGTCTGAATTCGTTAGTCATTCTGACGATTTTAATTTTGCCCCGGTTAACTCCCAGCGTTTTATCAATCTTGTTCAGCATGATATGCGCGAAGTGAAGCCTGTTTACCTGTTGGCCTTTGAGTTCGAACCCGAGCCTGCGCCCGCATTAGGGGAAAATATTCGCCTCGATGCTCGCCCGGATTGGACCCTCTTAGCCGAATCTTCACCCGCGCGGATCTCCGGCTGGAAAGTCTCCAACCTCCAATATCGCTTTAGTCAGCAAGCCGCTTAACTCACTGCTCCCTGTTGCAAGTTAGCAAGGCTTATCCATAACGATACCGTTTGAGTTTGTCACTGAACCATAGGTCGTTAAGGATGCCTTTGATTAACTTTGCATTTTGTCATCCGAAACCTGTACCCGATAACCTAGCGTCAAAGCCTGCGGAATGACTGCCGCAGATACGACTGAATTGCATTGGATTAAATGCATTCGGTTTAGACGGATTTGAATCGGTTATCACCACTGAGTTTGCTGCGTTTAGCGTACTCTTTGTTGAATTCGTGTTTACAGGTTTCACCGTACATACAGTGATTGTTCGCTCATGTTTGAAGGCGTTAATACGCCACTGATTACTATCCGAGCGGGCAAAACTATGCGAGTGATATCTATGGATAAAATTCAGAGTAAAAAGCTGCTAAATCATTATTCAGCTTGGAAATACGTTGTGCTAATTGTCACGATTATTGTGATGTTATTTAGCGCTTTACCGACTTGGTATGGTGAAGACGCCGCCGTGCAGGTGGGCGCTAAAGCAGGGCTTAACTTAACCCCTATTGAACTGCGGGATAAATTAAAAGCGCAGGGCGTTGAGGTGAAGCGTATCGAAGTTAAGCATGCCCAACATGGCAACGCCAATAGCTCAGAAGATGGGCAAACCCTTATTGTACTGAATGATGACAGCGAGCAAACCTTAGTGAAGACCTTAGTGTCATCCATGGTGAGTGAGCCGAAAGAACTCACGCTGGCATTGGTGAGTGCTGCGCCGAGTTGGCTTCAAAATATGGGTTTTGAACCGATTAAGCTCGGGCTCGATTTACGCGGCGGGGTGCAATTTTTGCTGGATGTGGATGTGCAACCTGTCTACCAAGCCCAAGCAGATGCCTTAGTCGAATCCTTAAGACAATTTTTACGCGAACAACAAATCCGTGGCGCCAGTGTGCGTATTGACAACACGCGCGATGATGCCGGATTACAAATAGCGATTGCATTAACGGATGCTTCAGCATCAAACAATAACGCCCGTGCTGCCATACGTCAGTTTATCCAGCAAAGCTATCCAACTTGGCAATTAACCAATGGGGATAATGGCTTAGTGGTCAAACTTGCTCAAGATGAGCAAATTAAGTTACGTAATTTAACGGTGCAGCAAAACCTGCAAATCATGCGTAGCCGTATTGAAGAGTTGGGGATCACAGAGGCTCTAGTGCAGCGTCAGGGTGAACACCGTATCCGCATCGAGCTGCCTGGTGTACAAGACCCCGCCGCCGCCAAAAACGTGATAGGTGCGACGGCAAGCCTGGCCTTTTTTGAGGTTAAAGAATCGGGTTCTGTGAACGCGCAGGTGCTGAAGGATAAATCTGGCAATCCCGTTTATGTGGCACGCACGCCCGTATTAGGTGGCGATCATATTGTCGATGCCCGTGCCAATATTGGTGAAATGGGCATGGCCGAAGTGAACATTCACCTCGACCGTATTGGCGGGCAGAAGATGTCGGAGTTCTCCCGCGCCAATATCGGTAAGCCGATGGCAACATCCTATAGCGAATATAGCCGGGATGAGCAGGGCAAAGCTAAGCAAACACAACAGATCATTAGCGTCGCGACCATTCAATCCCAACTAGGTGATCGTTTCCGTATTACTGGTGCAGGGACTTATCAAGAAGCGCAACAATTAGCGCTGTTGCTACGTGCTGGTTCAATGACTGCGCCTGTAACAATCGTTGAAGAACGCACTATTGGCCCAACACTTGGTGCTGAAAATATTGAAAACGGCTTTGCCGCACTCGGTTTAGGTATGGGGATTACGCTGCTATTTATGGCGCTCTGGTATCGCCGCCTCGGTTGGGTGGCAAACGTGGCACTGATTTCTAATATGGTGATCCTGTTTGGCCTACTAGCGCTTATTCCTGGTGCAGTACTGACCTTACCAGGTATTGCAGGTCTAGTATTGACTGTCGGCATGGCGGTCGATACTAACGTGCTGATATTCGAACGGATAAAAGATAAGTTAAAGGAAGGACGAAGCTTTGCCCTTGCCATCGATACTGGTTTTGATAGTGCATTTTCAACCATTTTCGACGCCAACTTCACTACGATGATCACCGCAGTTGTGCTCTATTCCATCGGTAATGGTCCGATCCAAGGTTTTGCCTTGACCTTAGGCTTAGGTCTTCTGACCAGTATGTTTACCGGTATTTTTGCTTCAAGAGCCTTGATTAACCTTGTTTATGGGCGTGATGCGCGCCGTCATGTGAGGGTATAAAAATGAAGAATATTAATCTGACTAAATGGCGTTATATTTCGAGCGCTATCTCGATCTTTTTAATGCTGGCCTCACTTACTATCATCGGCGTGAAGGGTTTTAATTGGGGCTTAGATTTTACTGGCGGGGTGGTAACCGAAGTACAACTTGATAAAAGAATCACCACTAGCGAATTGCAGCCATTACTGAACGCGGCTTATCAGCAAGAAGTGACTGTGATATCTGCGAGTGAGCCTGGGCGTTGGGTATTGCGTTATGCCGACACTGCACAAAGCAATGTGGATATTGCGCAAACCTTAGCGCCACTGGGCGAAGTGCAAGTGCTAAATACCAGTATTGTCGGCCCGCAGGTGGGTAAAGAGCTGGCAGAGCAGGGGGGACTCGCGTTATTAGTCGCTATGTTAGCTATCCTAGGCTATTTGAGTTATCGCTTTGAATGGCGCCTCGCCTCTGGTGCGCTATTTGCGTTAGTACACGACGTCATTTTTGTACTCGCGTTTTTTGCGCTGACACAGATGGAATTTAATCTAACTGTGCTCGCGGCGGTGCTGGCTATCCTTGGCTACTCACTGAATGACTCAATCATTATTGCCGATCGTATTCGTGAGTTATTGATTGCAAAACCCAAACTTGCGATTCAGGAGATTAACAACCAAGCGATTGTCGCGACATTTTCGCGCACTATGGTGACCTCGGGGACCACTCTGATGACGGTTGGAGCACTATGGATAATGGGCGGTGGGCCGCTAGAAGGATTCTCGATAGCCATGTTTATCGGCATTTTGACCGGCACGTTCTCCTCGATATCAGTCGGGACCTCCTTGCCAGAGTTTCTCGGCTTAGCCCCTGAGCACTATCAAGTTAAACCCATTAGCGATACACCGTAGACGTTAAAACAAAACGGCCACTCATTTGAGTGGCCGTTTTGTTTAAGGCTGGAAAATTATTTCGCTCTTGGCAAAGCAATTTTCATTTCTGGTGATTGACGATAAATCACCAGAATATGACCAATAAGTTGCACTTTTGCAGATTGAGTTTCACGTACTATGGCATCAACGATGGCATTTTTTAGCTCTCTGTCGGCAGAGGCTACTTTCACTTTAATCAATTCATGATAAGCGAGTGCGCTTTCAATTTCAGCGAGTACACCTTCAGTCAATCCATTGGCACCAAGCAGCACCACTGGCTTTAAATTATGCGCCAGACCTTTTAAATGCTGTTTTTGTTTGGTTGTTAAGTTCATTTCTACCAACTTTTGCTGAGTTACTGTTGAAAAACCGCTATTCTACCCTTATATAGCCTTTGTGTAACTCTCAATTGTTGCGGATTTTAAATGTCAGGTAAAAAACGTACGGCCAGTTCCAATCGCTGGATGCTGGAACACTTTGATGATCATTATGTCAAACTAGCACAGAAACGGGGATTGCGTTCTCGCGCTGCGTTTAAGCTTGAAGAGCTTCAGCAAAAGGATCAATTGATCCGCCCAGGTATGACGGTTGTTGACTTAGGGGCCGCTCCAGGTGGTTGGTCACAGGTTGCTGTTAAGCTAGCTGGAGACAAAGGTAAAGTCATCGCCTGTGATATTTTACCTATGGATCCCATCGTCGGCGTGGATTTCTTGCAAGGGGACTTTCGTGAAGAGAAAGTGCTCGAAGCATTGCTAACTCGCGTCGGTGCGGATAAGGTTGACGTTGTATTGTCTGATATGGCACCCAACATGAGTGGTTCAGATGGTGTCGATCAGCCGCGCGCCATGTATTTAGTCGAGTTGGCGTTAGATATGTGTCATCAAGTGTTGGCACCTAACGGCAGTTTTGCGGTCAAAGTCTTTCAGGGGGAGGGGTTTGACGAATATATGAAAGCGGTTAAAGAGGCATTCAAAGTCGTAAAAACACGTAAACCGGACTCGTCGCGGGCACGCTCCCGTGAGGTCTATCTTGTGGCGACAGGGTACAAGTTGTAGTACCCTAGCGTTAATCATCGCAAGACTTTATGAGGTCTAGTAATTTGAGTGACATGGCAAAAAATCTAATACTCTGGGTTGTCATCGCCGTTGTGCTGATGTCAGTGTTTCAGGGTTACTCCCCCTCTTCTTCGTCATCGCAGAAGATGGATTATTCTACTTTCCTAGACAATGTTCGTGATGGACAAGTCGCCAGCGTTGAAGTGAAAAGTGACCAACGTACTATCGAAGGTTCTAAGCGTACTGGCGAAAAATTCACG
Source organism: Shewanella sp. DNRA4 (assembly GCF_012843185.1). Lineage (NCBI taxonomy): Bacteria > Pseudomonadati > Pseudomonadota > Gammaproteobacteria > Alteromonadales > Shewanellaceae > Shewanella > Shewanella sp. DNRA4. The sequence goes on from NZ_JABAIP010000002.1 coordinate 54,438, forward strand.
ACCATCATGCCACTGTATGACCAAGATTTAATTAATGATCTTGACCGTAAAGGCATCACCATGAAAGGCCAAGAAGCCGAAGAATCGGGGTTCTTAACCCAGATTTTTATTTCTTGGTTCCCGATGTTGCTGCTGATTGGGGTATGGATTTTCTTTATGCGCCAGATGCAGGGCGGCGGTGGCAAAGGCGCTATGTCCTTTGGCAAGAGCAAAGCCAAGCTGATGAGCGAAGATCAAATCAAGACCACTTTTGCTGACGTTGCCGGCTGTGATGAAGCCAAAGAAGAAGTGAAAGAGCTGGTCGATTATCTGCGTGATCCAACCAAATTCCAAAAACTGGGTGGCCGTATTCCAACGGGCGTGCTCATGGTTGGCCCACCAGGTACAGGTAAAACCTTGCTTGCTAAAGCGATTGCTGGCGAGTCAAAGGTGCCTTTCTTTACCATTTCGGGTTCTGACTTCGTGGAAATGTTCGTCGGTGTCGGTGCATCTCGTGTGCGTGATATGTTCGAACAAGCGAAGAAATCAGCCCCTTGTATTATCTTCATCGACGAAATCGATGCCGTAGGTCGCCAACGTGGCGCAGGCTTAGGTGGTGGTCACGATGAGCGTGAGCAAACCCTTAACCAAATGCTGGTTGAGATGGACGGCTTCGAAGGTAACGAAGGGATTATCGTGATTGCGGCGACTAACCGCCCTGACGTATTGGACTCAGCGCTGCTGCGTCCAGGTCGTTTCGACCGTCAAGTGGTTGTTGGCTTGCCAGATGTTCGCGGTCGTGAGCAAATTCTTAAAGTGCATATGCGCAAAGTGCCACTTTCTGAAGATGTTAAAGCGAGCGTGATTGCCCGTGGTACGCCAGGTTTCTCCGGTGCCGATTTAGCCAACTTAGTTAACGAAGCTGCACTGTTTGCGGCGCGCGGTAACCGCCGTGTGGTCGGTATGGAAGAATTCGAGCGTGCAAAAGACAAGATCATGATGGGTGCTGAGCGCCGCTCTATGGTGATGTCGGAAGCCGAAAAAGAAATGACGGCATACCACGAAGCGGGCCACGCGATTGTGGGCTGTTTAGTGCCAGAGCATGACCCTGTGCACAAGGTCACCATTATTCCACGTGGTCGTGCACTCGGCGTGACCTTCTTCTTACCTGAGGCCGATGCGATTAGCCAAAGCCGTCGTAAGTTAGAAAGCCAGATTTCGGTTGCCTACGGTGGTCGTTTAGCCGAAGAGCTGATCTACGGTAGCGAAAAAGTGTCTACAGGTGCCTCGCAAGACATTAAATACGCGACATCGATTGCCCGTAATATGGTGACCCAATGGGGCTTCTCCGACAAGCTTGGTCCATTACTCTATGCCGAGGAAGAAGGTGAAGTATTCTTAGGGCGTAGCATGGGTAAAGCCAAGGCTATGTCCGATGAGACTGCGACGCTTATCGATGCTGAAGTGAAGGCCTTTATCGACAAAAACTACGGCCGTGCCAAGCAAATTCTGCTGGATAACATCGATATTCTGCATTCGATGAAAGACGCGCTGATGAAGTATGAAACCATTGATTCACTGCAAATTGACGATTTGATGAACCGTCGTGAAGTGCGTCAGCCTGCTGATTGGCAAGCAGATGACAATGGTTCAAATGACAAAGGCAATGGCAAAGGTGAACCTGCGGTTAAAGTCGACGAAGTGGTTAAGTCAGCGCCTGTTGAGTCAGAGCTGAAAGATGCCGATGAGTCACCCGCTAAATAACGTTTGTTAATTGAAAGAGAACCCCGTTAAGGGGTTTTCTTGTTTTATCTTGCTAGAAAATTGACTGCGCTGTCATTCAATATAAATCAGTTACATGAGTGAACTGCGCAGAATACGGATGAAACGCGCTAGCAAGCTGTCCCAAATGGAGTCAATGCGTGTTTGAATTAATTTCTGGAACCAAACGCTTATCCTTAGCTTCGCCCGTAGTCATGGGCATTCTGAATGTTACTCCCGATTCCTTTTCCGACGGTGGAAAGTTTTCTTCTTTTGAACTGGCTTGCCAGCATGCCGATGAAATGGTTGCTCAAGGAGCGCTCATCATCGATATCGGTGGCGAGTCGACAAGGCCTGGGGCGGCCGATGTGAGTGTTGAGGATGAACTCGCACGGGTGGTCCCTTTGGTAGAATATGTCGCGAAACACCATGATGTGTGGATTTCGGTTGATACCAGTAAACCAGAAGTGATGCGACAGGCGGTAAATGCTGGCGCGCACTTAATCAACGATGTTCGGGCGTTATTGGAGCCAGGGGCACTAGAAACTGCGGCGCAGTTGAATGTGCCCATTTGTTTGATGCACATGCAGGGCGCGCCGCGTACTATGCAATCGGCGCCCGAATATCAAGACGTTATTGCCGATGTCTTTAAATTTCTCAATGAGCGTATTCAAGCCTGTTTGGAGGCTGGGATCCCGCGGGAACGGTTGTTAATCGACCCAGGTTTTGGCTTTGGTAAAACCTTAGAACATAACTATGAACTGCTAGCAAAGTTAGAGTGTTTTGCGCAGTTCGAACTGCCGATATTGATAGGTTTATCCCGTAAGAGCATGATAGGAAACCTCCTTGCTAGGCCGACCTCTGAGCGTTTAGCTGGGAGCCTTGCTGGCGCCATGATAGCGGCCCAGAAAGGGGCACATATTATTCGTGTCCATGATGTCCCTGAAACTGTCGATATGCTGAAAGTGTTACAAGCGACACAGGCATATCTATAGAGGCTATTTTTGTTAAGTATTTCATTAATATTATGATCCCAATCGAAGGGACACATTGAAGTTTGTGGGGCGATATGAGCGAACGTAAATTTTTTGGAACCGATGGTATTCGTGGCAAGGTAGGTTCAGGCCAGATGACACCCGAGCTGGCATTGAAGTTGGGTTGGGCTGCTGGACGGGTGTTATCCCGTAGCGGCACTAAGAAAGTAATTATTGGTAAAGATACCCGTATCTCGGGGTACATGTTTGAATCAGCTTTAGAGGCGGGCCTTTCGGCAGCGGGTTTGAATGTGATGCTGATGGGGCCCATGCCAACGCCAGCGGTAGCTTATTTGACTCGTACTTTTCGCGCCGAAGCAGGTGTGGTAATTAGTGCTTCCCACAACCCTTACTATGATAACGGCATTAAGTTTTTCTCAACTGATGGCAGTAAGCTTGATGATAATCTTGAGCTTGAAATCGAAGCCGAATTAGAAAAGCCCTTAGAGTGTGTTGAATCACATCTGTTGGGCAAAGTGTCACGAATTGAAGATGCACGCGGCCGTTACATCGAATACTGCAAAGGTAATTTCCCTGCAGATCACACATTAACAGGGTTAAAAATTGTCGTCGATTGTGCCCATGGTGCAACTTATCACATCGCACCAGCGGTATTTCGCGAGTTAGGCGCCGAAGTGATTGCCATTGGTGATAAACCAAACGGAGTCAATATCAATGACAAAGTTGGCGCAACGTCCATGGCAAAGATTTGTGAAACTGTTTTGGCCGAAAGTGCCGATTTAGGGATTGCGCTCGATGGCGATGGTGACCGAATTATGATGGTCAATAGCAAAGGTGAGGTGATCGATGGCGATCAAATTCTTTATATCCTTGCCTGTGATGCCAAGGCTCGTGGTGTGTTACGCGGAGGTGTGGTTGGGACGTTAATGTCTAACCTTGGCCTCGATTTAGCACTTCAGGCGTTGGATATTCCCTTTGCTCGCTCTAAAGTGGGCGACCGTTATGTGATGGAGTTACTCAAAGAACTCGATTGGCGTATCGGCGGTGAAAACTCGGGGCATATTCTTAACCTCGACCATGGCACGACCGGTGATGGTATTGTTGCTGGTATTTTGGTGCTGGCGGCCATGCGTCGTCAAAATGCAACCTTAGAGCAGTTAACTGCGCCAATGGAAATGTTGCCACAGGTGTTGGTGAATGTGCGTTTTGAAGGCGAACATGATCCATTAAGCTCAGATAAAGTTAAAGCTGCTCAAGCTCAGGTTGAATCACAACTGGGCGCTCGAGGTCGCGTATTGCTACGCAAATCAGGTACTGAACCGTTAATTCGCGTGATGGTTGAAGGTGATGATCACAATGCTGTGTTAGCGCACGCTAATTTGATTGCAGATGCGGTAAAATCGGCGAGCTAATCAAACCAATCTTTAGTCGAGTGCAGCTGATACCGATTAAAAATGAAGGTGTTAGCTGCATTAATGAGCAGGAATAGGGTTTGGCGTGTAAAAAGTAAGCATTCCAACCTAATATCTGAAAAATTTCGAATTTAGCTATTGTAACTTAATAAGTGGTTCGCTATTATTCACGCCGCTTTCAGAGGAGACAGTGATGGCACTCAGACGTCCTATGGTAGCTGGCAATTGGAAAATGAACGGCAGTGCGGCGTTAGCCCAAGAGTTGTTCAAGAAGTTTGCCTCAAAGCTCCAAAATGATTCAGCTGAAGTGGTTTTATGCCCGCCTTCTATCTATCTAGAAAGCGTCAGGCAACTGCTAGAAGCAAACAAGGAAGCGTTAGACGGTTCACTTGTTAGGATGGGCGCTCAAAATTTAAGTCAACATGACTTTGGCGCTTATACCGGAGAAGTTTCGGGTCAGATGCTTAAAGATTGCGGATGCCGATATGTCATTATCGGGCATTCAGAACGTCGCCGTATGTACGGAGAGACGAGTAATATCGTAGCGGAGAAATTTGCCGCTGCACAAAAGCACGGTTTAACCCCCATCTTATGTGTAGGTGAATCGGGTCCAGCACGTGAAGCAAGACGTACCTTCGAGGTGATTGCAGAAGAGTTGGATATAGTGATCCAAAAAAATGGCACTATGGCTTTTGATAACGCCATTATCGCCTACGAGCCATTATGGGCTGTAGGGACTGGTAAGAGTGCGACACCAGAGCAGGCACAAGAAGTACATGCGTTTATACGCAAGCGTCTCTCTGAAGTGTCTCCGTTTATCGGAGAAAATATCAGGATTTTGTACGGTGGCAGTGTGACACCGAGTAATGCAGCAGATTTATTTGCCCAACCTGATGTTGATGGTGGACTGATTGGCGGTGCCAGTTTAAACTCTACCGAGTTTTTAAGTCTGTGTACCATAGCGATGAGCGCATAATATGTATGAAGTTTTAGTGGTTGTTTACTTGTTGGTTGCATTAGGTTTAATTGGCCTAATCTTAATCCAGCAAGGTAAAGGAGCTGATATGGGGGCCTCTTTTGGCGCCGGTGCATCAGGTACCTTATTCGGTTCAAGCGGTTCAGGTAACTTCCTGACACGCACAACGGCGATTCTTGCCATTGCGTTTTTCACGTTAAGTCTGCTGATTGGCAACTTAAGTGCAAACCACGCAAAAAATGAAGATGCATGGAAAAATTTAGGTGCTGATGAACAGGTTACCCAGCCAGTTGATCAAGCAACCGAAAAGTCAGAAACCAAAATTCCTGACTAGTAAAAGGTGTCGCCGAGGTGGTGAAATTGGTAGACGCGCAGCCTTGAGGTGGCTGTGTCCTAACGGACGTGCGGGTTCAAGTCCCGCTCTCGGCACCATAATTAAACTAAGTAAGTCCAAACAAGAACTGACTTAGTTATTGCAAGCAAAGACGATAGTCAATATACTTGCACACAGTTGACGCGGGGTGGAGCAGCTTGGTAGCTCGTCGGGCTCATAACCCGAAGGTCGTCGGTTCAAATCCGGCCCCCGCAACCAGCTCCTAGTAATGAATGTTGTTTAATTCATTATGGTTTACAGGTTCTTGAAGCTAATAACCTCGTCATTACGGGGTTTTTTGTTGTCTGGGACTTTTAAATTTGTCGTATTGTTTACGGCGTTTTACTAGGGCTATTAAGCCCTTTTTTGTTTTTTCGGGGGTCAAATTTGGCAACATTAGAATCCAGACTGGCAGACATGCTCAAAGTGCCTGTGGAAGCACTCGGCTTCCAACTTTGGGGCATTGAATATGTTCAAGCGGGTAACCATTCAGTCCTGCGCGTGTTCATTGATGGTGAGAATGGCATCAATATCGAAGATTGTGCCAACGTGAGTCGCCAAGTCAGTGCTGTGCTCGATGTTGAAGACCCTATTTCTACTGAATATACCTTAGAGGTTTCTTCGCCTGGTGTAGATAGACCGCTGTTCACTGCTGAGCAATATGCGTCCTATATCGGCGAGGATGTCAAGCTTCAACTGACTATGCCTGTCGCGGGCAGTCGTAATTTAAAAGGCGCCATTACTCAGGTTGACGGTCAAATGCTGTCGGTGAAAGTAAATGGTAAAGAGCTGGTTGTCGCCTTGGATAATATCCGTAAAGGCAACATCATCGCAAAGTTTTGATGGTTTCAAGGTGAACGAGGCAAGACAAAATGAATAAAGAGATTCTGCTAGTCGCTGAAGCGGTTTCAAATGAAAAGGCCGTTCCACGCGAGAAGATTTTTGAAGCGCTGGAGACTGCTCTGGCTACCGCTACCAAGAAAAAATACGAAGGTGATATCGACGTTCGTGTTGCTATCGACCGTAAAACTGGCGCTTATGAAACTTTCCGCCGTTGGATGGTGATCGATGACAACGGTGTTGCGTTAGAAAATCCATACCGTGAGATTACGCTGGAAGCAGCACGTTTCGAAGATCCAGAGATTCAACCAGGTGAATTTATTGAAGACCAAATTGAATCAGTGGCGTTCGATCGCATTACTACCCAAACGGCTAAGCAAGTGATCGTACAAAAAGTACGTGAAGCTGAGCGTGCGCAAGTGGTTGAGCAGTTCCAAGATAAAGAAGGTGAGCTGATCACTGGTGTCGTTAAGAAAGCAACCCGCGAAAGTGTAGTTGTGGACTTAGGCAACAATGCTGATGGCGTATTATTCCGTGAAGACTTGATTTCACGCGAATCTTTCCGTCCTGGTGACCGTGTTCGTGCACTGCTTTACTCTGTTCGTCCTGAAGCGCGTGGTGCGCAGTTATTTTTAACTCGCACTAAGCCTGACATGCTGATTGAGCTGTTCCGTGTTGAAGTGCCGGAAATTGCCGATGAACTGATCGAAGTGATGGGCGCGGCGCGTGACCCTGGTGCTCGCGCTAAGATCGCAGTGAAATCGAACGATCGTCGTATCGACCCAATTGGTGCTTGCGTTGGTATGCGTGGGGCACGTGTGCAAGCGGTATCGAATGAACTCGGTGGTGAGCGTGTTGATATCGTATTGTGGGATGATAATCCAGCACAATATGTGATCAACGCCATGGCGCCAGCTGATGTGGCTTCTATCATCGTTGATGAAGACAATCACTCAATGGATATCGCTGTTGAAGCGGAAAGTTTAGCTCAGGCCATTGGTCGCAATGGTCAAAACGTGCGTTTAGCGACTCAGTTAACAGGCTGGGAACTGAACGTGATGACAGTGGAAGACATGAATAAGAAACACCAAGCCGAAAGCGCTAAGGTGAAGAGCTTATTTATGAAATCTCTGGATGTAGATGAAGATTTTGCACAAGTACTGGCTGATGAAGGTTTTACTTCGCTCGAAGAAGTGGCTTATGTACCTGTGTCAGAATTATTGGCAATTGATGGCTTTGATGAGGATCTCGTCGAAGCGTTACGTGAACGTGCTAAGGCTGCGATCTCAACTCGAGCGCTCGCATCCGAAGAAGCACTAGATGGTGTGGAGCCAAGTGAAGAGTTATTAGCACTTGATGGTGTTGAAAGACACTTAGCCTATGTTTTAGCGAGCAAAGGTATCGTGACTCTAGAAGACTTGGCTGAACAAGGCATTGATGATTTGATCGAAATTGAAGAATTGACAGAAGAAAAAGCAGGTGAGCTGATCATGGCTGCCCGCAACATCTGTTGGTTTGGCGAAGAAGCATAAGTCGATCAACAGGGGGATTTAACTGATGGCAGATACTACCGTAGAGAAATTGGCCACGGAAGTGGGTAAAAGTGTTGAACGTCTGATTGAGCAATTCTCTCAGGCCGGAATTAAGAAAGGCCACACTGATAATGTGTCTGAAGCTGAGAAGCAGCAGTTACTGGATTATCTGAAGAAGCAACATGGCGCCGATAATGCGCCGACTAAAATGACGCTGCAACGTAAAACCGTATCGACCCTGAGTGTGGCCGGTAATGGTGGTCAATCTAAAGACGTTAAAGTTGAAGTGCGTAAAACCCGTACTTTTGTTAAACGTGATGTGAGTGACGCAGTGCTTAAAGCGGAAGAAGAGGCTAAAGCCAAAGCAGAAGCCGAAGCGAAGGCCAAAGCAGAAGCTGAAGCGAAAGCGAAGGCAGAAGCCGAAGCTAAGGCTAAAGTGGAAGCAGAGGCGAAAGCGAAGGCAGAAGCTGAAGCGAAAGCAAAAGCGAAAGCAGCAGCGGAAGTGAAAGTAGCCAAAGATATTTCACCAGAAGCTGAAGCAGCTCGTTTGGAAGCTGAACGTTTAAAAGCAGTACAAGAAGCTGCGACTAAACGTAAACAAGACGAAGAAGCCGCCAAAGCGGCAGAAAAAGCGCGTCTGTTAGCAGAAGAAAACTCTAAGCGTTGGGCCGAAGAAGAGCGTCAACGTTTAGAAGCTGAGCGCTATAGCGATCACCATATCACTACCTCTAAAGTGGCTCGCGCTGCTGAAGATTCGTCTGATATGGATGAAGAAAAACGTGGCCGTCGTGCGCGTAACAAAAATACCGCCAAAACCAAACGTGGTGGTAAAGATGCTCGCGATGGTCGCGAAAAACACATGCGTAACCGCAGCACAGCGCCAGAATCAATGGCTCATGGCTTCAATAAGCCAGTTGCAGCCGTTAACCGTGATGTGCGTATCGGTGAAACAGTTACAGTGGCAGAACTTGCTCACTTAATGGCAGTTAAAGCGACTGAAATCATCAAGCAAATGATGAAGATGGGCTCAATGGTTACGATCAACCAAGTGTTAGATCAAGAAACCGCCCAGTTAGTTGCTGAAGAAATGGGCCACAAAGTGGTACTTATTCGTGAAAACGAATTAGAACAACAAGTACTTTCTGAGCGTGACGAAGAAGGCGGCGTGAAGCTTGAGCCTCGTGCACCTGTTGTAACCATTATGGGTCACGTTGACCACGGTAAAACATCGCTCCTTGACTATATCCGCCGCGCGAAAGTGGCTGCGGGTGAGGCCGGTGGTATTACTCAGCATATTGGTGCATACCATGTTGAGACCGAAAACGGCATGATCACTTTCTTAGATACCCCTGGTCACGCTGCGTTTACCGCAATGCGTGCTCGTGGTGCTAAGGCGACGGATATCGTTGTACTCGTTGTGGCTGCCGATGACGGTGTTATGCCGCAAACCATTGAAGCGATTCAACATGCTAAAGCGGGTAACGTGCCATTAATTGTTGCAGTTAACAAGATGGACAAGCCAGAAGCCGATATCGACCGCGTGAAGAGCGAATTGTCTCAGCACGGCGTGATGTCTGAAGAATGGGGCGGAGACAACATGTTTGCCTTCGTATCTGCTAAGACGGGTGAAGGCGTTGATGATTTGCTTGAGGGTATCTTACTCCAAGCTGAAGTGCTTGAACTCAAAGCTGTTCGTGATGGTATGGCTGCTGGTGTGGTTATTGAGTCTCAACTGGATAAAGGTCGCGGCCCTGTAGCAACGATTCTGGTTCAGGAAGGAACGCTGCGCCAAGGTGATATCGTTCTATGTGGTTTAGAGTACGGTAAAATCCGTGCGATGAAAGACGAGAACGGCCGTTCAATCACTGAAGCTGGCCCATCAATCCCTGTTGAGATTTTAGGTCTGTCAGGTGTGCCATCAGCTGGTGATGAAGCTACCGTTGTGCGTGACGAGCGTAAAGCCCGTGAAGTCGCGCTGTACCGTCAAGGCAAGTTCCGTGACGTGAAATTAGCGCGTCAGCAGAAGTCTAAGCTGGAAAACATGTTCGCGAACATGACCGAAGGCGAAGTCAAAGAACTGAACATCGTTCTGAAGGCAGACGTTCAAGGTTCACTTGAAGCGATTACCGACTCCTTAATGGGTCTGTCTACCGACGAAGTGAAAGTAAATATCATCGCTCGTGGTGTAGGTGCACTGACCGAAACCGACGCGACTTTAGCTGCGGCTTCTAACGCGATTATGGTTGGCTTTAACGTGCGTGCCGATGCGCAAGCGCGTAAGACTATCGAAAACGAAAGTGTTGACTTACGTTACTACAGCGTTATCTATAATCTGATTGATGAAGTGAAAGCGGCGATGACAGGTATGCTGTCACCTGAATTCAAACAACAGATTATCGGTCTGGCTGAAGTTCGTGACGTGTTCAAATCACCAAAACTGGGCGCAATCGCTGGTTGTATGGTGACTGAAGGCACCATCAAGCGTAGCGCACCAATTCGCGTTCTGCGTGATAACGTGGTGATCTTCGAAGGTGAACTCGAATCATTACGTCGCTTTAAAGATGACGTTAACGAAGTTCGCAATGGCATGGAATGTGGTATCGGTGTTAAGAACTACAACGATGTCCGCGTGGGTGACCAAATCGAAGTATTCGAAACCGTCGAAGTGGCACGTACACTGTAACGATAAAGAGGGCGGCATTAGCCGCCCTTTCAATTTAATGACATTAGCTATTATGGTAACTCTATTATGGCAAAAGAATTCAGTCGTACACGTCGTATAGGTCAGCAGTTACAGCAAGAGCTGGCTGTTGTCCTACAACGCGACATGAAAGATCCCCGTATTGGTTTTGTGACCGTCAATGACGTTGATGTTTCTCGCGATTTAAGTTACGCCAAAGTCTTTGTCACCTTCTTTGAAGAAGACAAAGAAGTTGTGCAAGAAAAGCTGAACGCGCTGATCGCTGCCGCTCCTTATATTCGCACCTTAGTGGCAGGCCGCATGAAATTGCGCGTGATGCCAGAAATTCGCTTTGTTTACGACAGCTCATTGGTTGAAGGCATGCGTATGTCTAATCTCGTCAGTCAAGTCATCAACAGCGATAAAGCCAAACAACAACAGTTTGGCAGCGTTGAAGATGATGTTGTTGATAATGACATTGACGAGAGCGATGACACCGAAGGTAAAGCGTAATGGCAAGACGTTCAAAGGGCCGCTTTATTGACGGTATTGTATTGTTGGACAAGGCCACTGGCATGAGCTCCAACTTTGCATTGCAACGAGTAAAGCGCTTTTTTAATGCCAACAAGGCGGGGCATACGGGGGCGCTCGATCCACTGGCGACGGGCATGCTGCCAATCTGTTTAGGTGAAGCGACTAAGTTTTCCCAGCATTTGCTCGATTCGGATAAGCGTTATCTGGTCACAGCAAAACTGGGGCAACGTACCGATACCAGCGACTCAGACGGCGAAGTCGTACAAACACGCCCGCTCGAGTTTACAGAGGCGCAGTTAATGTCCGCCTTAGCGCATTTCCGTGGTGATACTTTGCAAGTGCCATCCATGTATTCAGCGCTCAAATATCAAGGTCAACCCTTGTATAAGTATGCCCGTGAGGGGATTGAAGTGCCGCGTGAGGCGCGTCCAATCACTGTCTTTGAACTGAACTTCATCGGTCTAGAAGGCGATGAGCTAACCTTAGACATTCATTGCTCTAAGGGCACTTATATTCGCACTATTATTGACGATTTAGGTGAAATGCTCGGTTGTGGCGCCCATGTGATCATGCTGCGCCGTACTCAAGTTGCACATTATCCCTACGATAAAATGGTCACTCTTGAGCAGCTTGAAGCCTTAGTCGCTAAAGCACAGGAACAACAACTTGATCCAAGCAGTTTGTTGGATTCGTTACTGTTACCTATGGATACGGCGGTTGCCGATTTTCCTGAGGTCAATGTCCCTGATGCGAGTGCAGCTTACTTAATGCAAGGTCAAGCGGTGCGAGTTGCGAACTTAGAAGCAAATAAGCTGGTACGGATTACCTTAGGGACTGCACGTCGTTTTGTTGGTATCGGTGAGATGAATGATGATGGCTTACTGGCCCCGAAGCGTTTAGTCGTTATTCACGACGAACCTAAAGCATCTTAATGGATTTGCTCGGATATTATTCCACCGCTTTTATTGCGCACGCCAAAGATTATGGGTAGAATAGCGCGCCCTCTGGCTGAGTTAGTGATCGGCTAGGGATTCACATTTTATATTTGGAGAGACACATGTCACTAAGTACTGAAGCGAAAGCAAAAATCCTGGCTGAATTTGGCCGTGGCGCAAACGACACTGGTTCAACTGAAGTTCAAGTTGCGCTGTTAACTGCTCAAATCAACCATTTGCAAGATCACTTCAAAGAGCACATTCACGATCACCACTCACGTCGTGGTCTGTTACGTATGGTTAGCGCTCGTCGTAAGTTATTAGCTTACCTGAAGCGTACCGAAGCTACACGTTACAATGAGCTGATCCAAAAGTTAGGTTTACGTCGTTAATCTCTCGTCGATTAACGTAAAAAAGGAGGCTTAGCCTCCTTTTTTATTGCCTAAAATTCAGTATGTTGAACTATATCCTCAGTACATTAGGCACCACGTAATCCATCAATATTACTAATGGTTGCAGTTTGACTGGCAATATATAGCGTCTCAAACTCAGCCTGTGGTAAAGGTTGGCTAAAGTAAAAGCCTTGACCTATCTGGCACTCATTACTCTTAAGCCAATCGAGTTGCAGCTCGTTCTCAATCCCTTCAGCCACAATAGTTAGGTTTAATTGCTTACCTAACATCAAGATTGTTGATGCAATTGCACTATCCTTGGGAAGATCGGAAACAAAGCAGCGGTCAATTTTCATAGTGGTGATTGGCAGATGGCGTAAGTAAGAGAGGGAGGAATAACCAGTACCAAAATCATCTACCGCGATACCAAATCCTGCCGATTTAAGTTGCTCTAATTTGTTGATAGCAAGTTCTATATCATTCATTAATGAGGTTTCAGTAATCTCTATTTCTAATAACTCTGGTTGAATTTGGTATCGTAGCGCCATTTGTTTGATATCAGAGACTAAGCTTGCGTCGGCAAATTGTTGTGAGGCGACGTTAATTGCGATGGGAATGGCATAGTTATATTTCTTCTGCCACTCCCGCAGTACTCGGCAACTCTGCTCTATCACCCAACGACCGATAGGGATAATAATGCCGGTTTCTTCTGCCACCGGAATAAAGGACATGGGACTAATTAAGCGGCCATCTTTTTGCCAACGAATTAAGGCTTCACAACCAGTAATTTTACCTGTTTGCAGATCAAGCTTAGGCTGGAAGTAGAGCAGAAATTCATTATTTTTCAGTGCATCATGTAGTGATGCTTCTGTCCGAAGTCTAACCGCAGCTCGTTCTGTCATTTGCTGTTTGAAGAAAGCCCATTGATTAGAACCTGCCGCTTTTGCACTGTACATCGCAATATCAGCATGGCGGATAAGATCTTCGGCGCTATTTCCATCCTCAGGATAGATAGATATTCCGATAGAAGCCGCAGGGTGAATCGCGTGTTCATTCAATTGGATGGGTACATTAAGTTGCACTAAGAGTTTATCGACAAAGTCAGCAGCTTGGTCAGGAGAGTGAACTGAGTCGGCTAAAATAACGAATTCATCACCGCCTAGGCGAGATACTGTGCCTTTATCACCCACTACACGTTCGAGGATGCGAGCGATACGGGCGAGGAATTGATCGCCAAGGGCGTGTCCTAGGGAGTCATTAATATTTTTAAAGCGATCTAGGTCGATAAACATCAGGGCAAAGCTACGTTTGTGCACTCTAGAGCGTTGGATTGTGACGGCAATTGTTTCGAGCAGTAAAGTACGATTAGGCAATCCGGTGAGTGGATCTCGTGTTGCCATTTTTCGAAGTTTTGACTGAGTTTGACTAAATTGAATTAAGATCTGATTAAATTTCGACGTTACCAGTCCCAATTCATCATCCTTATGGGCATTGGACATGGGCAGGAGGTTTTCGTCAGGTGAATCGGGTGCAATTTTATCGATTGCTTCACTTATCCGGGCTATCGGCTGGGTTAAGAAGCGGTGGAAGACGACAGACAATACCAAGGTGAGCAAAAGCGCACGGGCTAAGGTTGCAAAAAAACTAAACCTGAGTTGGCTAAAGAGGGTATTAGTCAGTTCCTGTGTGTCATAGAAAATAGTCAATGTGCCAATAAGTTGTTGTTTTTGTGTGCCTTCGAAATAGAAGGGACGATACAGTGGGCGTGAAATTTCTTTAAGATCATCAAACAGTTTATTACTGAGGCTTATAAAAGTTTGTGAGCTGGTTTTCTGATTATTACTCACAGACACAAACATGGAACCATCATCGAGTTCGATGACTGCTGAGCCTACATGCTCAACTTTTATTGCACCTTCTAAGGTTTGTCTTGCGAGATTATCATCCAGTGCCCAAACGGCATTAGCAGAGGGTTGTTCTACCGAATCGAGTAATTCCTGTTGAGTGGTAGTGAGTTGATGTTTGGTGGATACCACCACAAGGGCAATTTCAACAATAAAAATAGCGATAGCAAAAAATAACGCAGTAAAAACGACGAGGTTAGTCTGTTTCCAAGTTAGGGATTTAAAACGACCCGTCATTCAGATCTTCCTTTTAATTGTTATTTTTCACCAGAGGGGATTGCCTATATCACTGTAGAGCATAACTCTTTGTTGATTTAACCACTTTAGTGAAAAGATAGCAGTTTGTCATCATTATCTGCTCTTTATCTATGGTTCATAATTGCAGTATACTTACGCGCGTAATTCAAGGTCATTAATTAAGGAATGGGTCACGTGAATCCAATTGTAAAGAGTTTTGAGTATGGTCAACATACAGTCACCCTGGAAACAGGCGTTATAGCGCGTCAAGCTGATGCAGCCGTGTTAGCGAGTATGGGTGACACGACAGTGTTAGTCACTGTTGTAGGTAAAAAAGAAGCTGAAGCAGGCCGTGACTTCTTTCCTCTGACTGTTAACTATCAAGAAAAGAGCTACGCAGCGGGTAAAATTCCTGGTGGTTTCTTTAAGCGTGAAGGCCGTCCTTCAGAAGATGAGACATTAATCGCTCGCCTGATCGACCGTCCAATTCGTCCTCTTTTCCCCAATGGTTTCACCAACGAAGTTCAAGTTATCATCACTGTGGTATCTGTCGATCCACAAATCGAGCCAGATATTATTTCGATGATCGGTACTTCGGCGGCGCTTGCCATTTCGGGTATTCCATTCAGCGGTCCATTAGGTGCGGCGCGTGTGGGTTACATCAATGGCGAATACGTACTGAACCCAACAGTGACTCAGTTAGAAAGCAGCCAACTAAACTTGGTTGTTGCAGGTACTGAGAGCGCGGTATTGATGGTTGAGTCAGAAGCTCAAGCCTTACCAGAAGAAGTGATGTTAGGCTCAGTAGTTTATGGTCACGACCAACAACAAGTGGTTATCAAAGCGATTGCTGAATTCAAAGCAGAAGCCGGTAAACCTGCTTGGAATTGGACTGCTCCAGTGCAAGATGAAACGCTGGTTGCTCAAATTAAAGCGCTTGCTGAAGCGGGTTTAGGCGATGCGTATAAAATCCAAGTAAAGCAAGATCGTTATGCTCAAGTTGCTGTTGTTAAAGCTGCAACGAAAGAAGCGTTATTAGCAAGCAATCCTAACATTGATTTACGTGAAGTTGATGGTCTGCTCGGTAGCTTAGAGAAGAAAGTGGTTCGTGGTCGCATCATCCGTGGTGAGCCGCGTATCGATGGTCGTGAGCCAGATATGATTCGCGCATTAAGCGTATTGGCAGGCGTATTACCACGTACCCACGGTAGTGCACTGTTTACCCGTGGCGAAACCCAAGCGCTGGTGACTTGTACTTTAGGTACTGAGCGTGACGCACAGAAGATTGATAGCATTATGGGCGAGCGCACTAGCCGCTTCATGCTGCACTACAACTTCCCTCCTTATTCTGTTGGTGAGACAGGTATGGTGGGTTCACCTAAGCGTCGTGAAATCGGCCACGGCAAGTTAGCATGGCGCGGTATCAACGCAGTAATGCCATCTGCTGAAGAGTTCCCATACAGTGTGCGTGTGGTTTCTGAAATCACTGAATCTAACGGTTCAAGCTCTATGGCATCAGTCTGTGGTACGTCTCTTGCGCTGATGGATGCGGGTGTACCTATCAAGACTTCTGTAGCGGGTATCGCTATGGGTCTAGTGAAAGAAGGCGATGACTTTGTGGTTCTGTCTGACATCTTAGGTGATGAAGACCACTTAGGTGATATGGACTTCAAAGTAGCCGGTACCCGTGACGGTGTGACTGCACTGCAGATGGATATCAAGATCGAAGGTATTACCAAAGAAATCATGGAAATTGCACTGCAACAAGCCTATGGCGCACGTGTACATATCCTAAACGTGATGGATCAAGCGATTGGTTCGCACCGTGATGATATCTCTGACCATGCTCCACGTATCACAACTATCAAGATCAACCCAGAGAAGATCCGTGATGTTATCGGTAAAGGCGGCGCGGTAATTCGTGCACTGACCGAAGAAACCGGCACGACTATCGAGCTTGAAGATGACGGTACAGTAAGAATTGCTTCTTCTAATGGTGAAGCCACCAAAGAAGCTATCCGTCGTATCGAAGAAATCACTTCAGAAGTTGAAGTGGGTCGTATCTACAACGGTAAAGTTATCCGTATCGTTGACTTCGGTGCCTTCGTTAACATTCTGCCAGGTAAAGATGGTTTAGTGCACATTTCGCAAATCAGCGATGAGCGTGTTGCTAATGTCTCTGACCACCTTGAACTGAACCAAGAAGTCACCGTTAAAGTGATGGAAGTGGATCGTCAAGGCCGTGTAAGACTGTCAATCAAAGAAGCACAGACTAAAGAGCCAGCTGCTGAATAATGGTCTAAACAGACATTATCGGTGTCAGTTTCGACGTGACGTGACTAAAAGGAGATCAATTGATCTCCTTTTTGTTTGTTTGGGTTTAATAAAGTTGTGTTTAATGCTATTCCTCAATAGCAGTCCAGTTGTGGGATTGCTATCATGAACATTCTTCTGCGTGAGTTGGGAATCTAAAAAGGTAGAAATGGATGAGTCTTAAAATTAGAACCGCTGTTGTTGCTGTGCTGGCGGGTGCCAGCTTGATGTTGGCTGGATGTGCGACCACTCAATCCCCCTTAGACAACCAAAATGACGTTGAAGGTAAATTGGTTATCGCCCCAGTGATGACTGATTATAAAGTCGAGGTGACCCTTGCTAAGCTCAATGAGATTTTATCAGCTGTTGAATTGACCAACGAGCAGCGCGCTCGTTTCCATTACGATCGTGGGGTAATTTACGACAGCGTGGGCTTGCGTTTAATGGCGCGCATTGATTTTATGCAAGCGCTAAAATTGCAACCAGACTTAGCCGATGCCTATAATTTCCTTGGTATTTATTATACCCAAGAGGGGGAATACGATAGTGCCTATGAGGCGTTTGATGGCGTATTAGAGTTATCGCCAAACTATGATTATGCCTACTTGAATCGTGGTATCGCGCTTTATTATGGTGACCGTAATGATCTTGCCTTAAAAGATATGCAATCCTTCTATGCTGCCGATAATAAAGATGGTTACCGAGCATTATGGTTGTATTTGATCCAATCAAAGGATAATACCGTTGAGGCTAAACGCCAGCTACAGGAACACCGTAAGGGGCTTGAAGCGGATGCATGGTCAACCGTGATTGTTGATTATTATTTGGGCGTTAAGAGTCGTGAACAGGTATTTGCCGATGCCAAGTTAGGCCTCACTCATCCTAAAGAATATGCTGAACGTTTATGTGAAGCTTATTTCTATCTTGCCAAAATGGCCATTGCCAATAAGCAATATCAAGAGGCTGCAAATTATTTCCGCCTCGCCCTTGCGACTAATATTTATGACTTTGTTGAGCATAGATATGCGCGAATTGAGCTGGCAAAGGTCAAAGGGTTGCTCGAAGGCACAAAATAAGTCTTATCGCCCGAGGCTCATCTTGGGCTTTGCCTAGCCAAGCACGCACTGAGGCGCTATAATTTGCGCCTTTTTTAGCGATACGAGTGCATAGGTTAAATGTCAGACAATAAAGTAGAGGTCGATAAACGTCGCACCTTCGCGATTATATCGCACCCCGACGCGGGTAAAACCACCATTACCGAAAAAGTGCTGTTATTCGGAAACGCGCTGCAAAAAGCGGGTACCGTTAAGGGCAAAAAGTCGGGTCAGCACGCTAAGTCTGACTGGATGGAAATGGAAAAAGACCGTGGTATTTCGATTACAACGTCTGTCATGCAGTTTCCCTATGGTGGCGCGCTCGTTAACCTACTCGACACCCCTGGCCACGAAGACTTCTCGGAAGATACTTACCGCACCTTAACGGCGGTCGACTCTTGCTTGATGGTTATCGACTCGGCAAAGGGTGTTGAAGATCGTACCATCAAATTGATGGAAGTGACCCGTCTGCGCGATACACCCATCGTGACCTTTATGAACAAACTCGACCGTGATATTCGCGATCCTATCGAACTGATGGATGAGGTCGAGAACGTACTTAATATCGCCTGTGCGCCTATTACTTGGCCTATTGGTAGCGGTAAAGAATTTAAGGGTGTTTACCATATTCTGCGCGATGAAGTGGTGCTATACCAAAGCGGTTTGGGACACACGATTCAAGAGCGCCGTGTGATTGAAGGTATCGATAACCCTGATCTGGATAAAGCGATTGGTAGCTATGCCGCTGATCTGCGTGATGAAATGGAACTGGTTCGCGGAGCATCAAACGAGTTTGATCATCAAGCCTTCCTAAAGGGTGAGCTTACACCAGTGTTCTTCGGTACCGCATTAGGTAACTTCGGTGTTGACCATATCCTCGATGGTATTGTGGAATGGGCGCCTAAACCGCTACCTCGTGAAAGCGATGTGCGGATGATCATGCCTGACGAAGAAAAATTCACCGGTTTTGTGTTTAAAATTCAAGCAAACATGGATCCTAAGCACCGTGACCGCGTTGCCTTTATGCGTGTTTGCTCTGGTCGCTATGAGCAAGGCATGAAGATGCACCATGTGCGCATCGGCAAAGATGTTAACGTCAGCGATGCGTTGACCTTTATGGCGGGCGACCGTGAGCGCGCTGAAGTTGCGTATCCTGGTGATATTATTGGTTTACATAACCACGGAACCATTCGTATCGGCGATACGTTCACTCAAGGTGAAAAGTTCCGCTTTACCGGTGTACCTAACTTTGCGCCCGAAATGTTCCGCCGTATTCGTCTGCGCGATCCGCTCAAGCAAAAACAATTACTTAAGGGCTTAGTTCAGCTATCTGAAGAAGGGGCTGTGCAGGTGTTTCGTCCCTTAGATACCAATGACTTGATCGTGGGTGCCGTGGGTGTACTCCAGTTTGAAGTGGTTGTTGGCCGCTTAAAGAGCGAGTACAACGTTGAGGCGATTTACGAAGGTATTAGCGTTTCAACTGCGCGCTGGGTTTATTGTAAAGATGAGCGTAAGCTAGAAGAGTTCCGCCGCAAGTGTAGCCAAAACTTGGCGCTCGACGGTGGTGATAACTTAACTTACATTGCGCCAACTATGGTTAACTTAAATCTTTCAATGGAAAGATACCCTGATATCGAGTTCGCTAAAACGCGCGAGCACTAACAGGTAAGTAGCTCTAGGGTTAAAGGCGGTGATTCACCGCCTTTTTTGTATCTAAAATTTGTGAGGTGACTGATGATAAGTTGGATAACTCGCGCGTGGCAGGCTTATATCCGTTGGTGCGACAAGATGGGACTCACGCCCGAGAATCGCCGTTGTTGCATGCCAAGATTAGAAGATCCGCCACTAATTCGAACTAAAGCTGATTGTCAAATAAAAGCGCAATCATCGAATGGAGACACAAAAACGGAGTGACAGATTGATGATGCTAGATACTCACGCGCACCTCGATTTTGTCGAGTTTGATAGTGACCGCGATCAAGTCATACAGCGTATGCATCATGCGGGCATCGATAATCTGATTATCCCAGGAGTCTCACCACAACACTGGACTAAACAATTGGCCATTGCTGAGCAATACCAGTGTTATTTTGCCTTAGGGATCCACCCTTGGTTTTGCCCGGGAGATGTTGATAAGGCCATCACAGAATTAACATTACAGGTTGCTCAGTTACGAGAATGTCCCCGCTTTGTTGCCATTGGTGAGTGTGGGTTAGACAAACTTTATGCTGACAATTGGAGCAGCCAGTTAGCATTTTTTGACGCTCAGTTGGCGCTTGCTTATGAGCAGAATTTGCCCGTTATCGTCCATGCGGTAAAGGCACATCAAGAGGTGCTATTCCATTTAAAGCGCCATAAACTCCCAAAAGCGGGCGTAATACACGCCTTTTCTGGCAGTCCTGATATTGCACTCGAATACACTAAGTTAGGTTTTAAACTAGGCATTGGTGGTTTAGTGATGAATCCGAATGCGAAAAAACTGCTCAAAACTGTCAGTGAATTGCCCTTAGAAAGTTTCCTACTTGAGACTGATTCTCCTGCCATGACTCCGCTAAATGTTACCGAAAAACGGAATCAACCCGCTAATGCTGTACTTTTTATAGACAAAATTGCAACTTTGCAAAAAAAATCTAGTGTTCTAATATCAGAACACTTGGTGTCGAATGCAATGCAACTGTTTGACCTTTAGTTGTTTTTGGTTAAACAGGTGTATGTCGCAATAGCATTTTGCTCTAAGCGATTGAAATTAAACTCCAAAATTTTGATCAAAACGACGATTTTCGACTTTCTCTCGGGTATAATCTGACTCGGAAATAGGTTGATTAACAACATAATTAAAAAGTGTTAACAATAGGGTGATGGTTAATGAATATATTGATGAGCTTAGTAGGGGTGGTCGTCCTACTTGCGATAGGTTTCCTCCTATCGAATAACAAAAAAGCAATTAACTTGCGTACTGTGGGTGGGGCATTAGCCATCCAAGCTGCCTTCGGTGGTTTTGTACTGTACGTTCCTGTCGGTAAAGATATCCTGAAAGGTGTATCTGACGCCGTATCTAGCGTTATCGGTTATGCACAAAACGGTATCGGTTTCCTGTTCGGTGATTTAGCTAACTTCAAACTTGGCTTTATCTTCGCGGTAAACGTGTTGCCAGTTATTGTGTTCTTCTCTTCTCTTATCGCCGTTCTGTACTATTTAGGCGTAATGCAGTGGATCATCCGTATCATCGGTGGTGGTCTGCAAAAAGCATTAGGCACAAGCCGTACTGAATCTATGTCTGCGACTGCTAACATCTTCGTTGGTCAAACTGAAGCGCCGTTAGTTGTTCGTCCATTCATTCCTACTATGACTCAATCAGAACTGTTTGCGATCATGGTGGGTGGTTTAGCTTCTATTGCAGGTTCAGTACTGGCTGGTTACGCGCAAATGGGCGTGCCTATTGAGTACTTAGTTGCTGCGTCATTCATGGCGGCACCAGGTGGTCTATTAATGGCTAAACTGATGCACCCAGAAACTGAAGTTGCTAAAAACGACATGGATGAATTACCAGAAGATCCTGATAAGCCAGCTAACGTATTAGACGCTGCTGCTGCGGGTGCTTCATCTGGTATGCATTTAGCGCTGAACGTAGGTGCAATGCTGTTAGCCTTCGTTGGCTTGATCGCTATGATCAACGGCATCATCGGTGGTGTAGGTGGTTGGTTTGGTGTTGAGGGTTTAACACTGGAACTGATCCTTGGCTATGTGTTCATGCCTTTAGCATTCCTTATCGGTGTGCCTTGGAATGAAGCATTAGTTGCTGGTTCTTTCATTGGTCAAAAGATCATTGTTAACGAATTCGTAGCTTACCTGAACTTTGCTCCATACTTAAAAGACATCGCTGATGGCGGTATGGTTGTGGCTGAAACTGGTTTAGCTATGACCGACAGAACCAAAGCGATTGTTTCGTTTGCACTGTGTGGTTTCGCTAACTTGTCTTCTATCGCGATTCTGTTGGGTGGTTTAGGTGCTATGGCTCCTAACCGTCGTCACGATTTAGCTAAAATGGGTATTCGTGCGGTTATCGCAGGCTCGTTAGCTAACTTAATGAGTGCAACAATTGCGGGTCTGTTCTTAGCTATCTAAGCACAGAAACGTTGGGGAGAAATTCCCCACTAACTAGGTCCTGACCATGCAGGGCAGGACCTAAGTTAATTCAACCATTTTCCAGTAGTGATTCCTGTAGTGAATAGTTTCTCCGATTGTATAGGTCAGATTACAACTAAACTTTAGCTGTGATGCTGTCTTACGGTCGTGACGTACGGTTAAGTTAATTAGTCGTAAACAATAAGTCGCGACTTTGTTCACAATTAAGAATTTTGTGTTCGTGATTTTACGCAAGATTATTGAGATTTTTTTTAATCGAGGTAAAATGCGAGCGCCACAAAAAGAACGCTACCCAAGACGGTAGCAACCAAAATAATGGGGTTGATGATGAAAAACGTTAAAACTTTAGCTTTAGCCGCTACAGCAGTAGCAGCAATCTCCGGCAACGCATTTGCTGCAGACCGTACTGACCTTCACGGTTCTGACTACAAGTGGATGCAGTTCAACGCTATGTACTCTATCGGCGAAAAGCCAGAGAACCCAGCGGCAGGTGACCAGCACGACTACTTAGAAATGGAATTCGGCGGCCGTTCTGGTGTATTTGATCTCTATGGTTATGTTGACGTATTTAACTTAGCAAACCAATCAAGCAGCAACGGTGACAAGAATCCTGGTACAGGTAAAAGCAAGCTGTTTATGAAGTTTGCACCACGTGTATCTATTGATGCATTAACTGGCAAAGACTTATCTTTCGGTCCAGTACAAGAAGTTTACTTCTCTACTCTGTTCAACTGGGACGGTAATGTTGGTTCAGGCGTTAACTCTACCTTCTGGGGTGTTGGTGCTGACGTAAACGTGCCTTGGTTAGGCAAAACAGGTATGAACCTGTACGGTTACTACGACATGAACGCTAAAGAGTGGAATGGTTACCAATTCTCTGCGAACTGGTTCAAGCCTTTCTACTTCTTCGACAACAAGAGCTTCCTGTCATTCCAAGGTTATATCGATTACCAATTTGGTGCAGACGAAGCTTACTGGCCTGTAGTTGAAAATGGTCCATTAGTAAAAGGCAAGTCAACTAACGGTGGTAACATCTTCTTCGGTCTATACTGGCACTCAGATCGTTATGCTCTGGGCTATGGCCTGAAAGGCTTTAAAGATGTTTACTTACTGACAGACGATGGCGCTACTGGCCTAGAATCAACAGGTTGGTCACACTACCTGTCTGCTACTTACAAGTTTTAATTTCTTGTAAGAGCCGTTGGAGCCGCGATGGCGGCTCCATCTTTTATGTGTCATGAATCTTGATCTAAACCCATTTATAATTTGAGCAGTGCGTTTATATAAAGGTTTGTGTTTTTCTCGCGCTAAAACGGATTTTTCGCGGAAAAGTAGGAACAAGACATTATTCGTATCCTCTCTTCCGGTCTTCAAGGATTCAAGTCGTGATCACTTATAGTCAATTTAAGTGTCAGGATGCCTAGTTATGTATAGGCAAGATTGAATACCTAATAAATATGTAATTTGCCCTACACAAATTACTCGGCATCGCCTGAAGGCCCGGCCATATAAAAATAATCAAAATAATGCCACCTCTAAGCGTTGCTTATAAGCGACTGATTTCTGTTTATTTGTTTTTTCTTTTGGAGAGCTATTATGACTGATTTAAAAAAAGCAGCACAACGCGCCATCGAACTTATGGATTTAACCACCTTAAATGATGACGATACCGATCAGAAGGTGATCGACCTGTGTCACAAAGCTGTGACGCCAGCGGGTAATACTGCTGCCATCTGTATCTATCCTCGCTTCATTCCTATCGCACGTAAGACCCTCGATGAATTGGGCGCTGAAGACATTCAAATCGCGACAGTAACCAACTTTCCACACGGTAACGACGATATCGCTATTGCGGTATTAGAAACCCGTGCAGCGGTTGCCTATGGCGCCGATGAAGTGGACGTGGTATTTCCATACCGCGCGCTGATGGAAGGCAACGAAACAGTCGGCTATGAGTTAGTCAAAGCCTGTAAAGAAGCCTGTGGTGAAGTATTGTTGAAAGTCATTATTGAATCGGGTGTATTAGCCGATCCTGCGCTTATTCGCCGCGCCTCTGAACTGTCTATCGATGCGGGTGCTGATTTTATCAAGACTTCTACCGGTAAAGTGCCAGTCAACGCGACACTTGAAGCGGCTGAAATCATGCTGACTGTGATCAGTGAAAAGAACACCAAAGTAGGCTTTAAGCCTGCTGGCGGCGTACGTGATGCTGCTCAAGCAGCAGAGTTTTTAGGTGTGGCTGAGTGTATTCTCGGTGCGGATTGGGTTTCTCCACGTACCTTTAGATTTGGTGCTTCAAGCTTACTCAACAGCTTGTTACACACATTAGAATTAGCCGATGCGCCTAAGCCGACTCAAGGCTATTAATCGAACATTGCATCTCGATTAATACCAAAATCGTATATCGAAACTAATTAAGTGTGACCTAAATCTAGTTGGAAACATCAAAACTTCGATAGCATGCAATTGTAATATTGCTACAGTTTTGATGTTTCATTGCAAAGCTAAATAACGGATATGTTGTATTAGTATTTAGCTTGGAGGCAGTATCATGTTTCTAGCTCAAGAAATTATACGTAAGAAACGCAATGGGTTAGCCTTGAGTACCGAAGAGATCCAGTTCTTCGTTAAGGGCATTACCACTAATGCAGTGTCGGAAGGTCAGATCGCCGCATTAGGCATGGCTGTGTATTTTAATGACATGAATATGGATGAAAGAATCGCTTTGACCACGGCAATGCGCGATTCTGGCACTGTACTCAATTGGCAATCACTTGGTCTTAATGGCCCTGTCATCGATAAACACAGTACAGGTGGTGTCGGTGATGTGATTAGTCTTATGCTCGGTCCCATGGCTGCTGCCTGCGGTGGTTATGTGCCGATGATTTCGGGTCGCGGACTCGGACATACAGGCGGTACGCTCGATAAGTTCGACGCTATTCCCGGTTATCAAACCGAACCTTCGAGTGAATTGTTCCGCAAAGTGGTTAAAGACGTTGGTGTAGCGATTATTGGCCAAACTGGTGATCTGGTCCCCGCCGATAAACGTTTCTACTCCATCCGTGACAACACTGCGACCGTCGAATCCATCTCCCTCATTACCGCCTCTATTCTCTCTAAGAAATTAGCTTGTAGTCTCGATGCATTGGCGATGGACGTTAAAGTCGGTAGCGGCGCATTTATGCCAACTTACGAAGCCTCTGAAGAGCTTGCTCGCAGCATTGCGGCGGTAGCCAATGGCGCAGGTACTAAAACGACGGCCTTACTCACCGACATGAACCAAGTGTTAGCCTCATGTGCGGGTAATGCGGTTGAAGTGAAAGAAGCCATCGACTTTTTAACCGGTGCTTACCGTAATCCTCGTCTGTACGCTGTGACTATGGGTCTTTGCGCTGAGATGTTACTCCTTGGTGGCTTAGCGACTGATGAAGCGGATGCCCGTGCCAAGTTAAACCGTGTACTCGATAATGGCCGTGCTGCCGAGATCTTTGGCAAGATGGTTTCAGGCCTCGGTGGCCCCGTCGATTTTGTCGAAAACTACAGTAAGTACTTACCGCAATCGCAAATTATTCGCCCTGTCTTTGCGGATACCCAAGGTTATGCCTACAGCATGGATACCCGCGAACTCGGTTTAGCCGTGGTTACCTTAGGTGGTGGTCGTCGCAAACCTGGTGATGCACTCGACTACAGTGTTGGTTTGACGCAAGTCTGTGCCCTTGGCGATAAAATTGATGCTTCTACGCCGATTGCTGTGATCCACGCGCAATCTGAAGAAGCCTTTGCGCAGGCAGAAGAAGCGGTGAAAAAAGCGATTCATATCGATGAAGTCGCTCCAGAAAAAACACCTGAGATCTATGCTTATATTCGAGCTTCGGATCTTTAAGGAAGAATTATGAAACGTACAGTTATAATGATGTTGGATTCCTTTGGCGTGGGCGCTGCTGGTGACGCCGCTAAGTTTGGGGATCTAGGTTCTGACACATTTGGCCATATCGCCAAAGCATGCGCCGAAGGTAAAGCGGATACTGGTCGTAAAGGCCCATTAGCTCTGCCAAACTTGGCTCGTTTAGGGTTAGCCCATGCCGCGATGGAGAGTACCGGGGCGTTTGCACCAGGCTTTGCGGACAATATTGACTTGATTGGTGCCTATGGCCACGCTCAGGAATTAAGTTCGGGTAAAGATACTCCGAGCGGTCACTGGGAAATGGCGGGAGTACCCGTATTATTCGAATGGGGCTATTTTAGCGAGCACCAAAACTCATTCCCTAAAGAGCTGACCGATAAGATTTTGGCCCGTGCGGGACTCGATGGCTTTTTAGGTAACTGCCATGCTTCTGGTACTACTATTCTGGAAGAATTAGGCGAAGAGCATATGCGCTCTGGCAAGCCAATTTTTTACACCTCGGCAGATTCTGTATTCCAGATTGCCTGCCATGAAGGCACATTTGGCTTAGAAAATTTATATCGTCTTTGCGAAATCGCTCGTGAAGAGTTAGAACCTTATAACATTGGCCGCGTGATTGCGCGTCCATTCGATGGTACTGGCCCAAGCGACTTTGCTCGTACTGGTAACCGTAAGGATTACTCCCTCGAGCCGCCAGCGAAGACAGTGTTAGATAAGTTAAAAGCCGCCGGTGGTGAAGTGGTGAGTGTGGGCAAGATTGCCGACATTTACGCTTACTGTGGCATCACCAAAAAGGTGAAGGCAAACGGTTTAGAAGCGTTATTTGATGCAACGTTAGCCGAAGTGAAATCAGCGGGTGAAAATACTATCGTATTCACTAACTTTGTTGATTTTGACTCCCACTATGGCCACCGCCGTGATGTAGCAGGTTATGCGAAAGGGCTGGAGTATTTCGACTCGCGTTTACCTGAAATGCTGGCGCTGCTGGATGAGGACGATCTGTTAATCCTCACCGCTGACCATGGTTGCGACCCAACATGGCAAGGTACGGACCATACTCGTGAATATGTGCCTGTATTGGCCTATGGCGCAGGACTGAAAGCCGGCTCACTCGGTCGCCGTAACAGTTTCGCCGATATCGGCCAATCTATCGCAAGCTACTTCAAGCTTGAGCCGATGGAATACGGTGAGTCGTTTATCTAAGTAAACGAGCAAGATCTCGATTTGGTGGCCAACATTGGGCCGCCAGTAAACAAAGACTTAAGTCTTAATAAAATAAACAGGGGTTATTTCGATGGCAACACCACACATTAATGCTGTAGAGGGCGCATTCGCTGAGACAGTTCTGTTTCCAGGCGATCCATTACGTGCAAAATATATCGCTGAAACATTCTTAGAAAATGTTGAGCAAGTGACTGACGTTCGAAACATGTTAGGTTTTACTGGTACTTACAAAGGTAAACGTATTTCTGTTATGGGTTCAGGCATGGGTATTCCTTCATGCTCAATCTATGCAACTGAATTAATTAAAGACTACGGCGTTAAGAACCTGATCCGCGTGGGGACTTGTGGCGCGATCAGCACTGACGTTAAAGTGCGCGATGTGATCATCGGCATGGGTGCTTGTACCGATTCTCAAGTTAACCGTTTACGTTTCAAAGGCCAAGATTTCGCGGCTATCGCGAACTACGAGCTGATGAATGCCGTGATCGAATCTGCCAAAGTGAAAGGCACTAAGATCCGTGTTGGTAACGTTTTCTCTGCCGACCTGTTCTACACTCCTGATCCACAAATGTTTGACGTGATGGAAAAAATGGGCGTGTTAGGCGTAGAGATGGAAGCCGCTGGTTTATACGGTGTTGCCCATGAATTCGGTGCCCGTGCACTGTGTGTGGTAACGGTATCTGACCATATCCGTACTGGCGAAAAAACCACTTCTGATGAGCGTCAAACCACGTTCAACGATATGATCGTGATGACATTAGACGCTGCAATTACGCTGTAATGTGTTGCTAATGCAGTCATAAGAAAAGGGTTCGCATTGCGAACCCTTTTTATTACCCTGTCTTCTTTTAGATTAGCCTGCTAAACCGTGCTGCCAAATGTTCGATGGATAAAATCCTGTAATGCGGCGCAGACCAAAGATGCCTCAGTTTGACCTGAGACGCTTCAATTAACCCGTTGAGTCTGTGTCTAAATCGCTCGGTTGAACAGGGACTTTCTCCGCGGAGGATTTCGAGGTATTGGTCTTCACGCGGCGGACCGATTTAACCTTAGGTTTATTCGGGGTGGATACTGATGTTTGTGGCTCTGTGGCCGACGCAACAGCTTGCGTCGACTGCGTTTTAGACTGAGGTATAGTGTTGGATGATGAATCATCCTTTGCTCCTATCTCAGGTGCTGTTTCTGGTTTCAACTCAGTTTTCAGATCAGACACTTGCTCTGGCATTTGCTCAGACTCAGTTTTTGTTTCTGTAATGGCTTTGGCCTTCTTCACTTTAGTCTGAATACTGGCTTGATTACTGTTTTCATCCGGCACTTTAGCGTTTTCTGTGATTTTTCCTAAAGGCAAAGTATCTGTAGTTTGTTTATTTTCTTCGGTTTCTTTATTTTCTGTCGGCTTTTGAGCGGCCTCTGTATCACTCGCGATGACTTCATCCAATTGCTCATCCTGATGACCCGCAGACTTCGATTCCTCAGCCGCTTCAGGGGCTTTTATCGCTTTATTCTTTTTAGGGTTTTTACGCAATTTGGCGCGGGTGCGGCGACGGTCAAAATCGGCGCGTTTAAAAGATAAAGCGCGGGATAACAACATG
Organism: Shewanella sp. DNRA4; assembly: GCF_012843185.1. NCBI lineage: Bacteria > Pseudomonadati > Pseudomonadota > Gammaproteobacteria > Alteromonadales > Shewanellaceae > Shewanella > Shewanella sp. DNRA4. The sequence continues at coordinate 83,261 of NZ_JABAIP010000002.1, forward strand.
CCTATTAGGCCTGCAACCAGCAGCATTATTTGTTGCTGCTCCATATTCAGGTTATGCGCTTCTTTGATTTCATTAAAAAATAGTTTGGTATCGAGCCTAACCTCGACATAACCTAAATTCTTGCCATCCTGAGTCACGGGTTCAACATAGGGGGGATATTTGCTCAGTAGCAGACTCATTTCTTCTGATTCGGGATCTAAGGCATCTTTAGTCAGGCTTTGAGCAAAGGCTAAGCGTATTCCTTGATCGCTAAATATTGCAGCCGACATCACCTTAGGATCTTCAACTAGGGCGCTGGCGAGCCACTGGAGTTGCTCATCATTTTGTAATTGTAGGGCGGGCGCCGCGCTATAGGCCGTTTGCTGCACCAGTAATCTGGCCATCTTTTGCGTTTGGGACTTTAGAAGCAGCTGACCTTGTAGTAGGCTTGTTTGCCACAATTGCACTAAGCCGACCATCAAGGTCAAGGCGATGGCGATTTGGAGCAGTCTACTGATTTTATGGCTTTTCTTTAGCCCTTTAAGATATAACACTTTGACCCTTAATAATGAGAGCGCTTGCCTAATCATAATTGATTCTGCGTGAGCCCGATAGTTGGAGAACACGAGTCCTATGGAAAGCTTGAACCAAAATCCGCTGTTTGTATGGTTAGCAGCTAACCCTTTACCTCGCTTTGAATATCAGGGGCTCAGTTTCGAGGCTTATCAGGAATCGTCTACGCGGCCATCCTTGAGTGTATTTGCTATGCGTCTGATTTACGAAGATTTAAGTCTTGAAGACTCTCTTGCGACTTGGATTGTTTCTCTGGCTGAAAGTCTCAAATTAACCATGCTCTCCATCGCACCTATTCGTCGTCAAGTGGCACTGCATTGCGTCGAATTAGCGCTGCCTGTAGAACCCAGTGCTGAATTGTTAGCAACCTGTCCATCTCAGGTGGAGTTACATTTAATTCACGGCCCATTACCTAAACTGAGCGAGCCCGGTTTACTGGTGATGGACATGGATTCTACCGCGATCCAAATTGAATGTATCGATGAACTTGCCGCGATGGCTGGGGTCGGCGAGCAAGTGGCGGCGATCACTGAGCGCGCGATGCAGGGGGAGCTCGATTTTGAGCAGAGTCTGCGCCAAAGGGTTGCCCAGCTTCAGGGCGCCGATGCCAAGATTATTCAAACCTTGTGTGACACTTTGCCATTGATGCCGGGTCTTGAGGCTATGTTGACCGAGCTTAAGTCGCATCATTGGCGCCTCGTTGTGGCTTCAGGAGGCTTCACGCCGTTTGTTGGCCACTTAAAACAGCTGCTGAATTTAGATGCGGCCTTTGCCAATGAATTAGTCATAACGGACGGTAAGCTGGCGGGAGCCGTCACCGGAAAAGTCGTCGATGCCCAGTTTAAGGCCGATGTGGTCAACCGTTGTAGCCAAGAATGGCAAATCCCAGTGGGGCAACGTGTGGCGATAGGTGATGGTGCTAACGATATTCCTATGGTGCAGGCGGCTGACTTTGGGATTGCCTTCCATGCCAAGCCCAAACTTGCCGCCGCAGCAGATGCTCGGATCCGTAGTTTGGACCTTAGAGTATTGCCTTATCTGTTGCAGTTTTAATAAGTGACTCAGTCGACTATGTGGTGACATTAGAGTAATGACTCTTGTTTTTTGAGGCTTAACTGGTAGTTTAGTGTTCATTAATGGACTACCAGTGACTGACTTTGACTTCAACTCCAGATGAGCATTCTGCTCAAACACTTTCACAAACCTCCCTCTATCTTCCTTATCGGGATGGACAGTTACACCTGCGCCAGTTGTTGCCAACTACTGCTGATTTTTCTAAACCGCCGATCCTGATGTTGCATGGCGCTATGTCAAATGGCCGAGTTTTTTACAGCCAGAGCGGTCGTGGTTTGGGATGTTTTCTTGCTAAGGCGGGTTTTGTGGTTTATGTGCTCGATACCGCTGGACGAGGATTAAGTTTACCAAAAATCAGTCGAGATTTTACCTTAGGACAAGGTGAGGTGATCCGTGAGCAATTGCCATTAGTACAGCAGTCTATTTTGAATATTCATAATCAGGCCTGTCAGGAACAGGGGAAAATATCCCCCTCACGTGTGCATTGGTGCGCCCATTCCTGGGGTGGCGTGTTGATGGCGAGCGCCTTAGCACGTTACCCTGAACTGCAGCAAAGTGTGCGTTCACTACTCACCTTCGGCAGTAAACGCACTATTCGCGTCAAATCTTTCAAAAAATGGTTGATGGTCGATGTGTTTTGGAATCGCCTTGCCCCAAGTTTAGCGGTTGGGCAGGGATATCTCGCCGCCGATAAACTGCGTGTCGGTATGGATAACGAGAGCCGGGCATCATTGAATCAAAGTATCGATTGGGTGCGAGGTGAGTGGCGCGATCACGATGACGGTTTTGATTATGCCAAGGCGGCGAAGGCAGCCAACTGGCCCGTCGCTTGGTTTATAGCGGGGCAAAACGATACTGTGCTTGGGCATCCTGAAGATGTCGCCGATATGATCTCTGAGTGTGGCTTTCGCCAAGTGAAATTCACTTTGCTCTCAAAGGCGAACGGCTTTAAACACGACTATGGCCATGCGGATATGCTGACTCATCTGGATGCGATGAGTGACCATTTTCCGCTGATCCGCGATTGGTATTTAGGCTTTGAACTCGCGGTATTAAAAGACGAGGAATAAGTTAGGCCTGTTTATGTAACACTGGGTATCTTAATTCCACCTCTTGGGTGATATCCAGCAATTCACCTACACCGATAATACGCCAGAGCTGATCTTCAAGTTGTTTTGCCCTGTGATTTGCATGGATATTGATATATTCCAATTCGCGGCGCAGATACCCCATATCCGGTTTTTCGGTGGCACCTCGATAAATTCGTAGCGCCATAAAACGTCCGGCCAATTTACTTTGGGTGATAAATGCGACTTTAGCTTGAGCATCACCGACTTCAATAGCGGGTATACATTTTAAATGGAATCGGCCGCGGGACTGACGCGTCAGTTGAATAAAAACTTCAATAAAATCCATATCCTGCTGGGGTTTCATTTGGCGGATGGGGTCGAGAATATCCCGTTTAAAAAAGCCATCCTTGAGCAGCGGAGCGAGGTTATATTGCAACGTATCTGAAGAACCCGCGGCAAAAATATCACTAATTTCATCATGTTCAGTACTGACACCTAAGCAAGCCACTTGTGCTGATTTAGTCGTTTTTTCAACGAAGTAGGGCACAGAATGGAGTTCGCGTAATAGGATATTTTTAAGTCCATCAGCAAGCTCGTTTGCTTCACTATTATTTTCAGTGAGTTGTTCTAGCTTTTCTTTATTGTGGGCGATTAATTTGTTTAAAAACTCGACACCAACATGGGGCGTATGGCCCATGACAGCGGCTAAATGTAATGTGACGCCATTCTTACGGGTTCGAACCAAGCGGTAGGGTAAATTCTCGAGTTGAGTTTTGCCGGCAATGGTTTGCAGTTTAGGTAAACTGATCATTAAGGGTTTATTGGTTACAAACGCCGTGGGATTGTCGAGCGTGAGCTGCATGCCACGACCTGAGATATCTAAGGTGATTCCTGTTGCTTTTAGGCCACCCTGCGAGACATTGACTAAGGTTTTAAAGGCGAAGCGTGCTTCCTGCCGCCGTTCACTAAATTGCATTGCAATCGGTTTGATTTGGTGGGTGCTGAGCCGTTGCTGGCCGAAAGCTTTTAGGGCATTGGCATTGCTATCATCCTGCCAGGCTTTATAGGTCGCTCTTTCATCCTCATTGGTCAGATCGATAAGTTGTAGCATATGGCTAAACAGCGCTAACTGTTGTTCGACCAGCGGACTATATTTGGCATCATCTCCCGGTAATGTCGCTCGGCGATAGCCTTTAGCATGGTAAATTTTATCAGGAACCAGTTTGAAAATACGCCAGCTTGGTTTGGTTGAAGCAAAACCTAAAAACAATGATACCAAGCCTTTAGCTTTTAATTCGGCTAAGGTTGCCGAATAAAAATACAAGCAGCCTTGGGCGTTGTAGGTAAACGTAAAAAATAACCCATAGTCAGGATTTTCGGGATGGCTAAGTAGCGCAGAAAGCCGTGCTGATGTCAGCATTGCTGGTAACTGGCTGATATCGTTCTCATCTTGAAAATAATGCACTATCTGCTGATTATCTCGACTCAGCAGCATATGGCTAATTGATTGGGTTTGTTGATTCAAAAATAACGGTAAATGTGGCAAATGCGGCAGATAATGACGCTCGAATCCAAGGCCGGATGCGGTTACTAATACGTCATTAACATCGAGTTTATAACGGAGTTTATAGCCTCGAATCAAATTGCCCAGCATTTCGCCTAGCGCATCAGTGCCACCAATACGCTTCAATCTTAACCAAATAAATTCACCATTAGTTTGGCTATCAACAATGTGGTAATCGACTCCAAGTTGTAGATCGGGGTAATAATATTCTTCACTTAGCTCGAGAAGCTTTACCTTTAGCGGTTTATCGAGGTCAAAAGGATGATTCGCCGCCAAGCGAATGCGCGCACCACCAATGGATAAATCAACGGTGATCCCCGGCATTTCAGGTCTGCCAGGTTGGGAAACGGCAATGCGGATACTGTAATTCATCCGCTCTTCAGTGCGATTAAAATAACTGCCGAGTACAACGCCTGGCACCATAAAGGGTTCGAGTTCGACGGTATCGCTTTGTTGTGTCACCTGGCGTAATTTTTGTCGCCGAAGTTGATGGGCGGCGATGACGTATTCATATACGCCTAAAGTGTATTTGTTACGGTATAAGGACATGGCCTCTTGCAGGCTATGTTTAGCGGGTTCATCGAGAAAATGGCGTTGTTGACCCAGCATGACTTCACTACAGGGCAACTCTGACTTATCCCTAAGGTCAATAATCCGCGTGCAGGGCGAAGCTAAACGATTCAACTCCATTTTTAATAAAAAACGGGTGGAATTGTTTTCATCGACAGTCAGCTGCTGGAAAATCTCCTGGAAGTTAGGTTCCATGAGCAGCGGCTTGAGTTGTTCTATGAGTGCACTATGGTTATCTAAACTCATGTAGTGGTCTTTTCTAATGCTGATTTTATGCGTGCTGTGTTAGTCTAATGTCGGCAGTATTCACAGTTACTTAAATTGATTTTATACAGATTTTAATAAGTTATGGCAAAGAATAAAACCGCGTACGTGTGCAATGAGTGTGGACAGGATTTTCCCCGTTGGCAAGGGCAATGCAGTGCTTGTCACGAGTGGAATACGATAACTGAAGTGCGCTTAGGTGCTGCCTCGCCCGGACGGGGGACTCAGTTTGCCGGTTACGCTGGTGCAGGCAGTAGCGAAGTCAAAACCTTAGACCAAATTGATCTCAATGCTTTGCCACGTATAGTGAGCCACTTTGGTGAACTCGACCGGGTACTTGGAGGCGGCATTGTGCCTGGATCGGCGATTTTGATTGGCGGTCATCCCGGAGCTGGTAAGAGTACTTTGCTGCTTCAGACCTTATGCCATTTAGCCGAGCAAATGCCCGCGCTTTATGTTACTGGGGAAGAATCGCTCCAGCAGGTGGCGATGCGGGCCCATCGTCTTGGCTTACCGACCAATAAACTGAGGATGTTATCCGAAACCAGTGTGGAGTTGATCTGCGAAGTCGCCCTGAAAGAATCACCAAAAGTCATCGTTGTCGACTCTATTCAAGTTATGCATATGAGCGATGTAGCGTCGAGTCCCGGCAGTGTGTCGCAGGTACGTGAATCAGCCTCCTATCTAACCCGTTTCGCCAAGCAAAATGGCATTGCTGTTATTATGGTGGGTCATGTCACCAAAGATGGCAGCCTCGCCGGGCCAAAAGTGCTCGAGCACTGTATCGATTGCTCGGTGATGTTTGAAGGGGATAGCGACAGTCGTTATCGCACTTTGCGCTCCCACAAGAACCGCTTCGGGGCGATCAACGAGCTGGGCGTATTTGCCATGACGGAACGTGGCCTGAAGGAAGTGGCTAACCCATCCGCAATTTTCCTCTCCCGCGGCGAGGAAGAATCCTCGGGCTCCTTGGTCATGGTGGTGTGGGAAGGTACGCGCCCGTTACTGGTTGAACTGCAAGTGCTGGTGGATAATTCTGCCATGTCCAATCCGCGCCGTGTGGCAGTGGGGATGGATGCAAACCGTTTGGCCATGTTGCTTGCGGTGATGCATCGCCACGGTGGCTTGCAAATGTCGGATCAGGACGTGTTTGTGAACGTGGTTGGCGGGGTTAAAGTAACCGAAACCAGTGCCGACTTAACCCTGCTACTGGCTATGGTATCGAGTTTTCGTGGCGATATTTTACCGAGTGATTTAGTGGTGTTTGGTGAAGTGGGCTTATCTGGCGAAATTCGACCTGTGCCAAATGGGCAAGAACGTTTAGTCGAAGCCGCTAAGCATGGTTTTAAACGAGCGATAGTGCCTCGAGCGAACGTGCCGAAAAAACCACCAGTGGGAATGGAAGTGGTGGGCGTTTCCAAACTGTCAGAAGCCCTTGAAGCAATCTAATCTAAAAAAACAAACAGCGCCTTAAGCGCTGTTTGTTTTTTCTCGGGAGTCAAGCCCGTACCCAATCATTATCCGTGCAATCACTATCCGTGGTGTTTAATCGGCGGAATGATGTTTTTCGACAAAGAGCGCCAATTCACGGTTCAGAATTGAGGCATCGCCTAAGTTAAGCTCAACGATGCGTTTGAGGTGGCTGATGCTGTCGACATCGATAATGTTACATTTAAGCCCAAGTTGGTGATTACGTTGATGCACCAACTCAGTTTCCATTTGCAGCTCAATATCCGAGCCCTGCAGAGTAAAGTTAAGGATGATAGGCTCATCTGAATGGCTAAATCCTGCGGGTTCTTCCACTAAAGCGCCATTTAGGCTGAGATCCAATATTGAGGTTTGCCATTGCTTTTCACCTTGGTGTATTGACGCACTTGCGGCAAAGAGGATCCGTGAAAAATGTCGTCTTTCATCAATCACTAATTCTTTATCTTTCATAGTTTGTTAGCGCCCACACCAATCAATATGCCTAAGCATATGTCATATTGAGGAGACTGTAAAAGCTCGGCAGATTTTTGTGCAATAAAGTAATGCAGATCGCATATTTTACCTTTCCTTCATATGCAAATATGAAAAAGTATGAATAATTCAGTTAAGCAAAATAAGAGAAGTAGAACATGGCCTATAGTGTGCTCGTTGTCGATGATGAAGCGGTTATTCGTGCGCGATTGAAGGGATACTTTGAAAAGGAAGGTTATCGTGTGATTGAGGCTGCCGATGGCGAGCAAATGTGGTACGAGTTTAATCGTCAACATATCGATTTAATTATGTTAGATATTAACCTGCCTGGGGTCGATGGCTTAAGTTTAACCCGTGAGTTACGCAGCCGCTCCCATGTGGGGATTATCTTAGTCTCTGGCCGTGATGAATCGATTGATAAAATCGTTGGCCTGGAGATGGGCGCCGATGATTATGTGACTAAGCCCTTCGAACTGCGGGAGCTATTGGTGAGGGTAAAAAACCTGCTTTGGCGGATTTCTTTGGTAAAACAAGCCGAACAGGCGCTGGTGCAGGAATTATCACAGCCCGATGATTTGATAAGTTTTGAAGGCTATCAGCTTGAATTAAATAGTCGTAAGCTGCGCCAAGGGGAGGAGCTTATCAAGCTCACTAAGGCCGAATTTGAGTTATTAACCGCCTTTGCTTTGCATCCGCAGCAGGTACTTTCCCGCGAGCGCTTAATGCAGCAAACCAGTCATCGCAATCATGATGTGAATGACAGAACCATAGATGTCATTATCCGCCGTCTACGTAATAAGCTCAATCCTGAGCTCTTTGTCACTGTCCATGGTGAGGGGTATTTATTTGCCGCTAAGGTGGATGACTGATCTCTAACTTAGATCTTGTGTTAAGCGCTCAAGGGCGCACTTGATACAAGGGATAAAAATCCGCTTCGGCAAGGCTAAAGCCAAGTGCAGACAGGGTATTTTTTGAGGTGGTGCGCTCAACGATAGCTGGACCTATATCGCCAAAAGGCGCGGCGCCTTCGAGCTGTTTTACCGTAACATCGATGGCGAGTTTGCCCTGCAATACGACCAGATCATCATTGCTGTAGACCACTTTTTGCCGCATCAAGCCGCGCAGAATCGCGGGGGATAAGTAACTGCTCACCAGCTTAATGTCTTGCGTCAGCTGTTTTTGTTTGAGGGTGCTGACGGCGGCTTCTATCGCCACCGCACTACCTAGAATATAGTTAGGCTGCTGAGCCTTAAGCAGTATCTGTAATTGGTCGCGGTAGAGATTGCGATTGTTATCGGCATGCTGAATCGCACTGATACTGACATTGCTGCCCTCGAGGGCATGGCGAATGCCTTGCTCGACTAAATCTGTGCCGCCTAGGTTTTCAGGGCCCGCTAAGAGGGCCAAGGTAGTTGGCTGGGTGGGCGAATGCGCCTTGGCATCTGCCTTAATAAAATTGCCTGCGCTCAGTCCCATTTGATACCAGTTAACACCGATATGGGTCTGCACTTGCTCTGCATTGAGTTTATTGACTAGGGCAAGCACGGGTTTGGTTAACGGCTCAGAAAACTGTTCGAGCAGATTGGGACTCACGGCGCCGAGCAAAATCGCGTCGTAATCACCCTTCATACAGGCGCTTAATTGCTCGAGCTGTTTATCTTGATGGTAGTAGCTGCCTGCTTCGAACAGGTCCAGCGACACACCGAGATGTTTCGCCTGTTGGATCAGGCCGTAGTTGATGCCAATCCAATAGGCGTCCTTAAGATGAGGCACTAAGGCACAAATGCGCCAAGCCTGTTGTGCCTTACTCAGGGGATGATAATCAAGTGCCTGCGCCTGTTGAATTTTGGCATTAAAGGGTTGGCGTTGCTCTAATGGCCAAGTTTGGCTGTTGGCGTCAGCAGTCGATAAACATAACAGCCCAAAAGTGGTGAGTGTGAGCAAAGCTTGCCAAAATTTTCCCATTGTCTCGTATCATCCACAGTGATTATCTCGAAGGCATTGTAACAGAAGGAACAAGTGTGGCGCCTTTATCTTTATCGCGAAGTAGTTTAACCGGCAGACTCATGCTCGCCTTTGGTGTGCTTGGGGTATTGCTGTTGCTACTGGTTAGCTTAGGTAGCCTGAGTTTGCATTGGCTCAAACAGGCCGACAGTTACCTGTATGAAGAATCCTTACCCGCCTCTCAAGCCGCGCGCCAATTAGTGCAGGCCTCTAATGCCTTATCCGATGGCGTGACCCAGTTAGGCCAAGTAGAGGATGAGCGGCAGCGGGAATTTATCGGCCGTAAGCTCAGCCTTGAAAGCGCCACAATGTTAAATAGCATCAAAGTGTTACTAACACTGGATGTGAACGAAGATAATCATTTATCCGTATTAGCTGGGCAAATCATCGAGCAATTAACCTTACTGGGTAAGAGCGTGGGCCAGCGCCTTACCTTGGGCGATGAGTTGCAGCTCAGGGCCCGCGAATTATCGGTTGCCGCAGGCCGAGCCTCTGAGCTATTGCAATCCGAATTGGCGGTTGTCGATTCGGCGATTTTGGCAAAACTCAGCCAAGCCTATCCGGATATGGCGGGAGATAAACGCAGTGGGCAACTGCTTGATGATGTGATTGAACGTGAGCTCGATATCCAAGAACAGCTCAATCGCGCGCTCAAGTTAGTGCATCAAATTGCGCTGCTCAGTCAGTTATTTGAGGCATCTGAATTACAGTCCGAGCTGCAATTGAGTGTTCCCCGTTTATTGGCAACCTTTGCCAGCACTGCATCATCGCACCCCATGGCGCAGAATCATCCAAAACAAGGGACGGCTATCGATCAGGCATCGAGCGCAAACACAGATTCGCCTGCGGCAGAGGTGGGTATCGATTTAATGGCGCTAACGACAGTTTCTGAGCTGATACGCGATCCCGGCAGGCTCAATGCGCTAAAGGCGGAGCTGGCTGTTCTTCTCCATACCCCCAAAATTATTAAATTACAGCGAGAACTGAGTCAAAGTTTGCAGCGGCAACAGCGGCAGCAGCAGGAGTTAGCGGAAAAACTCTATAGCCTCAACACGCTGGTGGATAGTGCGCTTAATCAACAGCAACAGCGGGCGGAGTTGGCGCGTAGTGATTATTTAATGCAGTTGTCTTACGCCCGCTTGGGGTTGTGGGGCACGGGCATATTAATGTTGTTTATCATAGCAGTCGTGGTTTATCGGGTGATCTATCGCGGCATTGCCTTGAGGTTAAATCAGGCGACCGAGGCTATGTCGCGCTTAAGTTTAGGGGACACTAATGTGAGCCTCGATGCCCACGGCGACGATGAGTTGACCGCCATGGCCAATGCCATCGAGGCATTTAAGCGAAAAACAGCCCACAACCTGAAATTGCAGGCGGATTTACGTCAGGTCGCCGATGAGCTGACCGAGCATAAAAAGGCCCTTGAACAAACCGTGGCCACGCGCACACAGGAATTGGCCGAAGCCAACCTGCGCCTTGATGCGGAGGCCAAAGGCCATGCTAAGGCAAGAATCGTTGCCGAGGAGGCGAGTCAGGCAAAATCCCAATTCCTAGCGACCATGAGCCATGAAATTCGCACCCCACTCAACGGCTTACTCGGGACGCTCACCTTGCTCGGCCATAGCCAGTTACCGCCCGCGCAGCAACAGATGCTCGCGCTGTCGCAATACAGCGGCACGCTGCTGCAAACCGTGCTGAGCGATATTCTCGATTTCTCCCGCCTCGAGCAGGGCAATTTAACCAATGAGCCTAGGCCTACGGATATCAACGCCTTGCTCGATGAAGTCCTAGCGATCATGGTAGCGGGCGCCAATTTGGCGGGATTGAGTCTAAGACTTAATCGTCCCCAGTTACCCGCGTGTATCCAGATTGATGGCCCTAAGCTGAGGCAGGTACTGTTTAACTTGATTGGTAACGGCATTAAATTCACCCCCGAAGGCGGCGTGAGTCTGAATGTCAGCGTGCGGGGCGATAAACTCGCTTTTGTGGTGGCAGATACCGGCGTGGGGATTGCGCCCGAGGTGCGCGAGCAATTATTTATGCCTTACTGCGTATTGCCTAATCAGGGGCGCAGCCGTGGGACTGGTTTGGGGCTTGCCATTTGCAAACAGTTAGTTGAACTGATGGATGCACAGGGGCCAGGAATTTGGGTCAAGAGTGAGCCAGGTAAGGGCAGCGAGTTTGGTTTTGAGCTGAGTTTTTCCCAGTGTGATAAGGCATTCGATACGCAAACTCAGGTGCAAAAACGGGTTAATCCCCTGCGGGTGTTAGTGATCGAAGACAACAAGGTCAATGCCATGGTCGCGCAAGGGTTTTTGGCGCATTTAGGCCACAGTTCCAGCTTGGCCATCAGTTGTCAGCAGGCGCTGACGCATGTGAGTGGCGATAAGGCATTCGATGCCGTGATGCTCGATATTCAACTGAGTGATGGTTCTGGGCTAGCATTATTACCACAGCTAAAGGCATTACTGACAAATGACATTGTTAATGAGAGTGTTAATGAGAGTATTAAGTTTGCCGCCTTTACCGCGCAGATGCAGACGGAGGATCTTAGCCTCTATCGGGAGGCGGGGTTTGATACTGTGTTAGCCAAACCCTTGAGCCTGCAAACCCTGACAGAATGGCTGGGCGTTGCTTCGTTGCCAGCGTGTGTGCCATCTTCTTCGGGGAGTGAGAGTCCTGCGTTGCCAGCGAGTCCTTCCTTAACCTTCGCATCTTCGGAGTCATTGGCTCAATCGGCTAAAACCTTATTAGATCTTAATCAGTTACAGCAAGATCTTGAGGTGTTAGGTGTGAAAACATTGAGCGATATGTTGGCGCTCTATCGAACCTCCAGTGCCGAGCAAATTGAGCGGCTCTCTAAGCTAACTTCTGTGACACATTTCAGCGAGGGCGCAAAACTATTGCACGCGCTTAAGGGTAGCAGTGCTAGCATGGGACTAAAAGCACTGACTCAGTGTTGTCAGGTATGGGAAAAGCAGCTTAAAACCACAGACGCCCAAAAGCTTGAAATACAGTCGGCCAATGAACTGAGAACCTGCTGGCTGGCATCGATGACGGCATTCGAACAATGGTTAGTCACAGTGGAATAGTGCTTAAGTATCAACGCTCAACGAAATACATAAAAAAAGCGGCTCCCAAGAGTAGGAGCCGCTTTCGTTCAACCGCATCAAAAAACAATTAGCTTAAGACTTGTTCTACTGATGAGTTGATTGTCTGTTCCAACAGTTGTTTATCTTGCTTGACCCAAGCCAATGTCAGCGTGGCAAGAGCACTGTAAAAGCCATTGCAGTGCTTGCTATCACACTCAACGACCTTGGCGACAAACTTTGATAACCAAGAGTCTATACAAGCGTTTAGGAAGCTTAACTGGGCAGCATCTTCACTGTGGCAAGCTAAGTGTCCCATATAGGCGAGGATCACGGCTAAGTGATCGGCAGGTTCAGGGAAGTGACTCTGAACTTGCAGTTTACTCTGGTGTAAAAACTCGCTCATTTGTTGATGCTGCAGCCCAAATAGCAAGGGTTCTTCCTCGGGGCTCAAGTACAGGCTGGCATAGGCTGAGGCGCTGTGTTTTGTGCCTACGAGGAATAAACCGCAATAATCGGCGGCAAGTTCGAGCAAGGCTTCATCGCTCGTTAAGCCATTCAGCACCTTCTGTATGCTGACGACTGGCGCACTAAGCTCAGACGCATAACCCAGTTGTGTCCAGAATTGCTGCGCTTGCTCACTGGTGAGTTGCTTAAGGCGCTGCTCATCAATTTCACGGGCAAACAGAGAAGACAGCAGCTGATACACTAAGGCTCTGGCATGATTGATATCGATGTTGCTCATTGCATATTCCTCAAGATTAACAGTGGAATGCGCCTAGTTGACTAGGCGTATCGCCTTGTGGGCTCGGTTAGATTTCGACTTCGATGGGACCATCGAAGGAGCTAACCTTAGGGATTTTGCCTTGGTATTTCTCAAACTCGACCAGACAAGTATAGGCTGAGCAGGCTTGAGCCAACTTCGAGGTGCCAATGTCTAAGGTCAGAGTATTTGGATCGCCATAGCTACACAGGGCACCGATTTCGGCGCCGCCTTCGACGCTGCCATCTTTACCCACTGGGCCATACCATGCGCCTTCATGAATTCGCACTACACCTTTAGGGAAGCGATCCGATACCACTGCGCCCGCTAACAGTTGGCCACGGTCGTTAAAGACACGCACTATATCGCCATCTTTAATGCCGCGTGCTTTGGCATCCACAGGGCTGATATAGATGGGTTCGCGGCCGTTGACTGTGTAGGTTTCGCGGTATTCCTTCGACTCACACATCTGTGAGTGCAGACGTTTATCCGGATGGCAAGATTGTAGCCACACAGGATATTTGTCTGACCCCGGGCCACCATGGCTACGCTCGGCTTTTTCCATCCAAATTGGATGGCCTTGGCAGTCGTCATAACCGAACTGTTCAATCTTACGGCTGAAGATTTCAATCAAACCAGAAGGCGTACCTAATGGATTGATTTCAGGATCGTTTCTAAAGTCGGCGTGGCGTGTCCACAGCTCGCCATCACCAAAGTGCACATAACCTTGCTTCCAGAAGGTGGCAAAATCTGGCATCTCATACTTACCCGCATTCGCGGCTTTACACTCGTTATAGAGGGTTTCTATCCACTCCATTTCGCTCATATTGCGGGTGTATTCTTTCTCTTTACCCATCAGTGCGGCAAAGCGAGTGAAGATTTCAAAGTCTGACAAACTCTCAAACAGCGGCTCGACCATCTTCTGCATCGCCAAAATACCGCGGTTAGCATAGGCGCCGTATACGTCGATATCGTTGCGCTCATAGGTGGTGCAGGCGGGCAGCACTATGTCGGAGAAGCGGCAAGTTGCCGTCCAGTTCACATCGATAGTGACCACGCATTCCAACTTATGGAAGGCTTGCTTCATGCGGTTACGGTCTTGATGGTGATTCCATGGGTTATTACCCGAGAAAATCATCATCTTAATATCGGGATACACCACTTTCGAACCGTTGGCATCAATGGTTTTGCCGGGCTCGAGGATCGCATCAATCCAACGGGCGACGGGAATGGTGCTGCTCGCGCCTTTAAAGTCGGTGCTGTCGAACAGGGGTTTTTGGTTCTCGTCTAAGTTACGCGGGAAGGCGCCGGGCGCCGCCGCATTTGTCGCAGGTACACCAATACTGGAATAGTGATGACCATAGCTGATGCCGCCGCCAGGCAAACCGATTTGGCCTATCATGGTCGCGAGTACCGCGGCCATCCAGTAAGGTTGCTCACCGTGTTGTTGGCGCTGAATACACCACCCCATCATGATTTGGGTACGGCCCTTAACTAAGGTTTTTGCCAGATCGCGGATGATATGTGGCTCAACCCCACAGATTGGCGCCGCCCACTCAGGGGTTTTGGCGATACCATCTTTAGTGCCCATCACGTAAGGTACAAACTCTTCAAAGCCTAAGCTGTAACCTTGGATGAATTTTTCATCGTGTAGCTTTTGGGTGATCATCTCATGGGCGATCGCCAGCATCAGGGTTACGTCAGTCTGTGGGTTGACATATAACTGCTCACAGCCAAGGTAAGCCTGGGTTTTGGTGACCACAGGGTCGATACTGATCACGCGGATCTTGCCCTGTTTGACCTTCTCTTTTAACTGCGCGAGGTAAGCGAAGGCCTCATGGGTTTCGGCGTTCCAACCCACTTGCAGGTTTTTGTAAGGATCGTTCGACCAGAGCACGATAGTGTTGCTGTTTTCTAAGATCAGCGGCCAAGAGGTGCCTTGGGCATATACTTCGGTTGAACCTAACACATAGGGCAGAATGGTTTGGCCAGCACCGGTGGAGTAGTCACCGATTTTCTTCACATAGTTGCCGTGCATCCCCACCGCGCGCTGCATATGGCTGGTGCTGGAATGCAGTTGCCCGGTTGCGCGCCAACCTGTTTGTCCTGCGTGTAAGCCCGATGGACCGTATTGGGTTTGGATTTCATCGAGTGAGTGTTTAAACAGCTTTAATGCTTTATCCCAGGTCACGCGAACGAAGCGGAAATCCCCCCGTTGCTGGGTATTGCTCTTATGGCCTTTCAGTAAAAAGTCTAAGCGAACCATAGGGTAACGCACGCGGGATGGGTTATAGACCATACCGCGGATACCGTTAATCATATCCGTTGGATATTTATCTAAATCGAAGGCTTTGACCTCGGCAATTACACCGTTTTTACGTTTGATTTTAAAGGCGCCAAAGTGTGAGCCTGTGGTCAGCCATTCGTCTTCATTTAAGCCTGTGCTGGCCAGCGCATTTAAGGGCGCTAACACTGAGCTGCCACCTAAAGCAACGAAAGAGGTTGAGGCTAAGCCTTTTAAAAAGTCTCTTCTGTTCATGGTATTACTCCCGAATTAGTGCTCTTTTTTCACGAAGGTTGACGAATGTTCTTGCAGATATTTCTGCACCAGCGCTTGAGTGTCTTGGTCCATGTTCACGAAGGCCAACATGCCTTGGAACATGCCTGGCCAGGTATTGGCGTCAAAATGCGCTTCATCTGGCTGGGTGTGGCACACACTACAGCTTGAGCGGAAGGTATCGCGGGCATAGCCCCAAAGCGGTTGCAGCTCTGTGAGCAAGTAATCTTTATCGGTCCAGATTTGGGCTTCAACCCGTTGCCATTTCAGGCCTGTCATTGGGTCTTCTTTCTCCTCAAAGGTTTGGATAACACCTTCGGTTTCTGCTGCATCTTTACTTAACTGCGCCGACAGAATGTTTACGCCAAAGTCCATGTAGATGACGCGGCCTGCGCCGATTTTCTTACGCCAGCCATCGATAGCAATTTTGATGCGCTTACCTTTAGTTTCGAGCACTTTGACTTTAGTCGCTACGTTTAAGGTACCGGCTTCGACATCGCCTTTTTCAATAAAAAACAGTGGCTTAGTCAGGGCGCTGTAGTAGGTTTGGTTGGTTTCGACTGAGCTGACGCCAGCGCCCACTTCGGCGATGAGTTCAGGTGCACGGGCCGTGCCCATTTCAGGTAGATGGTGAGCAATGCCTTTGTGGCAATCGATACAGCTTTGGTCGATTTCGGCGGCGCGTTTCATCTGTTTTTGTGCCAGCGGGGACATGCTTTCCCATTTCATCGAGTTGTAGTTGTGACAGTTTTTACAGGCCAGTGAATTATCGCGATCGAAACGTTTCCATTCGCGGCTCGCCATTTCGAGGCGTTTAGCTTCAAATTTTTCTGGGGTGTTGACCGTATTGAATAACCAGCCCCAGACATCGTGGGAAGCTTCCATCTTACGGGCAATCTTACGGCTCCAGTTGTGGGGCACGTGGCAGTCAGGGCAGGTGGCGCGCACGCCTGAGTGATTCGACCAATGCACAGTTTCCTGTAACTCTTGGTAAGGCTTGCTTTCCATACTGTGGCAGCTAATACAGAAGGCTTCGGTGTTGGTGGCTTCCAGTGCGGTGTTAAATCCGCCCCAGAAGATGATGCCCATGATAAAAGCACTGATGCTGACAGCGCCTAAGGTGAGAGCTTTTGTGGGTTTGTTTAGTGTGCGCCAGAGGTTGATTAACCACTTCATAATAGCGTCCTCAAAGTATCAGTGAATTAGTGGCCGACAACGCCGCCGAAGGCTTGGATCATCCAAATGATGAAACCGTAGAGACTGATCCCCGCGATAGTCAGTGCGGGAAAGAGTATGAAAATGATGAATCCCAGCGCCTTTAACTCATTGCTGCGTGAGGACTTATCCGATGTTTGCATGGTGGGCTTTGTCATTGGGAAGAGCTCCGTTCGAAAGCGATTTTTGATGGGAGCACTATAAAGGGGAGATGTGAATGGACTTGCCTGTTGGGATGAATGGGCTTTGACAATATATGAAAAATTATGAAAATTTTAAAAATCTCATCATTTTTTATTTTACTGACAGAGCGTTAATCTTATTTCTGTGATCGCTATCGGCAGTTTGATATGCAGTTTAGGTGTTTTTTTAAACACTGATTTTGACTTTTTTGGCTAATTATTTACTGAAGTGCAGGCGAGGTCTTAGCTATCTGGCGGCGTTTACAGTATTATCCGCGGCCAACAAAGGCTGCGTTTGCATGGTTAAAGTGATTTTAACTGGGCAAAGCGTCACTGCTTGCAGATCATGGATTTTTCCCGATGTAGGAGAATGATGTGGATCTCTCACCCAAGTCATTGGATTTGGGGCTCTAATCTGCCGCAGCCGGCGTCGCCAATGGTAAAGCCAATTGGTATCGACCCTATTTTAAGAGATCACAAGGTATAACAAGATATGTCTGAGCAATTGAGTTCAACAGCCGTACCCTCTGGTTCATTTCTGAACCGTTTTTTTTCAATTCAACAACGTGGTAGCACAGTTCGCCAAGAAGTGATTGCAGGGTTAACCACCTTCCTCGCTATGGTGTACTCAGTGATTGTGGTACCCAATATGTTAGGCAAAGCCGGGTTCGACCCCGGTGCCGTGTTCGTCGCTACCTGTTTAATTGCCTCCTTTGGCTCGCTGCTGATGGGACTCTGGGCGAATCTGCCCATGGCCATTGGTTGTGCGATTTCACTCACCGCCTTTACCGCCTTCGGCTTGGTGTTAGGTCAGGGCATGAGTATCCCTGTCACCTTAGGCGCCATCTTTTGGATGGGCGTGATTTTTACCATCGTGAGCGTTACGGGTGTGCGTCAATGGGTGCTGGCTAACCTACCCAAGGGCATTGCCCATGGTACAGGTATCGGTATTGGCTTGTTTTTACTCTTAATTGCTACTAACAGTGTGCAGTTGATTGTGGCCAATGACGCGGGTCTGCCCGTGAAGTTAGGCGACATTAACAGCCTGCCCGTTATCGCGACCGTGCTGGGTTTAGCGGCGACGATTGGTTTAGAGCGTCGCGGCGTACCCGGCGGGATTTTACTGGTGATTATCGGCCTATCCCTGTTCGGTTTAGTGTTTGATCCAAGCGTGAAATTCCAAGGTTTATTCGCCGTGCCTGATTTTACCTCTGAGCACTCGCTGATTGGCCAAATGGATATTATGGGCGCCTTAAATCCTGTGGTATTACCGATTGTACTGGCGCTGGTGATGACGGCGATTTTTGATGCCACCGGCACCATCCGCGCGGTAGCGGGTCAAGCTAATCTGCTGGATAAAGACGATAATATTGTTGGTGGCGGTAAGGCATTAACTTCGGATTCTGTCAGCAGCATGTTTGCGGGTATCGTTGGCGGCGCACCTGCGGCCGTGTATATCGAATCGGCAGCGGGTACGGCGGCGGGCGGTAAGACGGGTTTAACCGCGACCATAGTGGGCGGATTATTCCTGCTAATGGTATTCCTTGCTCCGCTCAGCTATTTGGTGCCGGCTTATGCCACTGCGCCTGCGCTGATGTATGTGGGGCTATTGATGCTCAGCAATGTGACTAAGCTGGACTTTAATGACAAGGTCGATGCGATGGCGGGCTTAACCTGCGCCGTGTTCATTATCCTTAGCTGTAACATTGTGACCGGTATTATGCTCGGCTTTGTAACCTTAGTGGTTGGCCGTATTTTTAGCGGCGAATGGCGTCAACTTAAGTTAGGTGTGTTAGCCATTACCTTGGGCCTTGTGGCCTTCTATATGGGTGGCTGGGCAATCTAGGTTACTCTATAAAGTCGAAAGCGAGTGCCGTTAGCACTCGCTTTCATTCACCTCATTGTGTTCACAATAGGCTCGCAGTAAATCCTTCCAGGTCACTATCCCCACCAGATCGCCGTTTTCCAGTACGGGTAAACAACCAATATTGTGTTCCAGCAAGGTACGGCTGGCGACATCGAGCGACACATGTGGCGCTACGGTCACCGGATTGCGGGTCATTACTTGATGGACGCGTTTTTGCAGGGTTTCGAGATCTTTCGAGGTTTCGGCGCTGCTGCCCAGATTCGGACTGATAGCACGCAGCAAGTCGCGCTCTGACAGTACGCCTTCGAGTTTATATTCATCCACTACCAGCAGATGGTGGAAGTTTGCCTGCTCGAAAATCTCCTTCGCCACGGTTAAACGATCGTCCATTTCGACCGTGACGACTCGGGTGCGCATAATATCGGCGATAATGATCGGCATGATAAACCCTTACAAGGATATGTATCCTTAATGCACTGTATTACAGATACTTATAACAGACCGATGTTTATTTAGCCAATACCTTAAACAGGATTATGCTTAATCCTGCTCGTCGGATCCATCTTCAGCCATCAAAGGATTGCGTAAGTCTTCAGGTAAATGAGCACCGATATAACGTTGATACTTTTTCCCCTTGAGTTTATGGGTATCGACCAGAACCAAACCATCGACACAGTCGCCAAAATCGGCATCGATACCAAAGGCTAGAAACTTCACCCCATCCTGCTTACACAGCTCGCCATACTGCTTGTACAGGGTTGGCACCGCGGCGCCCATACTCGCCAGCATTTGTTTTAGCTGCTTAAAGTGGCTTTGGTAATCCTCGCCCGAATAGATTTCATCCAACTGCAATTTGCGCTGCTTGGATAGTCCAAAGGGCGACATGGATACCGCGAGCTGCTCTGCTGGCGCAAACTCCTTGGAGTAGAAATGCACTAGCATCTCCCGCGCGCTGCCAGGCAGTTGATTGCTGATGGACACTGGGCCAAACAGGTAGCGGTATTCAGGGTGTTTAGCGAGGAAGGCGCCAATGCCAAACCAGAGGTAGTCGAGACTGCGTTTGCCCCAATATTTGGGCTGCACAAAACTGCGGCCAAGTTCTAAGCCTTGTTTGACGTAGGGCATAAAGCTGTCGGCATATTGGAACAGGGATTGGCTGTAGAGGGCGTTGTCGCCGTAGCGATTTAGCACTTGCTCGCCGCTGGCGAAACGATAGGCGCCGACAATTTCAAACTGTTCTTTATCCCACAGCACCAGATGTTGGTAGTAGGAATCGTATTTATCGATATCGCGGCGCTTGCCCGTGCCTTCGCCGACGGTGCGAAAGGCAATTTCCCGCAGGCGGCCAATTTCGCGCATGATGGGGTTGCTGTCCTGATGCTGATACAAATAAATCAGCTTGTTATCTTGGGTTTCACCGAGGAGTTCACATTGTTGCAGCGCGGCCTGCAACTCTCGGCGCGACTCAGGGTGGGCTATGGCGCTTTGGGTAATAAACAGCGGGTCTTTATCTTTACCAATGCGATACAGATGATTTTTAAGCAGTTTTATCTTGGTCTTTAGCGGGAAATCCATTGAGCGCACGGCTTCATTCGGAATAAGCTCGCCGATACGAATGGGCATGTTGCGTTTGGCCTGTTTAAACATCTCCTTGACCAGTAGCAGTGTAGCTAAGGGTTTGTAAATCATCGAGGCGCCGTAGAAGGTGGCAGAATTTTTGGCATCCAAAAAAATCGGCAGCAGCGGCGCATTACAGGAAATCGCCATCTTTAAAAAGCCCGAGTGCCACTGGGTATCGCGCACGCCGCTCGGACGCAGGCGAGAGACTTCCCCCGACGGGAAAATCAGTACCGCGCCTTCATTGCGCAGATGCTGGTGGATTTTTTCGAGGTGCTGTTTCGGCGTGCCGCCCGTCATATTGCGCACTGGTAGCAGGATCGAATGCAAAGGCTCGAGCGCCATCAGGAGCTCGTTCGCGACAACCTTGATATCGGGGCGAATTTCGCTGATGAGTTTAATCAGGGCGAGGGCATCGAGGGAGCCAATCGGATGATTGGCGAAGATCACCACGCGGCCCTCGCAGGGAATATTTTCGACCTCGTTGGCGGGCACGGTAAAGCTAAAATCGAAGCTGGCGAGCACTTGCTCGACAAAATC
This sequence comes from Shewanella sp. DNRA4, assembly GCF_012843185.1. Classification (NCBI taxonomy): domain Bacteria; kingdom Pseudomonadati; phylum Pseudomonadota; class Gammaproteobacteria; order Alteromonadales; family Shewanellaceae; genus Shewanella; species Shewanella sp. DNRA4. Next base: position 104,148 of record NZ_JABAIP010000002.1, read on the forward strand.
GACCCCTTGCAGATAGGCAAATTGATTGGCTATGTCGTTACATTGTTTTTCATTCAACAGGTAGCGCAGCATGGCCTTAGTCGGCTTGGCTAACCAAGGTTTGTCCTTGAGGGCGGGCAGGTTTTGCTCTACCACATTATCGACGGTAAAGATCATCGAACTGGCTTTTAAGGTAGGCATTAGCATGGCTGCTCCGCTGGCTGCGTCCTGCGTTAATGCGTTGGCGCTTAATGTGTTAGGACTTAATGATTCAGTGTTTGGGGTATGAGGAGTTAATTGATTCATGATTAGGCGACATCCCTTGGTTGGATTTCTGTTTGTTTGGGGCTGTTTGTGGCCGTTGGTGGAATAGGTTTTGAGGCTTGAGTAGGCATTCGAATGGGCGCTTTGGGCGGCGTTTTCGCCAGCACAATACTGTTCAGAATATCGAGGTTTAAGCTTTGCTCATTCCAGCGGCAGAGCTGTAATTCCCCGTTTAAGGTTTCGGTGATCAGGCTACAGTTTTCTACCCAGTCACCATCATTGGCATAGACTATCTGGCGTTTATCCGGCGTACTGTATTGGTTATCTCGAGCGTGAATCGATAGCTCTGGCTGGTGGATATGGCCGCAGATCACGCCATCCACATCATAGTGCTGGGCATAATTCACCACGGCTTGGCGAAAACGGGCTATAGCCGTCTGCGCCTTGCCAACGCGGGATTTGATATAGCTGGCAAGTGACCAATACGGGTAGCCTAAACGCTCTCGCAGGCGATGGAGATTGCGGTTGAGGAATAGCAACAAGTCGTAGAGGTGATCGCCCAAGATAGCGTAGAAGCGGCCAACGCAAACATCTGCATCGAACTGATCGCCATGCAGCATTAACAGTTTGTGGCCACCAATCCCCTGATGAATATGTTGGCGAGCAATTTTGATGTTCAGCAGCGTCAGTTCGGCATAGGGCTTGATTAGCTCATCGTGGTTACCCGGCAGATACATCACCTGAGTGCCGTTTTGTGCCAGTTCAATCAGCTTTTGCAATACCTTATTGTGGCTCTCGGGCCAGTGCAGGCGGCGTTTGAGCGCCCATAAATCCACAATATCGCCGACCAGATACAAGTGCTGGCAACGCACGGTATTTAATAGGTTTAACAGATAGTCGGCTTTGCAATCCTTACAACCGAGATGGATATCCGATAACCAGAGGGCGTTAACTGTGAGGGTTTGGTTATTTGCGGCATTGCTGGCGTTCGCAATATGAGGGGTTGAGAAAGAAGTGTCGTAAACACTGGATGGAGCATTGTCGGAAGAGTTGGAAGGAGTGTTACGGGAAGAATTGCGGGGAGTCTTAAGTGCGTCGATAAGCGTTCGATCAAGTCCCCTGTAATTAGCTCCAGTCATCTCATATTCACCCTATGCGGCTGTTGACTGCCTTAGAGATTAGTGACGGGCTTTGACTGAATGATGAAGCTTAAGTGACATGCAGATGACAACAGGGTGGATTAGGCTGGAGTTAATCCAACAAGATTCCGTTCTGGGGGCATTGACTGTCGATAGATTGAGTTAACTCATTTTTGCCCCAAAGCTGGCTAGCATTCATTTAGTGAATTGAAAACTGACGAATGAATTGCTCTACAAAATCTCATCTATTTACCCAATGTTTGGCCCTACCGTAAAGCGACTAACAATATATGGATATACAGTCGTATTTAAATTTAGATGCTTTTGAGTGTTTTTAAACTCATTAGTTTGCGCGTTTATCCAGACTAAAATTTATAAAACCCTTAAAAATCATCCGTATAAACTTTCCCAAAATTAGTTAATAGGTTTGGAAAACGCGCATGCGCGTTTTTCCGGATGGTGTATTAGATAAAAAGCTGATAAGTTCTTTGCAATACAAACTGTTAATGGTGCGCGTTTTTTACTGGTCTAATGAGGTAAACGCGCATGCGCACTAATAAAATGTTATGTGAAAATATTATGAATCATATAGTCGAAGTAGAAAAATATTTTGGGTGCACTCTACCTAAAACCTATCGACAATTCCTTTTGTCCTTCGACAAAGAGCTGGACGGAGATGTTTACCTTTATTTGCCAGATATGCTTATTGAGAGAAATGAGTGCTATCAAACAAAGGAATACGCTCCAGACTATATTAATATCGGTAGTGATGGCGGTGGTATGGCATTTATTCTTAAACTTAGTGATCAAGATCCGAAAGTTGCTCTTATAGATCATGGAAGCATGGACCCTGAGTTAAGTGAGTTTGTTTGTAGCAGTTTTAGTGAATGGGTGGCCTCAGATTTTGAATACGATGAAGAGTAATCACATAACCAGGCCATCAAAGACCGCCCACAAAAGGCCGTGGGCTGGACTCGCTTCGCTCGCCCTTTATGGCGGCGTTAGCAGGAAAAGGTTTAAACGTGAGAATTTCAATAATACCTGAAGACGGATGGGCCAATTTTGAAAGCTCTAAGGGCATTGAAACGCTTATATGGGAAACCTTGAAATGCCGAGATGTTGGTGGCACTTGGGAATATCATAGTTTTACAAGCAACAGTTCTTTTTGGAGTTGTGGGGCCAGCAGTTTAGCTTTGCAATTTGAAGATGATGAATGTAGCAAAGTACAAAATATTGAACTGATAAATCCAGCTCCCCAAAGCGCAGAATTAAATCAGCTAGTTGAATTATTTGAAACGCAGTATGGCCTTATCAGCAATCGCTGCTAACAATCGCCAGCACAAATGCGCCCGTTGGGCGCTCGACTCGCAACAAGTTGCTCGCGTGTGTGGCGGGCGTTAATCCATAGAAATTTTAATTCGAAACTCACTAATTCGAGCTAAAAGTCTAACTCGAAAATGTCCCAAAACATGCTGCGTATTTCTTTTTAAAACTTACAGATTACGCCAACGCTAAATAGGTTAGCCATGGAGGTTTGCGAGACGACCGTCCGCCCCATGGACGGGGCGGTCGAGCATCCACGGATGGACTCGCTGCGTGTCGTCGAGCAAATACCATGGGTCGCCCTTTTATATTGAACGTTCTTTTGTCCCAACTGAGTTATGTGATGATGAGTGGAATTTGTACGACTAACCCACACCCAACGAAGTAATCAAAACAGCCTGTTTGTGTATGAGTTCGTTAATGAATGCATTTATAAGTGATACAAAAAAGGGGAGTCAGTTAATCTGACTCCCCTTGATATTTAAGGTGATGTTGCGCTTAGAACAGCAGGTGAGCCACCCCGGCAATCACTGGCAGAGTCACTAAGGTACGCAGTACGAACACGACAAATAGCTCAACAAAATTCACTGGGATCTTACTGCCAATCAGCAGTGCGCCCACTTCGCTCATGTAAATCAGCTGAGTTACAGATAACGCAGCAATCACAAAGCGGGTCATATCCGATTCGATAGAGCTGGCTAAAATCGACGGGATAAACATATCGGCAAAGCCGACAACGATGGTTTTAGAGGCTTCGGTCGCTTCAGGGATATGCAGCAGTTCCAGTAACGGAATAAACGGCATACCTAAGTAATTGAAGATGGACGTATGCTCGGCGATGATCAGCGCCGTGGTACCAATGGCCATTACTACAGGGAGAATGCCAAATATCATATCGATAACGTTTTTAATACCTTCATTTAAGACGGCTTTGATACCACCAGCACTGGCCGCTTTCTCGAGCGCTTTATCAAAGCCCCAAGAGAGTGCGCCGTGTCCTGCGGGGATCATCTCATCATCGGGTTGACGTGGCGTATCGTCGATATAGTTATCCTTCTTCCACGACAGTGGCGGTAACTTAGGTACAATCACGGCCGCCGCAAAACCCGCTAAACACACAGTCAGGTAGAAGGGCACAAACATATGCTCTAACTTCACCTGAGAGATCACTACTAAGCTGAAGGTAATTGACACCGCCGAGAAGGTGGTACCGATAACCGCGGCTTCCCTTTGGGTGTAAAAACGCGCTTCGTATTGCTTGCTGGTCAGCAGGATCCCAACGCTACCATCACCTAACCAAGAGGCCATACAGTCGATGGCGCTGCGACCTGGCAGGTTAAACACTGGGCGCATCACTTTAGTCAGCAGGGTGCCAAATAGCTCTAATAGACCGAAGTTTAATAGCAGTGGCAGCAACATACCGGCGAAGATAAACACCGAGAAGAGTACGGGTAACAGGTCGTTCAGCACTAAGGCACCGGTACTTGAAGAGTTAATCGCTTCGGGGCCAATGCCAAAGTAGGTCAGCACGATAAAGACAGCGCCAACGACACGGGTGGTAAGCCATAGCGGGCTGATGTTGAGTAAACCATTGAGGAAGTGATTGTTCAGCACAAACTTAGGTTTGAGTAACTTTGTCAGCACAGAGGCAAAGGCCATGGCGACAACAATCACTGTCACGATTAAGGTTAATACATCGCTTAACACGCTTTGCAGTGCTTTAGAGATGATTGCGATTGGAATAGTTATCGCATCGTTATAGCTGATAGGGGTCATAAACAGCAGCAGACCGATCAGCGAAGGGACGATAAAGGTGAGTATCGTCTTAATGTTGCGGTTTTTATGTTCAGTAGCCAATGGTGTACACCTTAAAGTACGAGTCGCACAAATAAACTTGAATAAATGCTCTCTCAAAACCGCATTCTTTGCTGGGGTGAGGTGCATTTTCATTCAACTCAAAATCGAGAAGGGGGAAGATTACTCGCTTAGCGCCGCCATGTAAAACGATTCGGAAATTTGTTTGAGATAAGCAGCAAAATAGCATAGTTATTTGGGCGATTTCTAATGAATGATTTGGGTGCGAAATTACGTTTTGATGCGATTTATTTTAATTGAATCAAGTGATTACATTGTTATGTTGCGAATTGTTTATTGAGTTGTTTTGCTCTTGGGGTTATTGGTTTTTTTGTGATATTTTGTTCAAAATTTTCTCAATGGATCTTCACTAAATACACTTTTAGATGCTTTTTTGTCCATGAATCGTATCGGGGCTTCAGTTGTTGCTAACTTAATGTGAGCGAACTAACACTGGTGGCAATGATGGGTTAACCTTTTGGGACGATACAGCGATAATTGAATTTGTTGTGATTATTTATTCATTTTTAACTTTGAATTTGCATATATTTTATTGAAAAATGACTAAATTCCGAGTGTTTTTGCGATGACTAAAAAATCGCGAATAGTGATGAAATAAAATATTACGCTAAAGAGGATGGGGGCCGCTTTAATTCTTTGTAATTCCATGTAAGTTAGTACTACTTTGGTTTGGCTAAATTATCCATGACTGTTATAAAAATGAATATGGCGACAAGGGGCTCGGCACTTGCCACTAAGTTTGGTTTTCTTGGTATTTTTGGATTGATGCTGGGGATCTGTGTGGCAGTATTCGGATTTGATTACTCTGAAACACGCTCCTTCAATTTTTTAAATCATACACTGAGTGAATTGGGAACCTATGGCCATTCTAGCTTTGCCGTGGTGCTCAATGGCGGTTTATTTTTTGGCAGTTTAAGCGTTGTTTTTTATTGTCTTTCCTCCCTACAGACTGTAAGCGGGTTTTGGGGGTATCCTTTCTTTTGCGCTTTAGCACTGACGTTTTTAGCCTTGGCCTGTGTTGGGCTATTTCCGGTCAATGTGTATCACTTGCATATCCTCGCACTTAAATGGTTTTTCTACTTTGGCAGCTTAAGTGCAATTTGTTATCTACTATGGGTGGGATTCGGCTCGCAGCACCGTCAGCGCTTGACGATATTATTAGCGCTGTTGGTATTGCTCAGTATGATGACTTTTCTCTATGTGCCGCTGTTAGCATTGGGCTTAACGGAAGGAGACAGACCTTTCTATCAAGAAATGGTACTGCAATTGCCAAGGCCCGATTTATGGTGGCCTGCATTGCTGGAATGGATTGGGCTTGGGAGTCTATTAAGTTGGACGGTGGCGCTGCTATTAACGCCACCATCATGTATCCCCACATTGACCCAGGAGCAAACGCTTGAGTGAAGTAGGCTATGTCTTTTATCTGACTAAGGATTTTAGCCCTGCTTCGCCAAACCAGTAGCCATTACAGTGCTCATCGCTAAGAGGAAACTGAGCGTCCGTTGCCTTGCTAGTTAACGCCTCGACCAGCGCATCGGCTTTAGTGATACAGGCTACGCTGCTGGGCGAAACCCGAAACACATCTACGCCAACCTTTATCATTTCATTGATTTCACTGCGTAAATCGACACTGCTGGCCGACTGGGTTTGAATGCCATTTAACCTCAGTAAAGGTTGCGCCTCTTGCGTCTGCGCTAGTAAACCCTTGCTGTATTGGCGGCAAACGGTTTCGCAGCTGTCCTTCGACAAATGTTGATGCCTTGCAGTAAAGCAGCGCGCCGAGTGGGCGAGCGGCAAGTAGCCATGGCCGAGCACTTCGACTTCGAATGCGGGCTTGTGCGCGACCACTTGGCTCAGCCAAGCCTTTGACAGTTCTACTGGCATCACAAAGCGCTGCATACCAAAGCGCTGCAAAATATCTAGACTAGCGCGATTATAGTTGTTGATGCTGGCGCCGCAGACAAAGGGCAGCTTGTGCTCATTGGCGAGATACACGGCCGCCATGTCGTTGGCCTCGATGCTAAATTCGCCATTATCGACTTGACGTTTAAGCTCTGTGTATTCCGAGGGCGCTTCGATAAGGGCGAGCGTTGACAGCACCACCTCTTTACCCGCAGATTTCAGCATTTTGGCCAGTTCGAGATAGTCACCAAATTTGAGTTCGCGTCGACGGCTACAGACGGCTTCACCCAAATAAACTAACGGGATCTGACTATTGGCCACCTGCTGGTAAAAGTCGATGACCTGTTGTTTTTCCCAGCAATAGAGCAGTGGGCCGAGGGAAATTTTCATAATCGTTTCTTCTTCGTGGTTATCGCTAGGGCTATTGCCAGTCACGCTCGTAGGCGCCTAAGGTGGTAATTTGGCCTTCGGAGACTTTCGCGAGGGCTTGCTCCCAATGGGCCTGCGTCTGGAATTTATCTGGCTGATGAAGATAGGTATCAATCGCTTGGCGCCAAACCTTGGTCACCTGTTCTACATAGGCAGGGCTGCGCTGACGCCCCTCAATCTTGAGTGACACTATGCCCGCCTTGGCAAGCTCAGGCAGCAAGCTAAGGGTATTTAGGCTGGTGGGAGACTCGAGCAGATATTGCGGTTTATCATCGTCTTGGGTGAGATAACGGCCTTTACAGACGACGGGGTAGCCCATTTGTTCATCGAGCCCTGATTTATCAATCAAGACTTCGTTGAGGCGAGTCAGCCTGTCTTGGCCCTGTTCCTGCCAGCGCACGTGTTTCGCTGGCGAGCAAGAGCCACCAGTGTTTGGTGATTGACCAGTAACATAGGAGGATAAGTGGCAGCGGCCTTCGGCCATAATGCACAGACTGCCAAAGGCAAAGACCTCTAAATCGACAGGGCTGACCTTGGCGAGGTCGCGTACTTGTTTCATCGACAGCACTCTGGGTAATACCACCCGCGCGATATTAAAAGCCTCTTTATAAAAACTCAGTGCGCCCAAGTTGGTGGCGCTGGCCTGGACCGATAAATGCAGCGGAATATGCGGATATTGCCTGTGGGCATAGTCGAGCAGCGACAGATCGGCAACGATTAAGGCATCAACGCCAATACTGGCCGCTAAGTCGATGGCTTGATACCAGCGGTGCTCTTCATTTGGCTTAGGAAAGGTATTTAAGGTGAGGAAGATTTTCTTGCCCCGCTGATGGGTGAGCTCGGCGGCTTCCTGTAATTTTGCAGGGGTGAAGTTTAAGCCCGCGAATGAACGTGCATTGGTATCATCCTTTAACCCAAGGTAGACAGCATCGGCTCCGGCCTGCAGCGCCGACTTTAGCGAGGCCAGGTTTCCTGCTGGACACAACAACTCCATAATGGTGCTCCCGATAAAATAACAGGGGCAGAGTGTAGGGAAGATTGAATGGCGGTGAATTGATTTAAAACAGGTTTAAGATCATAAAATCTCGGTAAACTGGGAGATATAGTGTTTTTTATCCTTAGGTAACTGCTTATGTCCGCTGTTTTTTCAGCTAATCTTGCTAAACAATTGTTAGAACTCACCCCAAAACTGATCCGTTTGCCACTCTCTAAAGTGCCCTTTAGCCTCAAGGCTAAGGTGCTAAGCCAACTACTAACACAGCTGCTGGCGTCGCAGGCTGAAGATGGCGAGTTAGATTTTTTGGCTGGTAAGTGGGTTGCGATTCGAGTTGAAGATCTAAATCTGCATTTTGAAGTGAGTTTCGATGGCCGTTGGCAGGTGCGTGAACTCACCGATGCCCAAGTGACCTTTAGTGCCAAGTCAGCTGAATTATTGCTAGTCGCGGCGGCGAAAGAAGACCCAGACACGTTGTTTTTCCAACGTAAACTCAGCATCGAGGGCGATACCGAGTTAGGGCTTGAGGTGAAAAATCTGCTGCTCAGTATCGAATTTGCCAGCTTACCTGCGCCGATCCGCTTAAGCGTTGAAAAGCTGGCCGATGCCATTGTGCGTTTGCAGCTTGAGGCAAAACCGACGGTGATTTTAGCTAAATCCCCAAGCTTAAGCTGATGCGAACGTGGTTGTAATCAACCGATAAACAAAGCCCCGCTTAGATTGCGGGGCTTTTTGTTAAGTTTAAACGGCTGACGCTCACTCAAATTTTTTGCGTGAGAATGGCAAATTTGACCAACAGCTCGTCGTGGGACTCGACGCGGTTAGGGTCAGGGTCAATACAATCAATCGGACAGACGGAGACGCAGGTCGGCTTATCGTAGTGGCCTACGCATTCGGTGCAGCGGTCTGGGTCGATTTCATAGATTTCTTCCCCCATGGTGATGGCCTGATTTGGGCATTCAGGTTCACACATGTCGCAATTGATGCAGCTGTCGTCGATCAGTAATGCCATGCCTTAGCCTGCTTCGTGTGGGTTACGGGTATCCTGACCTTGAGGCAGGTTACGCAGTAAAATGCCGTGGTTCAGATCAACCTCTTTCGGCACGGGCAAGTAAACGGTATGGCCCGAACCTAATCCCGCTTCAACCGCTTCGGCTTTGCGGTTTTCGAGTTGTTCGATAGTGAGGCTGATATTGCCCTGCGGCGTCATTAATTCAACACTATCACCGACAGAGAATTTGTTCTTCACTTCGATTTCGGCAAGGCCAGCCAGATTGCGTTTACCGGTTAATTCACCGACAAATTGTTGGGTATCGCTGACCGAGTAGCCATAGTCGTAGTTTTGGTATTCATCATGTACATGGCGACGTAAGAAACCTTCGGTGTAGCCGCGGTGCGCTAAGCCTTCGAGTTGGTTCATCAGGCTGCGATCGAAGCTCTTGCCTGAGGCGGCATCGTCGATGGCCTGACGGTATAGCTGTGCGGTACGGGCCACATAGTAGAAAGACTTAGTACGACCTTCGATCTTCAGCGAGTCGATGCCCATTTTCGCCAAACGCTCAACGTGTTGGATTGCGCGTAAGTCCTTAGAGTTCATGATATAAGTGCCATGCTCATCTTCAAACGCTGGCATATATTCGCCGGGGCGATTGGCTTCTTGCAGCAGGAATATTTGGTCGGTCGCAGGACCCGCGCCTAAGGTCGGCGTCTCGATTTGCACCGCATTAGCTTGTGGCGACAGAGCAATGATATCCCCCGAGTCAGTTTGCTGGGCTTCATGCACATCGTATTTCCAACGGCAGGCGTTAGTGCAAGTGCCTTGGTTTGGATCGCGCTTATTGATGTAACCCGACAGCAAACAACGGCCAGAGTAGGCCATACACAGGGCGCCGTGGACAAACACTTCTAACTCGATATCGGGGCAACGTTGACGGATTTCTTCGATTTCATCTAAGGATAATTCGCGGGATAAAATCACTCGTTTAATGCCTTGGGTCTGCCAGAATTTGACCGATGCCCAGTTAATGGCGTTGGCTTGTACCGATAAATGCACCACCTGCTCAGGGAAGGCCTCACGTACCATCATGATTAAACCTGGGTCTGACATGATCAGCGCATCGGGCTTCATCGCTACCACGGGTTCCATATCCTTGATGTAGGTTTTGAGCTTGGCATTGTGCGGGGCAATATTACTCACTACATAAAGCTTTTTACCTAACGCATGGGCTTCTTCGATACCCGTTGCGAGGTTTTCCATTTTAAAGTCGTTATTACGTACCCTTAGGCTGTATCTCGGCTGACCGGCATACACGGCATCTGCACCATAGGCAAAGGCGTAACGCATGTTTTTCAGCGTCCCAGCGGGAGATAACAACTCTGGTTTAAACATAATGACTCTCGAATTGGTTGGTAGATGGAGGCGCAGTGCGCGGGGGCGGCATTTTACACAATCAAAGTAGGGTTATGCAAATTGCTACGTCTAAGATTAGGTATAGTTCGCGTTTTACGAATATACCTACCATTCTTGCTCTGACGATCGCGCGAGACCATGAATCCATTTGTGTGTTTCCATTGATTTTCACTTTTAAGTTAATCTGAGATATCAAAGCGTAAAATGTTTTGTCGTGAGACTAAATTGATAACAGCGTAATACAAATAATTAACGTCTGATGCTTTTTTCTGCCCATCAAATGATCGTCAACTGATATACTCCAACTATTACCGCTTTATGTTTGCAGATTGATGGGAGCGAAGATGTCTACTGAACATCTACTGTTAGTCGGATTACTTAAAAAATTAAAAGATGATGCCTTAGTATTGCCAACCTTGCCTGAAGTCGCCATGCGGGTGCAAGAAGTGGTGAGCCGCTCAGATGCAAGTCTTAAGCAAGTGGCTGAGGTGATTGGTCAAGATGCGGCCATTTCGGCGCGTATTATTAAAGTGGCCAACAGTGCCTTGTATAGTCGTGGGATTCCCGCCGAGAGTATTAATAGCGCAGTCTCCCGCATTGGCTTAATCCAAATTAAGAGTATTGCGACATCAGTGGCGATGGAGCAGCTATTTATTTCCACCAATGAAATGGTGTGGGAAGTGATGGATGAGGTTTGGCGTACTTCTATCGATGTGACGGCCGCGGCTTGTGCCATATTGCAGATGTACAATAAGCGTCGTACTAGCCAGTTAAATTTAGACACTTTAACCCTTGCAGGTTTAGTCCATAATATCGGTGCTTTGCCTGTGCTCACCGAGGCGGAGGCCCATCCTGAGTTATTTACCAGTATTGAGCAATTGCGTTCTTTAGTACGTAAAATGCAAGGCCCTTTAGGTCGTGCCGTGTTAAAAAGTTGGGATTTTGCCCCTGAGGTGATGGAAGTAGTTGAGCGATGGGCTGATTTGCCCTATTTACCCGACCATGTTACCTACTTAGATTTTATCCGTGCCGCGGCATTCTACACTGGCGAGTTACGCGCAGGAGCTGATTTTGAGCAGCGGATGGATGTGTTTGTTAGCCGTGGATTACCCGTCTCGGCGAATGACTTAGCAAGTGATGAATTTATGGATAAATTCCATTCAATCAAAGAAAGTTACCAGTAATCCTAGGGCTTAGAAGGAAATTAATCTTGTCCTATGGTGAGGAAATATTGGTCATTAGCTTACGCTGTAAGATTGAGGCCTAGATATGGTTATTCTGGAGTTTATCAGTTTAGCGTTGGTTATCGTTTTGATCGCCGTGCTGTTTCTTTTACGCACAAGATCCCAAGCATTGCGCCAACAGCAGCAATTCTTAGCACAGTTATGCCCTCAACTTGAAAAGCAAAAGACGGACCGAAGCCCACTTAACATTACAGACGTGCCGCAAGAGTATGCGTCCCTGTATCATTCCTTAAATGAGATGTTAGCCGCGTTACCCGCGGGGATGGGCAAAGATAAGCTGACAGGGTTAAATAATCGTGTTGGGCTTAAACGCGCACTGGCTTCGTTAATGCCTATCACACAAGGTACTTTAGTCCTTATTGATATTTATCGTTTTCGCTATGTGAACGATCTTTTTGGGTTTGTGTTTGGCGATATTTTGCTAAAACAGTTTGCCGAGCGGTTAACTGGCTTAAGCCTAAAACCGAAACTGATTGCCCGCTTAAATGGTGATGAGTTTTTTCTCTATTACGAGCAGAGTTTGTCGCAGGAGTCGTTGCTGCATTTACGTGGGCGCTTGCAGGTACCCTTTAAAATTAAGGATACGCCAGTCAGTGTGCGCCTACAAATTGGCTGTTTGCAATTAGCGCAGCACCATGCAGACGTGAGTAATATGCTCAGAAGACTCGATTTGGCACTCAAAAAAGCCCGTTCAACTCGAATCGAAATTGCCTGTTACAGTGAGAATGATGATATTCGCCAGCTGCGAGAATTAAAGATTATTGATAGCTTGCCTAATGGTTTACAACGCAATCATTTATACATGGTTTACCAACCTAAGCAGGATGTTACCTCAGGGGGATGCACTCAGGTCGAGGCATTAATCCGCTGGGAACATGAAGAGCTAGGATTGGTTTCTCCAGGGGAATTTATCCCTCTTGCCGAATGCGCGGGTATGATCGATCTCGTTAGCCATTGGGCCTTAGAACAAGTGCTCCAGCAGCAGGTAAAATGGCGATTAGCGGGGATTTCTGTTTGTGTTGCGTTGAATTTATCGACTCGCGATCTCGATAGTGAAACCTTACCCAATGAAATCGATGCGCGCTTAAAGCATTACCAGTTACCGCCAGAATGCTTAATGATTGAAATTACTGAGAGTACTTTGATGGCAGATTTAAATAAAGCCGTTGATACCTTAGCGCAAATCCGCAGCCTTGGGGTAAAACTCGCCATCGATGATTTTGGTACTGGTCATTCTTCCCTCGCTTATTTAAAACACTTACCAGCAAACGAAGTGAAGATTGATAAAGCATTTCTTGAGGATCTGAAACCGAACGAACCCTCTGAATATATCCTTGAGGCCAGCATTAATATTGCTAAAAAACTCGGTTATGAGGTAACGGTCGAAGGCGTCGAAACCCAAGAGGTGCTTAATTTCTTAGTCAAGATGGGCGTCGATCGGATTCAAGGCATATGCTACGCCAAGCCAATGCGGGCAGTAGAGCTTGAGATGCACTGGCATCGACTCCGTCCTGCACCCAAAATGCTTTGTGTCAATATGGGGTCACATTCCTAAGCTTAATTGAGTGATTAACTCGGCTGGCATCGGCGCGAGTTGCCGCGTCTGATTCATACAGACCATTTCAATGGTGGCCGTGACCGCAGGTTTTTTGCCGTTGGGTCGCCAAATTTCCTGCTGCCATACAGTGCGGTATTTGCTCTCAAAGTAGAACTTAGTGCGGATATCGATGATGTCGGCAAATTCCACGCCTTCGTGGCACAACATATCACTGCGATACACGGCGAAACCCAATTGTTGCTGTTGCCAGAGCTCGCGTAAACGCTCGGCGCCAATCACATGCTCACGGGCGCGCTCGAAGTATTTCAAAAAGTTCGGGTGATACACCACACCAGAAAAGTCGGTATCTTCGTAGTAAATTTGCACAGGAAAAGAATAAGTCGGGCTAAATTGCGGCATAAAATCATCGATATAGGATTATTCATTTGAGCGCAGTCTAGCGGTTTATTTTGTGAAACAAAACCCAAGAGAGTCGCTCAGTCCCATTGGAATGGGGGATGAGTATAAAAAGCAAAAGTAAAAAGCCATATTCGCCGAAACGAATATGGCTTTTTTGTAGGGTAATCGATGCGTTAGCGAATGATCATTTGATCGCGCTCAGGTCCAACTGACACCATGCTGACGCGCACGCCCATGAGGGCTTCGATGCGTTCAACATAATGTTGTGCAGCCTTTGGCAGACTTTCGAAGGTACGGCAAGTGGTGATGTCTTCACTCCAGCTTTCCATTTGCTCATACACAGGGCTTAATGCTGCTGTTTGTGGCCAAATTGGGTTCTCAGTGTGCTCACCGTCGTAGGCAACACAAATCTTGAGATCTTTCATACCTGTCAGGCAGTCAATCTTGGTCAGGGCGATTTCAGTTGCTGCTTGCAGCTCAACACCATTACGAGTCGCAACGGCATCGAAGTAACCCATATCACGTGGACGACCCGTAGTCGCACCAAACTCGTTGGCGTTTTTACGGAAGTCATCCTGCTCTTCCATCGCGGTAACTAAAGTACCCGTACCGACAGATGAGCTAAAGGCTTTGGCTACGGCAATGATACGCTCTGGGCGCAGTGCGGGTAAGCCACTGCCTAAACCTGCGAAAGCCGCTGTTACGTTAGAAGAGGTTGTGTACGGATATTCACCGTAAATTAAGTCACGACCTGCGCCTAATTGCGCTTCAAACAGTAAGTTAGCATCTTGTTTTTGCAGCGCTTTTAATGGCTCTGTCACGTTACAGATAAAGGGACGCCATGGCGCGGTGACATCTAATAACCACTGAGTCATTTCGGCGGCAGTTTGGGAGAAGTCACAGCTTGGATAGAGCGCCTTTAACTGTGGTAGCTTCCAATCAAGCATAAATTGAATGCGCTCTTGCAGCACTTCTGGTTGCTTTAACCAACCAACCAGAATGCCTTTTTTCATCACGCGATCGCCATAGGCGGGAGCGATACCTTGACGGGTTGAACCGTAGGCCAGATCGCCTAGACGTTGTTCTTCTAAGGTATCTTCCAGTGCGTGGATCGGTAAGCACAGGGTTGCGCGGTCAGAAATGCATAACTTAACTTCAATGCCAGCCGCTTCGACTTCGGCGATCTCAACACTGAGTTTTTCAGGGCTGATCACCATGCCTGGGCCAAGTACTGCAACGCAGTTTGGATTGAAAATACCGCTAGGTAATTGGTGTAATTTAAAGGTGCCATAGTCGTTTACGACTGTATGGCCTGCGTTGTTACCGCCTTGAAAGCGAACACTCGCAGCAGCATCCGCGGCTAAATAATCTACGATGCGGCCTTTGCCTTCATCACCCCAATTTGCACCCACAACTACGATAGACGGCATAACATCATCTCCACAGGAATTAAGCGGTTATGCTAGACCCCGTTATCGAATAAGAGAAATTAATTATAGTTATCGCATCGATAAGAAAGTCATATATCATGACGCCATTGGGAATGATGGATGGAGATAAAAGCAATGCTCGAACTTCATTGGCTAAAAACCTTTGTGATATTGGCTGAGTGTAAACACTTTGGTAAGGCAGCTGCGGCGCTGCATATGACACAGCCCAATGTCAGCCTGCATATCAAACAACTTGAGCAAAACACTCGGGTGAAGTTGATTGAACGTAATCCGTTTAGGTTAACTCAGGCGGGGTTCCGTTTGCTCGAGAGCAGTCAGAAGACCTTGATGGAGTTGCAAGTGTGTCAGGCGGATCTCAATGCCATCAACGATCTTAGCCAAGGTACCTTAACCATAGCGGCTAGCGACATCATTTCTCGCTTGTTGTTAATTCAGCCTTTTCAATTGTTTAAAGCGGAATTCCCCGGGATTGATTTTTCCCTGCTTAATACGACTTCGTTTCAAGCCTCGGAACTTGTCACCAATGCCGAGGCGGATTTAGGTTTTGTCATCGCCCAGAAAGAAAGTCAGCCGCTACATTTTACTGAGTTGCAGCAAATCAAATGGTGCGCACTTGGGAATAATTTAGCGCTATGGCAGCAGAGTCAAGGGCGTGATGATATGCCATTAGCGGAGCAACCTACCTTGATTTTACTTGGGCACGATACCCGTACTCGCGAGCTGCTCGATCCCGCCTTACCTAGCTTAAATTTGCCTCGCTATCGGATTATGGAAGTCGGCAGTGTTGATGCCCAAATCGATTGGGCTGAGGCTGGCTTTGGGGTGGCTATTGTGCCTGAGTTTTCCATTTACACTAAGACAAACTTAAAGAGTAAGGTGACACCACTGCCGGATTTTCCAAGTACAAGCCTAGGCTATATTGTGCGCCAAAATCAGATTTTATCTAAAGCCATTAAACAGTTATTGCAGTGGGTCAATCAAGAGATTATCCGCATTCAAGGACAGAGTGTGGGGAGCTAACTTCAAGGCTGGATTAGGTAATTAATTAGCACTCAACAATTGCTGATATTGGCCATTTTCTTTCAGCATGGATAAGCCTTGATCGAGGGCTTTAGCCAATAACGCAGCTTTAGGGTTTTCCTTCGAGAACGCTAAATAAATCTGACTGCTGTGGTTGTCAAAGGCGGCGATGACTTCATCGCTTACACCCATTTTTTGCAGGTTTTCTTGTGCGACAAGATCAAACATAACAGCCGCATCGATTCGGCCAATCAGCAGCAAATTGATAAGTTGCTGTTGGGTGGCGACCGTGACGATGTTCAATTGACGTTGTTTGACTAATTCAGGAAATTCGTCCCCATATTCATAGCTTTTTATTACTCCAACATTGCTGCCTTTTGGTATTTGCCATTTGTTTTCAGCAAGTAAAGAACGTTGCTTTCGTTGATAGAATGAGGCTTTTGCGACAAATAATGGCATATCCCCAAAGACGAAACGTTGCTCTGTGCTGGCTTCTCTGGTGACATTAAATACTCCATCGACAGCCCCTTTTTCGGCCATCATCAAGGCTCGGCTGTAGGGCACAACAAGACTATTGACCTCAATGTGAGCTTGTTTAAATGCGGCTTCGATCAGTCGATGAGAAATGCCTTGGCCAAACTGGTTTGCAAATGGGGGCCAACTGTCTTCGGCTGCTAAGGTAACAGTCTGAGATGAGGAGTTTTGTATAACATTTTGACTTTCTTGAGCTTTAGCTTGATGGCTGACTAAGAATAACAATAATAGTGAGGTACTCAGTAAAAAAAACAGTGTCGAAAAACGTCGCTGCTCAATTTTAGCCTTAGCCTCACCGCAAACACGCATTTTATGTCCGTATTAGCCTATTCCTAATGGGGTAACTTATAGCATAAGTCTTTATTATGAGGCCAATTATTTTGAGCTGTGCATGTAGAATTGTGAGCCTCACTTTACCTACTAATAACGAGTAAATGGTACCTATTAGACTAGAGGTAGTAAAGGCGAAGATGGCTAGCTGGTGAGCTAGGGTTAAAGATATGATGGTTTATCTGGCGCTACCTCGGTTTACCCTTTGCAGTAACTAAAGTTGAGCGTGTTTTTTATATTGTTATTCAACGTATTGGCTTAGTTTTGATTCAGCGATGATAGGCCGTTAAGTATCAAGGTTATCGAAAAATGCTTGTTGCACCTGTAGAAAATAGCTGGTTTAGTGGAGGTGAATCACCACTAAGCCTAAATCTTTTGAAAGTATTTAGGGGGCGTTTTCAGGTTAAATTGCTGTCAAAATACCCCGAAACTTCAATACGCCATTAATGCAAGATAATCGCGATGGGGTGTTGAATTTGAATCAATAAAACAACAATAAGGACAACCAATGGAATATCCTCTCGTCAGTACTCAATGGCTCGAAGCGCATCTTACCTCGCCTGATTTAGTGTTACTCGACGCCAGTATGGCCGTGGTTTTGGGCAAAGAGCCGATTGTCTATTCAGAGCCTGTATGTATTCCTCGCTCGAGGCGCTTTGATGTGGAAGAGGATTTTTGCGATAAAACGTCTTCTCAAACCCATGCCTTACCCAAATTTGAACAGTTTGTAGAAGGAATTGCCAAGCTTGGTATTAGCCCGAACAGCGTGGTTGTTATCTATGATAATCAAGGTATTTATTCATCTCCGCGCGCTTGGTGGATTTTCAAAGTAATGGGATTTCACCGTGTGTATGTGCTCGATGGTGGCTTACCTCAATGGATGGCTGAAGACAGAGTCACCTCATCTCGCTACCAGGAAGAAGGGATAGATTATGGCGCAAGCGATAGTGAGGAACTGACTGCTGTACTGGAATATCAGCCTGCAAAGGTGATGGATGCTGAGGCTGTGTTAGCCAAGCTTGATGATAGCGATAGTGCGATTATTGATGCACGGGGATCGGCGCGCTTTTTAGGCCAAGTGAGTGAGCCGCGACCTGGAGTGCGCAGTGGGCATATTCCCCATTCGGTCAATCTCCCCTTTGGTGACGTGCTCAATGGCTTCAAAATCAAAGATGTGGCCGAATTGGTTAAGCTGTTTCAAGGGCTTGTTAGCGATAAACCGTTAAGGATTTTTAGCTGTGGCTCGGGTATTACCGCCTGTATTTTAATCTTAGCCTCGGTCGCTGCGGGGCATACTGATGCTGTACTTTACGATGGTTCTTGGGCGGACTGGGGCAGTCGCAACGATTTACCCATCGAGCGTTAAACGATATTAGGTGGAGTGCAGTCCTTCGGAATGCTAACCTTGCCGCAATCAATTGACGGTGATATGTCCTTTGACTTATCAAGGAGTTTGTCATGATAACCAGATTGTTCGATAAATTGATCTTTGGCTTTATCTTAGTGATGGCGCTGCAACTCCCCCAATTAGCCGATCATTATCAGCAATTTTTGGCGGGGCTCTATACTTCGACTCAATGGCAAGTTGAGGGCTATAAGGCCACGGCTAAGGCGTATCACTTCAGCGATGTTGAAACCATGATCGCCCGCCATTTGCAAAATGAAGAGCCTAGCGTCAGGGCGGATGCCGAGCAAAAGCGCCAGACGTTGGCTCTGCTGCAAACACTTCAACAGGGAATGCAGACTTTTGAGCAGGGGAATCTCTTCGAGAAAACCGCCTATATGTTCAATCCCGCTCGTTTTGAATATTTAGAGCAGACTATTGTTAACTTTAAGCCTGGCATCCCGTTAACCGCCAGTGGTATCGGTTTTGGCGTGTTGGTGGCGTTAATCGTGCATTATCTTGGTTCACTGCCTTTTATTCTGTGGGCAAGACGGCGTAGGCGGATTAAGTTAACCCGCGCCCTATAGGTCGTTGGATACTTGCGCGTTTATCCAACGACAGGGCAAACCTTAGAATAAGTCCTTAAACCTGTGGTACAGCATACCCGCAGCCAGCATAGGCGAGCGGAATGTGGGGCCGCCAGGGAAGGTCATATGCTTAATCTTGGCGAATACATCAAAATATCCTGCTTGCTGACAAATGGCTTCGGCTAGGAGTTTTGCTGCCATGTGGGTGGCATTTACGCCATGACCTGCATAGGCTTGGGCGTAAAAAATATTACTCGCATCGGGTAGGCGACCAATTTGCGGCATACGGTTGGCGCCAATGCCTATCATGCCGCCCCATTCGTAATCGATGCGTACGCCTTTTAATTGTGGGAATACCTTTTCAAGATTGGGCCTAAGCGCTGCCTCTATATCCTTTGGGTCTTTGCCTGAATAAGTACAAAGTCCACCAAACAGTAAGCGTCTATCCGCTGATAAGTGGAAGTAATCTAGTGCAATTCGCATATCTGCAAATGCCATGTTTTGCGGGATAATGCTTTGGCATTGCGCTTCTGTCAGTGGTTCGGTTGCAAGTAGATAACTCCCCGCAGGAAGCACCTTACCGCCGATGTAGCTATTTAATTTATGGCCAATATAGGCGTTGCCAGCGAGTACGAGATATTGGCAAGTCACTTCGCCTTTTGCCGTTAATACTCGCGGTTTATTGCCTGAAATAATCTTTTCTGCGGCGCTGTATTCAAATAATTGCGCACCTAATTTACGGGCAACACGAGCCTCGCCCAAGGCCAAGTTAAGTGGATGTAAATGGCCACTTCCCATATCCACTAGGGCACCTTGGTAAAATTCTGAGCCGATAACTTCACTGAGTTGGGATTGGGTCAGCAGCTTTATTTCATGCTGATATCCTAGGCTTTTAAGACTGTCGAATTCGTCTTGAAGCTCAATCATATGTCGAGGCTTCACCGCAAGATCGCAATAGCCCATTTGTAAGTCACAATCGATATCATGGGTCTGTATCCGATTTCTGACGATCTCCACGGCTTCAAAGCCCATTTGCTGGATCGCACTGACACCTTCTTGTCCAATTTCGTTTATAAATTGCGCTGGGTCATGGCCAATACCGCGGATCAGCTCGCCGCCATTGCGTCCTGAAGCGCCCCAGCCAATTCGTTTGGCCTCAAGCAACACCACACTTAAGCCTCGCTGTCTTAGTTCAATCGCTGTGTTAATGCCGCTAAAACCGCCGCCCACAATACAAACATCTGCCGTTATGTTGCCTTCAAGTTGAGGGTGAGCGTAAATTTCTTTAGCAGTATCAAGATAATAAGAGTGAGGGTATTGTTCACTGTGCACTGGAGGTTTAGTGGCCATTAGGGCTCCAAAAAATTGTTTTTATTGTAAATTGGGCTTGTCTCAGTATACTCATCACACTTTTGTGATACTGCTTTAAAGTGTTCGTTTTATTTAACACACTTTTTAGCTAGAATACAACGGAAGCGATTAAACTCACGCTTTTAGGGCTAAAATGTGTTTGGGATGGTGTTTATCCTGAACAACCGTTCTTCATCTATCGGGGCGACCGATCCTTTGGGGAGATGTGAAATTTGGATATTGGAGCCAGTCTCAGAACTGTTCGAAAAATGAAAGGCTTATCCCAACGCGAGTTGGCTAAGCGTGCTGGTGTGACTAACAGTACGATTTCAATGATCGAAAAAAACAGTGTTAGCCCATCCGTCAGTTCTTTGAAAAAAGTATTGTCGGGTATCCCTATGTCTTTAGTCGATTTTTTCTCAATTGAAGCTTCAATTGAGTGTGAGCAAAAAGTGGTATATCGCTCCGATGAACTCCTCAACATAGGTACTGGGCCATTAGAATTCAAATTGATTGGTCGTGATTTTCCCAATCGTGCCATGTCGGTGATGAGTGAAACCTATCCACCGGGTTCGGATACGGGCGAGGAAATGCTGAAACACGAAGGTGAAGAAGCTGCCATGGTGATTGAAGGTAAGTTCGAGCTTACCGTTGGCGACGAGGTATATATCTTAGAAGCGGGTGATAGCTATTACTTTAATAGTGAGCTACCCCATCGATTTCGCAATCCCTTCGATGAGCCTTGTCGGCTGATCAGTGCTACAACCCCTGCTAATTTCTAATTGCGTAACGCTGTCCTAGATTGCCTAGGGTAGCGTTCTCTTTGAGAACCCACCAGTTACTCACCATATTAGTCCGGCTTTGGATTGTAATATATCATTCAAAGTGTAAATAATATTTTTCAAATGAACTTAGGTTTTCAGTCTTTATCTTTGGCTAATTTTCATCCTGACAATACTGCTGGTGGTTGTTTTATCATCAAAGAACAAAGATTGTTAGTTTAAGTTTCTGTATTAAAACTAAAAATTACGCATTTAAATCAAACTGTCATTAACAAGTGTTTAACCTCTTGCCTGAGGTTAAATTTCGGTGTACTGTGTGAAAAAATGAACATTAAAAATTAACTTGTTCATTGTACTCGTGAATAAATGCTTGGAAGGTGAGTTATGTCTACCCTGTTACCCCTTATTGGTGTTATTGCGTGTAACCAACGATTGGGTTCACACCCTTT
Source organism: Shewanella sp. DNRA4 (assembly GCF_012843185.1). Classification (NCBI taxonomy): domain Bacteria; kingdom Pseudomonadati; phylum Pseudomonadota; class Gammaproteobacteria; order Alteromonadales; family Shewanellaceae; genus Shewanella; species Shewanella sp. DNRA4. The sequence continues at coordinate 125,551 of NZ_JABAIP010000002.1, forward strand.
TAATATTGTTGGCGAAAAATACCTATTAGGTGTGGTAAATGGTGCTAAGGGGTGGCCACTTGTGATCCCATCCTTAGGCGCGGACCAACCTATCGAAGCCATTCTGGCAAGACTTGACGGTATTCTGTTTACGGGTTCGCCCTCTAACGTTGAGCCACACCTTTATGCGGGGGTACCGAGTGAAGCGGGTACTCACCACGATCCTAAGCGTGACGCTACGACACTACCACTTATTCGAGCTGCCATTGCTGCGGGAGTCCCCGTGCTTGGGATTTGTCGCGGTTTTCAGGAAATGAACGTGGCTTTTGGTGGCAGTCTGCACCAGAAGTTACACGAAATGGGCGGTTTTATTGAACATAGAGAAGATAAAGAGGCCTCGTTAGAGGTGCAATATGGGCCATCCCACAGTATTACTGTGGAGCCTGGGGGGGTCATTTACGAGGCTTGGGGCCGTAACTCTGCAGAGGTTAACTCTGTGCATACTCAAGGCGTGGAGCGCCTTGGGATGGGGTTGCGGCCAGAAGCTTGTGCTCCTGATGGTCTTGTGGAGGCTTTCTCCGTGATAGATGCCACTGAATTTGCCCTCGGTGTGCAATGGCATCCTGAATGGAAAGTAAGTGAAAACCCATTTTACCTCTCAATATTCAATGCCTTTGGTGATGCGTGTCGTCGTAGGGCTACAACTCGAGTGAAATAAAATGAATAAGCTAATCGCTTTTTTAAAAGAACGAAAAATCACAGAAGTCGAATGTGTTATCAGCGATATGACTGGTATCGCCCGTGGCAAAATTGCGCCAGTAGATAAATTTCTCGATGAAAAAGGTATGCGCTTACCCGAAAGCGTGTTGCTGCAAACCGTCACCGGTGACTTTGTCGACGATGATATCTATTACAGTTTGCTCGATGATGCCGATATCGATTTTGTCTGCGTTCCCGATGAAAATGCAGTATTTATGCTGCCTTGGACGATTGAAGCTACGGCACAGGTGATCCACGATTGTTACGACAGAATGGGCAATCCTATCGAATTATCACCTCGTAACGTCTTGAAAAAAGTGCTGTCTCTTTATGATGAAAAAGGCTGGGAGCCTGTTATTGCACCTGAGATGGAGTTTTACCTGACCAGCCGTAGCGATGATCACGATTTACCCCTCAAGCCGCCTATTGGCCGCTCAGGCAGACCGGAAGCGGGGCGTCAGTCTTTTTCAATTGATGCCGCCAACGAATACGATCCTCTGTTTGAAGATATGTATGACTGGTGCGAAATTCAGGGTTTAGATATTGATACGCTTATCCATGAAGATGGCCCTGCACAGATGGAGATTAACTTCAGTCACGGCAACCCATTATCACTAGCGGATCAGGTGTTTGTGTTTAAGCGCACTCTACGTGAAGCGGCATTAAAGCATAATGTTTGCGCTACCTTTATGGCAAAACCCGTAACCGATGAGCCGGGTAGTGCTATGCATATTCATCAAAGTGTGATTAACAAAGAAACGGGTAAAAATATATTTACCAACGAAGATGGTACGCAAAGTGCGTTGTTTTTGAGTTATATCGCAGGGCTACAGAAATTTATCCCTGAACTCCTACCTTTGATGGCCCCAAATGCTAACTCGTTCCGTCGATTCTTACCGGGAACCTCTGCGCCCGTTAACTTGGAATGGGGTGTTGAAAATAGGACCTGTGGTTTACGTATTCCGGAATCTTCACCTCAAAATCGTCGTATTGAAAACCGTATACCAGGTGCGGATGCTAACTGCTACTTAGCCATTGCAGCGAGTTTACTCTGTGGTTATATCGGTATGGTCGAGGGACTCAAACCCTCCACACCCGTTCAAGGTAAATCCAATGAAAGCCGGAGCAATAACCCACACTGCTTACCATTAACCTTGGAAGAAGCGTTAGCTGCGATGGAAGAAAGTGATGCCTGTAAGGAATATTTAGGTGAGTCCTTTACCACGGGCTTTGTGGCCGTCAAACAGGCCGAGCTTGAAAATTTCCGCAGAGTGGTGAGTTCGTGGGAGCGAGAATTTTTATTACTCAGTGTATAAAATGTTTTACATAGGTTGCACTGTTTTTGTTCAATATCGTCATGTTGTTAACGGATTCTAACGCCTGACAATGAGAACATTCAAACAGTGATTAAAAATTCTCTGCACCATTTTGGGTTGCTTGCTTAACTTTGGTGCAGAGTGCTTTTAACCTTAAGTGCTTACTTTGGATAAAGGGAAGATTTATCTGCTCTTTTGAGTGCTCATTCATTTAGTGTCTCTGTGTGCGGTGCTTGGTCCTAAGAGTAAATACATAAAGTTGAACCTGTAAGTTTGGTTTTAACTGGCTGTTAGTTAATAACTTTGTAAGATGGTTGCAGCGGTTTCCCTAGGGGCTTGAGGCATTTGCCTTAATATTGCAAGATGTATGGTGTTACGATAACTAGTCTATTTTTATGCTTGTTAATGCAAATATAGATATAGATAAATTTGGCATGAAATCTGATAATCCCATTCATTGCAGCGACCTAGAGATGAAGGCATTATGGTGCTGTAGAGACTGCCGATGCGGTTTTTAAGGTGTAGCATTGGTCGAGAATAACAACAATAACCGAGCAGATGGTCGGTGACACAATTTCAGAATTGTTAAAGGCAATTCTGCTACCCGAGAAAGGAGAAAGCATGAAGCTATTTAATAAGATGACGACTTTGGCGCTAGTAACCGCAGGATCACTTGCCAGCGTAGCTGCTCAAGCTGAAGAAGTTGTGCGTGTATATAATTGGTCTGATTATATTGCAGAAGACACCTTAGAAAACTTCAAAAAGGAAACTGGGATTCGGGTGATTTACGATGTGTTTGATAGCAATGAAGTCGTCGAAGCTAAGTTATTATCTGGTCGCAGCGGCTATGACATCGTTGTCCCATCCAACCATTTCCTCGCTAAACAGATTAAGGCCGGTGCATTCAAGCCACTAGACCGCTCTAAACTCACCAATTTTAAAAACCTCAATGCTGACCTGATGAAGCTGTTAGAGAAGGCCGATCCAGGTAATCAATATGCAGTCCCTTATCTGTGGGGAACGAATGGTATTGGTTACAACATCAATAAAGTGAAAGCGGCTGTGGGTGAAGATGCACCATTAAATTCTATGGAGCTGATCTTTAACCCAAAATATGCTGAAAAAATCTCTAAATGTGGCTTTGCCATGTTAGATTCGGCCGATGATATGGTGCCACAGGCAATGATTTATCTTGGGCTCGATCCTAACAGTACTAAGGCCGAAGATTACGAAAAAGCTGGTGAGTTACTCGAAAAGATTCGTCCCTATGTGACGTATTTCCATTCATCACGTTATATCTCTGATCTCGCCAATGGTGATATTTGCGTGGCTTATGGTTTCTCTGGTGATGTGTTCCAAGCTGCTGCCCGCGCCGATGAAGCGGGTAATGGCAATAAGATTGGTTACTCTATTCCTAAAGAAGGCGCCAACCTGTGGTTTGATATGTTAGCCATCCCAGCAGACGCCACTAACGTGGAAAATGCTCACAAGCTTATCAACTACTTACTTCGCCCTGAGGTGATTGCACCTATCTCTAACTATGTGGCTTATGCAAATCCTAACGATCCTGCACAGCCCTTAGTCGATGAAGCGATTCGCAATGACCCAGCGATTTATCCACCAAAAGAAGTATTAGATAAATTGTATATTGGCGAAATTCGTCCATTGAAAATCCAACGTGTATTAACTCGCGTCTGGACCAAAGTGAAATCTGGCCAATAATCGACATGGGGCAAGCACAGCTTGCCCCTTTTGATAACAAGACAATGGCTGCTCCTTTGGACATTAAGTCTGCAAGATTAAATCTCTATTCATTAATTCATTGTGTAAATCTCAAGTGTTGAATGTGTTATCACATCAATACTCGGGTGGAGAAGTACTATGGCAAGCACCTCGGGCGTCACCAATAAACCCACTACAAAGACGCAAGAAAAAGTCCTGCTTAAGATTGAGCGGGTCAGTAAGCTGTTTGATGATGTGCGTGCAGTTGACGACGTATCATTGACGATCAATAAAGGCGAAATTTTTGCCTTACTTGGAGGCTCAGGCTCGGGTAAGTCTACCTTGTTGCGTATGCTCGCGGGGTTCGAAAGACCGACTTCTGGGCGGATTTTTCTCGATGGTGAAGATATTACCGATCTACCGCCTTATGAACGTCCGATCAATATGATGTTCCAATCCTATGCGCTATTTCCCCATATGACAGTGGCACAAAATATCGCCTTTGGTTTAAAGCAAGACAAATTACCGAAAGCTGAAATTGAGCAACGCGTACAGGAAATGCTCAAGTTGGTACATATGGAGCAATACGGGAAACGTAAACCGCATCAGCTTTCTGGTGGTCAGCGCCAACGGGTCGCCCTTGCTCGATCTTTGGCAAAACGTCCGAAATTATTATTGCTTGACGAGCCAATGGGTGCACTAGATAAAAAACTACGTACTCAGATGCAGTTAGAAGTGGTTGAAATCCTCGAACGTGTTGGTGTGACCTGTGTGATGGTGACCCATGATCAGGAAGAAGCCATGACCATGGCGGGCCGGATCTCGATTATGAGTGATGGTTGGATAGCTCAAACCGGCTCTCCTATGGATATCTACGAGAGTCCAAATAGTCGCATGATTGCCGAATTTATCGGTTCAGTGAACCTCTTTGGCGGTGAGATTGAAGTGGACGAAGTCGACCACCTCATCATTAAACCCAATGATTTAGTACAGCCTTTCTATGTGGGTTACGGGGTAACCACCAGTGTTGAAGAAAAGCACGTATGGCTCGCTGTCCGCCCAGAGAAAACCATTATCAGCCGTGAACAACCTGAAGGTGAATATAACTGGGCTAAGGGCATAGTGCATGATATAGCCTATTTAGGTGGGATCTCGGTGTACTACATTCGCCTTGAAAATGGCCAGATTGTGCAATGCAGTATGACAAACCGTGAACGCCGCGCCGACCATGCAACCTGGGATGATGAAGTGTTTATCAGTTGGGAGGACACCAGTGGCGTGGTGTTAAGATCATGAAGATAAAGTCCAAACTTAAATGGCTTAAAGGACGCTTCTGGACGATAAGTCTACCTTATACTTGGCTATTGCTGTTCTTCGCCTTGCCCTTTGCCATTGTCCTTAAAATTAGTTTCTCTACGGCGGCGATTTCAATTCCGCCCTATGAGGCGACTTTTCAATATGCAGATGATGTACTAAATATCTTCCTGCATTTGGGTAACTATTTGATGTTGCTAGATGATTCGCTGTATTACACCGCGTATCTCAGCTCATTAAAAATGGCGCTCATTTCAACCATTGGCTGTTTGATCATTGGTTATCCTATGGCCTATGCCATTGCCCGTGCGCCAGCAAGGTTGCAAACCGTGCTGTTGTTATTGGTGATGCTACCTTCTTGGACCTCGTTCTTAATCCGCGTTTATGCCTGGATGGGGATCTTAAGTAACACGGGGATTATCAATAACACATTGATGTGGTTAGGTGTCATTTCTGAGCCATTGCAAATCTTGAACACCAATATCGCCGTCTATATCGGGATTATCTATGCCTATTTGCCTTTTATGATCTTGCCGCTGTATGCGACCTTAGTGAAGTTAGATATGAGTTTAATTGAGGCTGCTTCAGATTTAGGATCAAGTCGGATTAACACTTTCTGGAAAATCACTTTTCCTTTATCCAAAAGTGGGGTGATTGCTGGATCGATGTTGGTATTTATTCCGGCAGTCGGCGAGTTTGTGATCCCTGAACTGCTCGGCGGTCCAGATTCGTTAATGATAGGTAAAGTGTTGTGGCAGGAGTTCTTCAATAACCGTGATTGGCCTATGGCCTCATCACTGGCGATTGTGATGCTGGCACTACTGATTATTCCTATTACCTTATTCCATCGCTATCAAGCACGTAGTTTGGAGAAAGACCTATGAAAAAGCTGAGTTTTTCTTCTGTAATGCTGTGGTTTGGGTTGTTCTTTTTATACGCGCCTATGCTGATTCTAGTGATCTATTCTTTTAACGAATCCAAGCTTGTGACAGTGTGGGGCGGTTTTTCACCTAAGTGGTACGGCGAGCTATTTGCCGATCAGCAGATCCTCGATGCCGTATGGACCAGCCTAAGAATTGCGTTTTACAGCTCCACTATGGCGGTGATTATCGGCACTATGGCTGCCTTTGTGATGACGCGGTTTAAGCGTTCATGGGCCAAGCTCACCTTGTCAAATATGATCACAGCGCCCTTGGTTATGCCCGAGGTCATCACGGGTTTGTCATTACTGCTGCTATTTGTGCATTTGGCAGATCTTTTAGGTTGGCCGAAAGAGCGCGGCATGGTGACAGTATGGATTGCCCATTCGACCTTCTGTGCGGCCTATGTGGCTGTGGTGGTGTCTTCAAGATTGCGTGAGTTAGACATGTCAATCGAAGAGGCGGCAATGGATCTTGGTGCAACACCGCTTAAGACCTTCTTCCTGATCACTGTGCCTATGATTTCGCCGGCATTAGTGGCGGGGTGGTTGTTATCCTTTAGTCTGTCACTCGATGACTTAGTGATTGCAAGCTTTGCCTCAGGCCCCGGTGCGACGACCTTACCTATGGTGGTGTTCTCCTCGGTGCGCTTGGGGGTATCGCCTAAGATCAACGCATTGGCAACACTTATCATTCTGTGCGTGTCGTTAATCGCTTTCCTGTCGTGGTATATGGCAAGACGCGCCGAAAAACGTGAACGGATGCCGCTTAACTAACGTGTACTAACATGCACAAATAAGCGGGGATTCCAGTGCTGAGATTCAAGAGCAGAGTGAGCAAGCACTGAGTCGAAATCTCGCGTGAAAAAGGATGGCCTTGATACCAAAGGCCATCCTTCTCTCTCCCGCCAAGTCTTCTTATCTGTACCTCTACACTCAATTTTCAAATCCGTTTAAGGCATGAAGGATACTTTGTTTGAAATATCAAACATTGTGTAAATTATTGTGCTTTTATGGCTAGTGTTTCCCGATTTGAAGGTGTAGGATGTGATAGTTGTTTAAAATAATGAACATAAAAATCAAGGGAACATCATGTCAGCCATACCTCACACTGAATCATATTATGCGGCATCGGCCAACGATAAGGTTGAGCGCGCGCGTTTACAGGAATCGATTGAAGCCGATGTTTGTGTGATTGGTGCGGGGTATACAGGCCTGTCTGCCGCACTGCATTTACTCGAATCGGGTTTTAGTGTGGTGGTGCTCGAAGCGGCGCGAATTGGTTGGGGAGCCTCGGGGCGTAATGGTGGACAAATCGTCAACAGCTATAGCCGTGACATTGATACCATTGAAAAAACCGTTGGCAAAGAACAAGCCAAGCTCTTTGGTCAAATGGCCTTCGAGGGCGGACGCATCATCCGTGAACGTATCGCTAAGTACAACATTGACTGCGATCTCAAAGATGGCGGTGTATTCGCGGCAATGAACGAAAAGCAAATGGGCCATTTACGCCATCAAAAGCAGTTATGGGAAAGCCATGGTCATGTTGGCAAGCTTGAGATGCTCGATGCAAACGGCATTCGAACTGTGGTAAATACTGAGCGCTATGTCGGCGGTATGTTGGACAAGAGCGGCGGCCATATTCACCCGCTGAATTTAGCCTTGGGTGAAGCCCGTGCAGTAGAATCCCTTGGCGGCAAGATTTTTGAAGACTCAGCGGTGCTGCGGGTCGATGAAGGCGATAGTCCTGTCGTACACACCGCTAAGGGTAGTGTAAAAGCCAAGTTTGTGGTGGTGGCAGGTAACGCTTACCTCGGTAAACTTATGCCAGAATTACAAGCCAAGTCTATGCCTTGCGGTACCCAAGTGATCACCACAGAGCCTTTGGATGAAGAGCTGGCTGCAAGTCTGTTGCCCCAAGACTACTGCGTCGAAGATTGTAACTATCTGCTTGATTATTTTAGGCTGTCTGGTGACAAGCGCCTGATCTACGGCGGTGGGGTTGTTTATGGTGCCCGCGATCCTGCGGATATTGAATCCCTGATTATCCCGAATATGCTCAAAACCTTCCCACAGTTAAAAGGGGTTAAGGTTGATTATGCTTGGACGGGTAACTTTTTATTGACCTTATCGCGTCTACCACAGGTCGGTCGTATTGGTAAAAATATCTATTACTCACAGGGTTGTAGCGGCCATGGCGTTACTTATACCCACTTGGCAGGCAAGTTAATTGCCGAAATGCTCAATGGTCAAGCCACGCGTTTCGATGCTTTTGCGGCGCTGCCCCATTATCCCTTCCCCGGCGGACACGCCTTACGTGTGCCTTTTAGTGCGTTGGGAGCATGGTATTACAGTCTAAGAGATAAATTAGGTATCTAATTTATTTGAATTTTTTATACGAGGTAAGGCATTACCTCGCAGCGAGAGGAATTTCCTGTGTTGTTAAAAGACCCGAGTCTGCTGCGTCAGCAATGTTATATCAATGGTCAATGGTGCGATGCGCAGTCAAAAGAAACTGTCGTTATCGCTAATCCGGCGACGGGCGCGGTGATCGCCAGTGTCCCTGTGATGGGGCAAGTCGAAACGCAAGCGGCGATTGCGGCAGCTGAAGCGGCATTGCCTGCATGGCGAGCACTTACCGCAAAAGAGCGTGGTGCCAAGCTGCGTCGCTGGTTTGAATTACTCAATGAAAACAGTGATGACTTAGCGCTAATGATGACCACTGAGCAGGGCAAACCCCTTGCCGAAGCGAAGGGTGAAGTCACCTACGCCGCCTCCTTTATCGAATGGTTCGCCGAAGAGGCGAAACGCGTCTATGGCGATACGATTCCTGGGCATCAGGGCGATAAACGCATCATGGTGATCAAGCAGCCCGTGGGCGTGACTGCGGCCATTACCCCTTGGAACTTTCCTGCGGCGATGATCACCCGTAAAGCCGCGCCAGCACTGGCTGCCGGTTGTACTATGGTGGTGAAACCTGCGCCGCAAACACCTTTTACCGCATTAGCCTTAGCCGTGCTTGCCGAGCGCGCCGGGATCCCCGCTGGGGTATTCAGTGTGATCACCGGTGATGCTATCGGCATTGGTAATGAGATGTGTAGCAACCCAACTGTGCGTAAGTTGTCTTTCACTGGCTCGACCCAAGTGGGTATTAAGTTGATGGAGCAATGCGCGCCGACTCTGAAGAAATTATCTTTAGAATTAGGCGGTAATGCGCCATTTATCGTATTCGACGATGCCAATATCGATGCGGCGGTTGAAGGCGCCATGATCGCTAAGTATCGCAATGCGGGGCAAACCTGTGTCTGCGCTAACCGCATCTATGTCCAAGCGGGTGTGTATGACGAATTTGCTCGCAAGCTCAGCATTGCCGTGGGTAAATTAAAGGTCGGTGAGGGGATTACTGAAGGCGTCACTACAGGACCGCTTATCAATCGCGCGGCGGTCGAAAAAGTCCAGAGTCATCTTGAGGATGCGCTCAGTAAAGGGGCGACAGTAGTCGCGGGCGGTAAGCCCCATAGCTTAGGCGGCAACTTCTTCGAGCCCACGGTACTGACGCATGTCGATAGCAGTATGCGCGTGGCCCGTGAAGAAACCTTTGGCCCACTGGCGCCGCTGTTTAAGTTTACCGATGTGGACGATGTGATTAAGCAAGCCAATGATACCGAGTTTGGGTTAGCGGCTTATTTTTATGGCCGTGATATTTCCTTAGTGTGGAAAGTGGCCGAGGCATTGGAATACGGCATGGTAGGCGTCAACACTGGGTTGATCTCCACCGAAGTCGCGCCGTTTGGCGGAATGAAATCCTCAGGGCTCGGCCGAGAAGGCTCTAAGTACGGCATCGAAGAATATTTAGAAATCAAATATATCTGTATGTCTGTTTAAGTGACTGACGCTTGACAGGCAATGCGACTTCAGCAAGTTGGGAATGCAAGTAAGGAACACAAAATGAGCACAACTAATGATTCATTAATGGCACGTCGCCAAGCCGCTGTAGCTGGTGGAGTGGGTCAAATTCACCCAATTTTTACTGCCCGCGCTGAAAACGCGAGTGTGTGGGATGTTGAAGGTCGAGAGTTTATCGACTTTGCCGGTGGTATTGCTGTGCTCAACACTGGGCATTTACATCCTAAGGTTAAGGCGGCTGTTGCGGCGCAGCTTGAGGACTTCTCCCACACCTGTTTTATGGTGCTGGGTTATGAAAGCTATATTCAAGTCTGTGAAAAACTGAATCAGTTAGTGCCGGGGGATTTTGCCAAGAAGACAGCCTTATTTACCAGCGGCTCAGAAGCGGTTGAAAATGCAGTTAAAGTTGCTCGGGCATACACTAAGCGGGCGGGCGTGATTGCCTTTACCTCGGGTTACCATGGTCGTACTATGGCGGCACTGGCGTTAACGGGAAAGGTTGCGCCTTACAGTAAAGGTATGGGGTTAATGTCGGCTAATGTGTTCCGCGCTGAGTTTCCCTGTGCGCTACACGGCGTGTCCGATGATGATGCGATGGCGTCTATCGAACGCATCTTTAAAAATGATGCGGAGCCAAGTGATATTGCCGCAATTATTCTCGAACCTGTGCAGGGCGAAGGCGGGTTTTATGCCGCTTCGCCAGCCTTTATGCAACGTTTACGTGCACTTTGTGACCGCGAAGGCATTATGCTTATCGCCGATGAAGTGCAAACGGGGGCGGGTCGCACGGGGACCTTCTTCGCGATGGAGCAAATGGGCGTGAGCGCCGATATCACCACCTTTGCGAAATCCATTGCTGGTGGTTTCCCACTCTCAGGTATTACGGGTAAAGCTGAAGTCATGGATGCTATTGGTCCCGGTGGCCTTGGCGGCACCTACGGTGGTAACCCGCTGGCCTGTGTGGCGGCGCTTGCTGTACTTGAGGTGTTTGAAGAGGAAAAGCTGCTTGAGCGTGCCAATGCGATTGGCGAGCGGATTAAGTCGGCGTTAAATACCATGCAAGTCGAACATCCACAAATTGCCGATGTGCGTGGTCTAGGGGCGATGATCGCCATTGAATTAATGGAAGATGGCAAACCTGCACCTCAGTACTGTGCTCAAATCTTAGCCGAAGCAAGAAACCGAGGATTGATTCTCCTCTCCTGCGGCACCTACGGAAACGTGCTGCGGATTTTGGTGCCATTGACAGTGCCAGACGAGCAGCTTGGAGCGGGGCTGGGCATTCTTAAGGCCTGCTTCGATGCCGTGTTAAAAGGTTAACAGAGATAAAAAATCCCGCTTAGGCGGGATTTTTTATGGCGTGGTTTAACGCTTAATTTCCTTTAATTTCCATCAGGATTTGCAGTGCTCGCTCACGTTTGTCCTGATCATACAAATCGTTGGTAAAGATAAACTCATCGACACCTAGTTCTTTCACTATCATCTCTAAGCGGTGCTTGATTGTGGTGGGGCCACCGGTGACGGATAAGCCTAAGAAGTTATCGACATAGGTTTTTTCCTGCTCGCTCCATAGGCCATCCATGCTATGCACGGGGGGCTTTAACCAAAGCGCCTCACCACGGATCAGCGCAAGTACCCGTTGCTTGGAGGTGGTACTCAAGTATTCGGCTTCGGCATCTGTCTCGGCGGCGATAAGCGGCAGGCCAAGCATGACATAGGGCTTATCCGACACCTTAGATGGCTTAAAGTCGCGGCGGTAAATCTCAATCGCATCGTAGAGGAACCTTGGTGCAAAATGCCCTGCAAAGACATAGGGTAAGCCGCGCTGTGCCGCAAGCTGGGCGCTAAACAGGCTAGAGCCAAGTAGCCATATCGGCACATGGGTGCCTTCGCCGGGAATCGCTCTCACGGGATGATGGCCATTGTAGTCGCCGAGTAAGGTTTGTAACTCGCTCACCTCGGCGGGAAATTGCTCCGCGCGGCTCATATCGCGGTTAAGGGCGCGACTGGTGATTTGATCGCTCCCAGGGGCGCGGCCAAGCCCTAAATCGATACGGCCAGGATAAAGACTCTCGAGCGTACCAAACTGCTCGGCAACCACTAGGGGCGCATGGTTGGGCAGCATAATCCCACCCGCGCCGACGCGAATGCGTTTAGTATTCTCGGCAATATAGCCAATTAATACCGATGTCGCGGCGCTGGCGATACCGGGCATATTGTGGTGCTCGGCAAACCAGAAACGATTAAAGCCTAAGTCATCGGCCACCTTAGCGTATTGCAGGCTGGCGCGTAGCGTGTCTCCGATACTGGCGCCATAGCGAACAGGGGCAAGCTCTAACAGTGAAAAGGGAATCTCCGCCAGGGGAGATTTAGCCGCGGGCACAGCCTGCGATGGGATGACAGATGATGTTGAAGTAGATGATGTAGCCATAAATTAAGCGCCTCTTAGCGTGTGTCAGCCCTGTAGCAACGGCTTTATTTGTCTCCCACGGATGAATGTGGTGGGCGCTAAAGCGATTGTTCTGTCAGTGCTGATGGAGTCTTACCCTAGGATATGGTGACGTATCAACGATAAACAAGCTCAAGGCTTTAGCTTAACACTGAGTTAAAATTGGAACCGAACATCTTAGTTTTGCAAACAGGGGTGAAAGCCTTATCCCAAGCCGATGCATGAAAAATCAGCACAGAAAGTTCAGATTGTTTGGTGATGAGCAGTAACCTAAAGGTATAAAAAAACTGCCGCAAGCGGGGCTTGTCGGCAGTTTTTATTGCTCACATATGACTTATGTGAATGAAGGATTATTGCTCGGCTTTCACATCACGTAGTGAGGCCGCCGCGTTATCTTCAATACTGTTATGGGCGTGATGACTTTCGGTCAAACGGCGCATCAGTGGTAATACGGCTAAGGCGATAAAAGTACAAACCACGGCTGCAATACCTAATTTATTGAATAGATTGGTATAGACGGGCAGAGTTTGCAGTGGATCGACTAAGTCCTGTGGCACGCTGGCAAAGTTTGCCACAACGCCGCCCAAGTACTGGGAAATACCCGATGCCACGAAATACGCGCCCATCATAAAGCCGCCCATGCGAGCCGGTACGTAGCGGGCGATCATGGCTAAACCAAGACCACTCACCAGCAGTTCGCCGAGTGAGTAAGAGGCATAACCCCAGATCATTACCCAAGAAGAGGTTTTACCCTCAACGGCAAATTGTCCTGCAAATCCGTAGATAAAGAAGCCAATCGCGACAACCGCAAAACCTAAAGCGAACTTAGCGGCAATCGAAAAGTCTTTATTATTACGACCAGCCCATGAATAACTCCAAGCCAACACTGGGCTTAACACCATGATCCAGATTGGGTTAAGTGCTTGGAACTGTGCAGGAGACCAAGTCCATAAATGGGTACCAAAGACTTGGAAATCCCAATCGACGTTACGCAGCGCAAACAGGGCCAGCGAAGTCGACATTTGTTGATAGAAGATAAAGAAGAAGACGGTTTGCACTGTGAGGATAAGCGCTGCGATAAGGCCTGCACGCTCACTTGGCTCACTGGTACGAATTAAGTGGAAGAAAATCCCTAATACTGCCACACCCGCGGCATACACGAATACTCGGGCAACATCTTCATATTCAAGAATAATGGCCGAAGCAACAACGGAAAGTGCCGCTAATATCAATACGATCGCAAGATTCTTTTTGTTGACGGGGCGAGTATCAGGCTCTGAACCATAGTTGGCGAGGCTCTTATACATCAGGGCATAGTTACCTAAGCCGACGATTAGGCCCACACAGCACACGGCAAAAGCGGCATGCCAGCCAAATTCGTTACCATATTGCGCGTTAACATAGTCCTTAATCCAAGGCGTTAACAGCATAGAGAAAGTCGAACCTACGTTTACCGCCATGTAGTAGATGGTAAAGGCGCTGTCGATCTTAGAGTCATCACCTTCGTAAATCTTACGGACTAAGTTACCGGCATTGGGTTTAAATAGGCCGTTACCGACCACAATCACCCCAAGAGCGGAGAACATAAACCAAGTGTTTTCGGTAGGCACCGTCATCAATGCATAACCTACCGATAAAATCCCCGCACCGAGCAACATAGTGCGTTTGGTGCCGAGAATTTTATCCCCAACCCAACCACCTATGGCTGGCGACACGTAAATCAGCGCCGCACAGGCACTCCAAACTAAGTTTGCACGGGAGTCATCAAAGCCAAGACGCTGCACCATAAAGTACACGATCAGCGCTTGCATGCCGTAATAACCAAAACGTTCCCATAATTCGATAAGTGACACAGTCATAAACGAATGTGTCTTGCTTACCTGATTGGTACCAAGAGTCATAAAGCTTGCTTCCGTTATTGTTGTTTTGTGTTTAAGGCCAAGAGTATAAGGCGATAGCCTGCGCAAACCAATGCCACAACGCCAAAGAATAGACTTTGTTACAAATGAAATAGGGGTTTTTAATCTGGAATTAATTTTTGTAAAAAAGTGTGGCTCGCTAATCTTTGTGGTTTGTGAGTTTGGTCATATTTGCGTTCATCGATTTGGGATAAATATCAAATTGCCACCTATTGGGATAAAGGTCGCAATTGGCCCTAAATCTGTCGGTGAAAAGTTTTACTTATAGTTAACAATTCACTATCTTAAAGACTGGTAATCCCGACGCAGAGTGCTATTTTTTAAATTAGTCAGCAAAAATAAAAATGAACTAGATCATAATAATTAGGCTCTTGACCTTATATTTGGAGTTTACTCGATGAAGCATTTGTCCATCAGTACTAAGTTGTTGTGGATCACTTCCGCCTTATTTCTCTCAATAGTGGCTATTCTCTCCATCAGTCTATGGTGGACCCTCTCGGATCAAAATGCTGAACTTTCCTATCAGGTTCAAGAAACATTGCAAAAGGAGACCCACGATAAGCTTGAAGCGCGAGCGGGCGAATATGGCGAAATGGTCGCAGGTTTTATCAACGAAGCTTACCGGATCCCTTATTCCTTTTCAGGCATACTTGAAAGCACGTCAGAAGAATTGCCACTCAAGCGTGATCGTTTAGAACTCGCTGTGGCTGCTGTGTTAAAGAAAAATACGCAAATCTCGTCAATGTATGCCCAGTTCGAAGCTAATGGGTATGATGGACTCGACAGTGAATTTTTAAATGTTAATGTCAGCCATAGTGTTGCTTCATCTGGGGCATTGGAGGTGTATTACACTCGCAATGATGATGGCACAGTTGAACATAACCAAGTTGATGATTCATCGGAAAAATATAAAACAACTCTCAACGAATTTGGTATACGAGATGCTGAATGGTTTTTATGTGCAAAGGAGACCTTAAAGCCTTGTTTAATGGAACCTTATCTCTACGAAATCACCCCTGGCAATACAGCGTTAATGACGTCGTTAACGGTTCCTGTACTTAAGCATAAACAATTTATTGGTGTGGTTGGGGTGGATCTCAACCTACCAGTATTCCAAGTGTTAATTGATAAACTGTCTAAAAGCCTTTATGACGGCCAAGCTAAAGTGACTTTGCTCAGTACCCGTGGTTTAGTGGTTGCCGCAAGCCACTACAGTAAAAAGGCGCGTCCGTTAGCCGAGTCTATTGACCCCAAATTGGCAACACAAATTGTTGGATTGCATAAAAATGGCGGTTACATGGCAAATGACGATGAAATTATCGTTGCCTATCCGATTAATATTCCCCTTGCCAACGCAGAGTGGTCACTTGCGATTCAAGTCCCTAAATCAATGGCACTCAAGAGTTCGATTCAACTAAATGAAAAAATGGACGAAATGGCAACATCACTTGGCAGCATCTTATTGATTGTTGGCCTAGCGGTTTCCATTTTAGCGGTTGTTACCATCAGCATAGTGATCCGCAGCGTGATTGCACCGCTCAAAGTCATTCAGGGACGCGTTGAAAATTTAGCCAGTGCCGATGGCGATTTAACTCAATCGATTGAAGTCGATTCACACGCAGAACTTATCGCTCTGGGTAAAGGATTTAATTCCTTTATCAATAAACTTAAGGATTTAATCTCCGAGCTTAAAGCGTTGGCAGGGCGGACACAGGAGGAAAGTTTATCCTCTGCAAAAATTGCAGAATTAACCCGCGATAGCGTACATCGTCAATATGGTGAGATTGAGAGTGTTGTGACTGCGGTTAATGAAATGAGTGCTACAGCCCTTGAGGTTGCCAAAGCTTCTGAACAAACCGCTGCCGAAACGGAGGCTATGTCACGCAATGTGCGTCTCAGTGAAGACAGTCTGACTAAAGCAATGGATTATGTGACTACTATGTCGCAAGAGTCTATGCAGGCTAAAGTCGCCGTCAGTAAAGTGGCTGAAAGTAGCACTAATATTAGCCGAATCCTCGAAGTGATTAGCTCGATTGCCGCGCAAACAAACTTACTCGCCTTAAATGCGGCTATTGAGGCTGCTCGCGCAGGTGAGCAAGGACGGGGTTTTGCGGTGGTGGCCGATGAAGTAAGGGCACTTGCCTCCAAAACCCAAAGCTCCACCGATGATATTAGCGTGCTGATTGATGCGCTCCAAAAAGAGGTTCTTAGTGCATCGGGGATTATTGATAAAGGTGCTGAGCGTGCACAAATGGCCGTTTCGCAAACGGAGCAAGCACTTACCTCCCTTAATTCTATGGTTAGCCAGATTGAGGAGATTTCAGCGCAAGTGACCCATATTGCTGCGGCGGCAGAGGAGCAAAGTGCCGTTACTGAAGAGGTTAATCGAAATATTACTGGCATATCCGACTCAGCCTCTGAACTCGCTCGTCTTGCAGGCGAAGCACAGCAAAGCAGCGTCGTTCTCGCCGAGCTGGTGAAACAACAACATCAGCAATTAGGTAAGTTAAAAACCTAACCAGATGGTCAGCCTCCTGCTATTTAAGGTCTGACAGGTTTTCTAACCTTATCAAGGCGCTAACGTGGTTATCAGTTAGCGCCTTTGTTTTTGCTTTAATTGGGCCATTACCTAAAGGGGAAATCGAAATCGCGTTTGAGTTAGTTATCGGGAATGAGTCGCGTTGGTATGAGTGAGTGTCGACAGATTGCAGAAACAAAAAAGCCCATTATTAAATGGGCTTTTTTGTTGAATTTTGTGGTGGCCCCTCACGGACTTGAACCGTGGACCTAACGATTATGAGTCGTGTGCTCTAACCAACTGAGCTAAGGGGCCTACTAAAGGCAATCGTCATCACCTAAAGCGAGTGGCAGTATACTAAGCTTGTTTGCGCTTGTCACCCGTGTTTTTCGATGAAATTCACCGAATTGATTCAATTGGTTATCTGTTAATCAACAGTTGTTTCTGCAAAGGTTTTTTGCCGTGCGATTCATGGTGCAAGGTAATTTAACTCTCTGATTTTGAAAGGGGGTTGAGCTGTATATTGTGCTGGTTTGTTACTCGTTAACTGAATGATGGCGAAAAAAAGCCCCGCAGTGCGGGGCTTAGGCTTAATATTTGACACTTATCTATTCGTCTATCTATTCGTCTAAGAAGGACTTTAAGATTTCTGAGCGTGAAGGGTGACGCAGTTTACGCAGCGCTTTTGCTTCAATTTGACGGATACGTTCACGGGTTACGTCAAATTGTTTGCCCACTTCTTCTAGCGTGTGGTCGGTGTTCATGTCGATACCAAAACGCATGCGCAGTACTTTGGCTTCACGGGCTGTTAGACCTGCTAATACCTCATGGGTAGCGCTCTTCAAACTTTCGCTGGTGGCGCTGTCCAGAGGTAATTCGAGGGTGGTATCCTCGATAAAATCGCCTAAATGCGAATCTTCATCGTCACCGATTGGGGTTTCCATGGAGATCGGTTCTTTAGCGATTTTCAGTACCTTACGGATTTTGTCTTCCGGCATCATCATTCGCTCTGCCAATTCTTCAGGTGAGGGTTCGCGGCCCATTTCCTGTAGCATTTGGCGAGAGATACGGTTCAGCTTGTTGATGGTTTCGATCATGTGTACTGGAATACGGATCGTACGGGCTTGGTCCGCGATTGAGCGGGTGATTGCCTGACGGATCCACCAAGTCGCATAGGTCGAGAATTTGTAACCACGGCGATATTCAAATTTATCAACAGCCTTCATCAGACCGATGTTACCTTCTTGGATTAAGTCCAAGAATTGCAGACCGCGGTTGGTGTATTTCTTAGCGATAGAAATTACTAGACGTAAGTTTGCCTCAACCATTTCTTTCTTCGCACGGCGAGCTTTAGCCTCACCGATTGACATGCGGCGGTTAATATCTTTAATCGCGGCAATAACTAAGCCTGTTTCTTCTTCGATGGCGGCCAGTTTGCTACGGCAGCGCTGCACGTCATCCTCAACCATTCTTAAGCCTTCGGCATAAGGTTTGTTTGAGGTTTTTTCTGCATTAAACCAATCGAGATTGGTTTCGTTACCAGTGAAGAACTTAACAAAGTTTTTCTTTGGCATTTTGGCTTGTTCGACGCAAAGCTTCATCAGGAGACGCTCTTGCACGCGAACACGGTCCATCATCGAACGCATACTTTTCACTAAGCGGTCAAATTGCTTAGGTACTAGGCGGAACTCTTTAAAAATCTCACCGATCTCAAACAGTGCTTTGATCGATTCTGGATGTTCACGGCCTTTGGCTTCGATGATTTTGAGCGCGTTTTCGTAGGCGGTTCTTAACTGGCTAAAGCGTTCACGAGCCTCTTCAGGATCGGGACCTTTATTACCATCATCATCGCCGTCGGCATCACCGTCTTCGTCTTCCTCGTCTTCCTCATCATCTTCATCTTCAAGATCTTCTTCTGATAATTCAGAACCGATGTGAGTAGCGGTTGGGCCTAAGTCTTCTTCGTCAGGGTTAACAAATCCAGAGATAATATCAGACAGGCGCAGTTCATCGGCTTCATACTGGTCGTATTGCTCAAGGATCATGGCGATCGCTTGTGGGTATTCGGCTACTGAGCTTTGAACTGTGTTAATGCCTTCTTCGATGCGTTTAGCGATAACGATTTCGCCTTCACGGGTCAGCAGTTCAACAGTACCCATTTCGCGCATGTACATACGCACAGGATCCGTGGTGCGGCCAAGCTCACTTTCTACCGTGGCAAGGGCGGCGGCTGCTTCTTCTGCTGCATCTTCGTCTGTGTTGTCTTCCGACATCATCATGTCATCGGCATCGGGAGCCTCTTCGAATACCCGAATACCCATGTCATTTATCATCTGGATAATATCTTCGATCTGGTCAGAATCGACCATGTCTGCAGGTAAGTGATCGTTCACTTCTGCATAGGTTAAGTAACCTTGCTCTTTACCTTTGGCAAGCAACAGCTTGAGTTGCGACTGCGGAGTATGATCCATAGATATCATCCAAGTTGGGAAACTGTTACAACGACGGACAGTTAGCTCGTGCTAAGTGCCGCGCAAATCGTCAATTATAGCCATGTGCACTTACCTGTGCTAGTCACTGGGATACTGAATGAGGACATTTTTGCCTCAGTTTAGTCCTTTCATGACTGAGATCAGCTTCTGCAGCTGGATCTTTTCTTCCTTAGTATGGGTCTGTTTTAGACTCAATTCCTGATATCGTTGTTCAATATATTGATTGTTCAACCAAACCAGGGTCTGTTTAAACTTTTCGAGTAAGTTTTCTTCCGCCACTTGATGGTCCCATTGGGCTAATTTATGCAGCGTCCCGCTGTGGGGGCTGTCTCTGAATTGCTCAAGTAGTTGTGCGCTGTTTAACTTATGCTCTCGAGTTAACGCCAACAGCAATGGCAGCAAGTCGATGCCTGGCATTTGCAGATGGTTTAATGCTGGTTGCGGAGATAACCCCAGTCCCAGCTCGGGATGCTGTACTAACAAGGCGATGGCAAGTCGCAATGGTGTACCGCGTCCTTTGAGTCCCGTTGATGCTGTGGGCTTAGTTTGTTTGACACTAAAACCCAGTTTTTTCTTCATATCGTCTGAGCTGTTCATACCTAACTTGTGAGCTAAGCTCTCAAGTAGGAGGTTTTGCAGCACAGTGTCTTGAATTTTTTCAATTAGGCCAAAGGCTTGTTTGGCTAAATTACCTTTATCGGTACCGTATTTCGTCGTTAATGTATCAAACAAAAATTCGGGCAGGCTGATAGCACTGTCCATCAGTTGCTCGAATGCGTCTTTACCAATCTTGCGAACCATTGAATCTGGATCTTCAGATTGCGATAAAAACATAAAACGTACTTTATCCCCGGGTTTTAACAGGGGCAAGGCAGTTTCTAAGGCGCGCCAGGCGGCCTCATTACCGGCTCTATCGCCGTCGTAGCAGCAAATGACTTCTTTAGCACTACGCAGCAACAATTGAAATTGTTCAGCTGTCGTCGAGGTGCCAAGCGATGCAACCGCATAATCGACACCATATTGGGCTAGGGCAACGACGTCCATATAGCCTTCGACAATCAGTACTTTGTCTGGATCACGATGACGTTGCTTTAGCTCGTATAGGCCATAGAGCTCATTGCCCTTATGAAATATGGGCGTTTCTGGCGAATTCAAGTACTTGGGTGTGCCATCTCCCAATACTCTGCCACCAAATCCAATCACACGACCACGGCGGTCGCGAATGGGAAACATCAGGCGGTCACGGAATCTATCGTATCTTTTACCGCTGTCATTGCTGATCAGCATGCCAGCGGTCAGGAGTTTATCCTGTGCATCTTGACTATGTCGGTAGCGGCTTAATAAGCCATCCCAACCGTCTGGTGCAAAACCAATACCAAAATGCTCAACAATATCATCGGATAATCCGCGATAGGCGAGGTAGTCGATGACTTTTTGTTTGTCTTGGTGTTGTCTTAACTGGGTTTGAAAAAAGCGACTGGCTTCTTCCATTAATTGGTAGAGATCACGGCTTAGGCCATCGTCTTGGCGTTTACCCGTGCCTTGTTCCCTTGGGACTTCTAAGCCCAGTTGTCCGGCAAGATCTTCAATAGCATCGATAAAATCGAGTCTGTCGTACTCCATCACAAAATCGATGGCGTTGCCGTGGGCTCCGCAGCCAAAGCAATGATAAAACTGTTTATCGCGGCTAACGGTAAACGAAGGTGATTTTTCACTATGAAAAGGACAACAGGCCGAGTAGTTTTTACCCGCCTTTTTCAAGGGCACCTTGCGGTCGATAAGTTCGACGATGTCGGTGCGAGCGATTAGCTCATTGATAAAATCACGAGGTATTGCCATTGAGTGCTTAAAATCTCGCCTTGCGCGAATTTAAACAAACAAGCCGCGCATAGGCACGGCTTGTTCATACATTGAAACGCTAATTATTGCAATTTTGCACGGATCATAGCGCCGATAGCGCCCATGTCTGCACGTCCTTGAACTTTAGGTTTTAATGCTCCCATTACTTTGCCCATATCCGCCATGGAGGATGCGCCTATTTCAGCAATAGCAGCATCGATGAACGCGGCAATTTCCGCCTCAGAGAGGGGAGTGGGCAGGAAAGCTTCAATAACTTGAATCTCTTCTGCTTCTGCTGCGGCCAACTCGCTACGACCCGCTGCTTCATATTGAGCAATCGAATCGCGACGTTGTTTCACCATTTTGGTTAAGACAGCTATAACCTGCTCATCATTCAGAGTTTCGCGGGTATCCACTTCAATCTGTTTGATGGCTGCAAGTGCCATACGAATAGTGCTCAATCTCGCCTTCTCTTTGGCGATCATGGCCTGCTTCATGTGGTCTTTTAGCTGATCAATTAGGCTCATAAGAGATTAGTATAAACGTACGCGACGTGCGTTTTCGCGAGAAAGCTTTTTAGCTAAACGTTTAACTGCAGCTGCTTTTGCGCGCTTACGAGCAGTAGTTGGCTTCTCGTAGAATTCACGAGCACGCACGTCGGCTAAAATACCAGCTTTTTCACAAGAGCGCTTGAAACGACGCAGAGCTACGTCGAATGGTTCGTTTTCACGTACTTTAATAATTGGCATACGCCATCACCCCTTAGGTGTAGGTTGTCTGGTTCAATGACTTGAACCAAGTGTATTTAAAATGGTGCGGAATTTTATACCGAGACCACTAGGCTTGTAAAGCCCTAATCATTTCAGCTTGGTTTGGGGGGCTGAATAACGTGATTGTCGGCTGGAGTAATTGTCATCATGCAGGTAGAATTAGCGCCCTTTAAACGTTTTGATTTGAGGCACCATGCGGGTTCTAGGTATTGAGACATCCTGTGACGAGACAGGTATTGCCGTTTATGACGATAAGCTGGGTTTACTTTCCCATGCGTTATATAGTCAGGTTAAGTTGCATGCGGATTATGGTGGCGTGGTGCCTGAACTGGCCTCCCGCGACCATGTGCGCAAAATTGTCCCGCTTATCCGCCAAGCGTTGAAAAACGCCAATACCGACATTGCCGACATCGACGGTATCGCTTATACCAAAGGCCCTGGATTAATTGGGGCTTTATTAGTGGGCGCCTGTGTTGGTCGCTCACTTGCCTTTGCGTGGAACAAACCAGCAATCGGTGTACATCATATGGAAGGGCATTTGCTGGCACCTATGCTTGAGGAAGATGCTCCGGAGTTTCCTTTTGTTGCACTGTTGGTGTCTGGCGGCCACTCTATGTTAGTGAAGGTTGATGGTATCGGCCTTTATCAAGTCTTAGGAGAGTCGGTGGATGACGCCGCCGGTGAAGCCTTCGATAAAACGGCCAAGTTAATGGGGCTGGATTATCCTGGGGGGCCACGGCTTGCCAAACTTGCCGCCAAAGGCGAGCCTGCTGGTTATCAATTCCCGCGTCCAATGACAGATAGACCTGGGCTTGATTTTAGTTTCTCTGGCCTTAAAACCTTTACCGCCAATACCATTGCCGCTGAACCTGATGATGAGCAAACCCGCGCCAACATCGCCCGAGCTTTTGAAGAAGCGGTTGTAGATACCTTAGCGATTAAATGTCGCCGCGCCTTAAAACAGACCGGTTATAACGGTTTAGTGATTGCCGGTGGCGTGAGTGCCAACACCCGCTTACGCGAAACCTTGGCTGAGATGATGACCTCTATTGGTGGTCGCGTTTATTATCCTCGTGGTGAATTTTGTACTGATAATGGCGCCATGATTGCCTTTGCTGGATTACAGCGTTTGAAGGCTGGGCAGCAGGAAGACTTAGCAGTAAAAGGTCAACCGCGATGGCCGCTCGATACCTTGCCGCCTGTTACTTGATATTCTGCGAGTTAATCTAAATAAAAACAGTGCATTAAGCACTGTTTTTATTTATGTATGATAATGCTCAAATGGCTTAGGGCGGAGGAGGACGCTTTTTACGTGATACCTTAGATTCTTCCCCTTTGAGAAGTCGCTGAATATTCTCTTTATGGCGAATGATTATCAAGGTCGAGAGCATCGCAACTGGAATGGTAAACCTATCGTCAAGCCACCAAGTATAAAGTGGTGCAAGCAATGCGGTAATAATGGCAGCAAGGGAAGAGTAGCGGCTAATCAAGACTAAGACGACCCAAGATGCCATCAAACAAATGGCCAAGTCATCACCAATTGGTGCCATGGCTCCAAACGCTGTTGCAACACCTTTGCCACCCTTAAAACCAAAAAAGATCGGATAGATATGGCCAAGACAGGCGGCGATGGCGATAAGGCCGAGGGAAATGGCGTCAATTCCCATTAAATAGGCAAGATACGTTGGTAGAGCACCCTTCAGCATGTCGAAAAATAACACCATGGCAGCCGAACTTGCGCCGCCAATGCGCAGCACATTGGTTGCTCCGGGGTTGCCCGATCCCTGCGTTCTTGGGTCGGGAAGGCCTCTTATCCTACACACTAGCACAGCACTTGAGACAGAACCGGCTAAATAGGCGGCCACAATCATCAAAAGTGTCAGTGTTAATTGACTCACATTGGTTTCCTTACACGTCTTAAGGTATTATCGCGCCACAATTTAACGGCCACTTGGCAAGCATTCAGTCATAAGCGATGGCGATTACGCAACTTATCAGGTTGCGATAGTTTCTGAACGAACAAATCCTTTTGGGCGTTATCCTACTTCGGATTGGCCCGAGTAGAAAGTAAATTAGTCGTTCAATTCAACGGTGGATTATACAGACTCTATGGCGTTTAGCTTATCAGACCTCATTGGCATGAGTGAGTAGGAATTAATATGGATAAAGTGCTTATTCGACAATTACGTATTGATACTGTGATTGGCGTCTATGAATGGGAAAAGAAAATTCACCAAAGCTTGTTTTTAGATCTGGATATAGCTTGGGATAATAAGGCCGCAGCGATAACAGACGATTATCAATACGCGCTCTGCTATGAGACGGTATCGAATCGCCTGACTCAGCTCATTACCGAAAAGCCCATTGAGTTGATTGAGACGGTTGCCGAGCGGGTTGCCCAGTGTTTGCTGACCGAGTTTAAGGTGAGTTGGGTAAAAGTGGTGGTGATGAAGCCAGGTGCTGTCCCTTCAGCCGCTTCTGTTGGGGTTGAGATTGAGCGCTCACGTTAATTGAATCTTTAGATTCGGGTTTTCGGTTTGGACGGTTCGGACATTCGTATGGCACGTATATACATTAGTTTAGGTAGTAATATAGAACCCACTCGCTACCTTAAGGCGGGCTTGCTGTCCTTACGGGAATACTTTGGCCCGCTGCAACTCTCCTCAATGTACGAGAGTGAAGCGGTTGGATTTAATGGTACCAACTTTTTAAACATGGTGGTCTGTGCACAAACGAGTCTGAATATTGCTGAGGTAGTTGCGCAGTTTAAGCAAATCGAGCAAAATCACGGCCGGTTGGTGGGGGCCAAAAAGTTTAGTCCAAGAACCTTAGATATTGACCTATTGCTTTACGATGATGTCGCTTGTCAGACCCCAGTGGTACTGCCCCGCGCCGAAATTGTCAGTAATGCTTTTGTGCTTTGGCCTTTAGCGGAAATCGCCCCCAATTTGATTCACCCATTGCAGCTAAAAACCTATGCCGCAATGTGGGATGAATATGATAAAACGTCACAAAAGCTTTGGCCGGTGGCCTTTGAATGGCCTTTTGGACTGACTTTTTAATTGATTGATAGGATTGTCATGGATACATTTCAGGTAATTATTTTAGCGTTAATTCAAGGATTAACAGAGTTCCTCCCCATTTCAAGTTCGGCGCACCTTATCCTACCTGCACAGCTTTTAGGCTGGGAAGATCAAGGGTTATCCTTCGATGTTGCCGTGAATACAGGTTCATTGTTTGCCGTAGTGATTTATTTTAGGCATGAACTTTGGGCTATGTTTAAGGCGTGGATTGCCAGCATGGTTAAAGGTCAGCATTCTGACGATAGCAAACTGGCATGGTGGATTATTCTTGCTACTTTACCTGCGGTATTTTTTGGTTTTATGGCCAAAGACTTTATCGAAACCCATTTACGCAATGCCGGCGTTATTGCTGTGACAACAGTGGTCTTTGGTTTGCTGCTTTGGTGGGCGGATAAGATGTCACGCCGTGATTTGACGGTTTATCAAACGGGGTGGCGCAAGGCATTATTAATTGGTTTTGCTCAGGCGCTGGCGTTAATCCCGGGGACATCTCGCTCAGGTGCGACGATGACCGCCGCGCTGATGTTAGGTCTTAGCCGCGATGCTGCTGCGCGTTTCTCGTTCTTGATGTCTGTACCTGTCAGCTTAGGCGCGGCTATTTTAGTGGGTAAAGATTTGGCTGAAAGCCCGCTTCCCATTGACTATCAAGCGCTTACACTAGGCACTGTGATTTCTTTCGCTGCGGCTTATCTGTGTATACATTATTTCTTGAAAATCATTAGCCGCATGGGTATGACGCCTTTCGTTATTTATCGTCTTGCCCTTGGTGCTGTGTTGTGTGGATTTATCTTCTTATAATGCACTCGCTCTTTTGCCAAAAAATCGGGTCAAGTACCCGATTTTTGTGTTTTTAGGCATGAATTTTCGTATTTGGAGTTGTTTATGAGCCTTCAATATCAATGTCCTACATGTAGTTTGCCACTGATGCAACATCAGGCGTCCCAAGGTTTTTATTGTGCCAATAAGCACCACTTTGATAAGAATGAAGCTGGATATTGGGTGTTCACCAAGCCTGCTCGTCAAAAGCCGACGGGGGATAGTCGTCAACAGGTCAGAGCTAAACGTTTCTTACTCGAGTCGGGGATTTTTACGCCTTTAATCGACAAAATGGGTGAGATGATTGCTGCGCATTTACAGGCTGATGATTGTTTGTTGGACTACGAGTGTGCTGAGGGCTTTTATTTACGTGCGTTATCTTCGTTGCTGTCAAGGCTGACAAATGGGATGAACGTCCACTACAGTGGCGTTTCGGATGCAGAAAATACTATTTTTGCTGCAGCTAAAGCGCAAACGCCAGCATCGCTCTATCTCAGTACATCCAAAGCGTTACCCTTTGCAGATAATTGCTTCGATTTTATTACTGTTGTCGATAAGCCGTTGAAGGGAAAAGAATGCGTCCGCGTGCTTAAAGAGCAAGGGCTTATGTTGCAGGTGATCCCAGGTGCTCGGCATTTATGGCAACTCAAGACGCTCATTTATCCAGAACTCATTGAAAAATCAGTCCAAATAAATTTACCTACTGGGTTAATCGTAAAAGAGCAGCAGCGAGTGCAATTTAGTTTATCGATAACAGGTGAACAAGTTTTGGTATTGCTTGATATGACACCTTATGCGTGGCGTGCATCGGATAAAGTCAAACACCTTATTCGGACTCAAGTATTCAATAATCTAGAAATTGACTTTATTTTAGTCTTAGCGCAAAAGTCTTTAATCAGATCTTAACTCGCTAAAATAAATAATCGTATTGGATGTTTTTTAACCTATTCATAAGCTTAGGTATTCTATTACTTGATGCTTCTGTAGAGTGAATAATGCAAGTGCATGATAATAATCGAGCTTTTATGTTGCTTTCATGTTAATCTAGGACTGCATGCCTTGAAGTTTTTATTTATTCAGCCGTCGTTCATTACAGATATAACCTCTTAACTGCTTTTGTCTCGCAAATTGCTTGAGTTTGCGCTGTTGTACTTTCATTAAAATACCCGTTAAGAGATTTAATAAAAATAATGTTTTTAGTGAGAACAGGGGAGAGGATTATGAAAAGTGAAAAATCGATTTTACGATGGATATACCAGTTTAAGAATGATTAATACTGGAAAGTCGTTTTCTTTCGATAAGAGTTTATCTTGATGTCAAGCTGAGAGTTTGGTTTGTGAAGCTAATAAGCATTAGCTAAATTTCGGCTGAGTAACACAACTTGGCTTATTGCGGAATTAGCTTGTGAAAGCTAACAATCAACCATAAAAAAAGGCTTGGATCGATGTGCTATTCGCTTTCATCTCTCTCAAGCCTTTGATCTTAACCTGATGAATTACAGGTTAATTACCTATCATTACTTCTTGTAACGAGAAGCAACGTTGTCTAGACGGTCGTTAGCGCGTTTAGCTTCTGCTTGTGCGTCCATAGCTGCTGCTTTAGCATCTTTAACGTCTGCAGACAGTTTGCTTTGCTCTGATTTCAGAGAGCCAACATCAGCTGACAATTGATCAACTTTGTTGCCCAGAGTTGCAACGCTTTCTTCCAGAGCAGTAGTGTTTGCACAACCACCTAGTAGGGCAGTCATTGCTAAACCAGCAATCATCAGTACTTTTTTGTTCATTGTAAAAAATCCCTTAAAATAGGTTGGATTTGAATGTTTCGTCACTTGGTAATCGAAACTGCCTAATTATGACATAGCTATTTTAATTTGCTACGAATATTAATGCGTTTAACCACTATAGACATATAAATTTTTTTTTAAAAGCGTTTTTTCCCGGTTATATCGTCATTTCTCATCGAAAAATGGTGTCCCATTTACTAGAAAGTGTTTATGTGTTTACAAAAAAATTACAATTTTATGGCATCAGTTTGGCTTGTTGGTGTGGCCAGTTGAGTTTCACTTGCTCGACGTTATCAATCCGCCTCAAATTGAGCGCTTGTTTTATCTGTCCTCCCTGAAATCCTGCTGCGATGATGGCTTTTATATCCACATTATTAGCGGCTAAAAAACACGCATTAAGGTAGTCACTTTGCGGGTAGGCTTGATGCTCGAAGCCTGTGCGTCCTCGCATATCGGCGATACAAGCCAATAGGAGTTGATTTAGTCGTTCTGGTTTACGCCAAAAATCGGCTTTATCGAAGACTTTAACAATTGTCTCGGCTCTTAATTCAAATGCTTGGTGTACGTTTTGGTGCAGATCACTAACCAATAGAGCGAGGTCGCGATACTCGTTAGGGACTCGTAACCGTTCACACAGTTTTTTAATGACGGGTAATCCTTTTTGTCCATGGCCATGGTGTTTAGGCCAGTGTTCTTTGGGGCTTAATGCCTTACCCAGATCGTGCACTAAAGCTGCAAAGCGTACCGCTTTGTCTTGAGTCAGTAATGTTGCCTGTGTTAACACCATCAGAGTGTGCAGACCTGTATCTATCTCAGGGTGCCACTTTTCCGGTTGTGGGATACCAAAAAGTGCATCAATTTCGGGGAATAGGATTTTCAATGCACCGCATTGACGCAGCACTTGGAAAAAAATCTCTGGATTGGGGCCGCCGAGACTTTTATCGACTTCTTGCCAAACGCGCTCAGGCGTAAGCGCCGTTAACTCCTCGGTTTGGCTCATATGCTGCATCAAGGACATGGTTTCTGTAGCAATCTTGAAACCTAAACTATGAAAACGTGCGGCAAAGCGTGCCACTCGTAATACCCTTAAAGGATCTTCTGCAAAGGCTGTTGACACATGCCGCAGCTGCCGTGCCTGTATGTCCGCCACACCATTATAGGGATCATACAAATTGCCTTCTTCATCTTGGGCAATCGCGTTAATGGTGAGGTCGCGTCTTAGCAAATCTTGCTCTAGGGTAACATCGGGACTGGCATAACAGCTAAAACCACCATAACCCAAACCCACTTTACGCTCCGTACGCGCTAACGCATATTCTTGCTGGGTTTTAGGGTGTAAAAAGACCGGGAAGTCTTTACCTACTTGGCGATAGCCCAATTGCTGCATTTGCTCAGGAGTAGCGCCGACAACCATATAATCTTTATCTTTTATTGGAAGGTTTAGCAGGCTGTCTCGTACAGCGCCGCCAACTAAGTAAATTTTCACAGGATTATTTTAGCGAGTGTGCCATAGGCATAGCTTATCATGATGATGCCATTGCAAGGCGAACTAGGGTGTAGATATTTATTAGAATGTCACATCCATGTTGCTGATGCTTTGACAATATCCTTTGGACGTTTTAACGTGGGGCGTTATTTTTAGCTTAGGATGATTGGTGGTATGTACAAGGCCTTTTATGGACTCAGTGATAACCCTTTTTCGATTGCACCCAATCCACATTATTTATTCTTGAGTGACAGACACAGAGAAGCCTTAGCCCATTTAACCTATGGGTTGGGTGAGACGGGTGGCTTTGTGTTACTAACGGGAGAGGTCGGCACAGGGAAGACAACAGTATCTCGTTGTTTACTAGGACAATTACCTGACAATACTGATACAGCATTTATTTTAAATCCTTCGCTGACTGAGTTGGAGTTACTCGCCACTCTGTGTGATGAGTTGAAGATTAGTTATGGTGAAAATCCAACGCTCAAGCAACTGACTGACCATCTGAGCCGTTTTTTACTCGCCAATCATGAGAAGGGTCGTAATACCGTTCTAATTATCGATGAGGCACAGCATTTACGCGCTGAAGTGTTAGAGCAATTAAGGTTGTTGACTAACCTTGAGACCGATACGAAAAAACTGCTGCAAGTTATTTTGATTGGCCAACCTGAACTGCAACTGCTACTCAAACGACAAGAACTACGGCAATTAGCCCAGCGGATCACTGCTCGTTATCATTTATTGCCGTTAAATGAAGATGAAATTGCCCTTTACGTATTGCATCGTTTGCAGGTTGCTGGTCGTTTTGAACCTTTATTTACGCGAAAAGCCATTAAGGTACTGCATAAATACAGTGGTGGTATTCCTCGTCTCATCAACTTATTGTGCGAGCGAGCCCTTATGGCTGGGTATGCTCAATCTAAGGTGCCCATTGATCACCATATGGTGAGACAAGCGGCTGCTGAAGTATTAGGGGAGGATGAACCGCAGCAGCATAAGTATCTGTGGCCAAGTGCTATCGCCGCCGCATTGGTATTAGCTTTTGGAGTATCCTATTGGTTGTTTACGGATAAACTCGCGGTTGCCAATGTGACGACCGAGCCTGTGACCCACGCCAAACAAACAGTTGTAGCTGACAATTCTGTTCAGCAAAGCCAAACGCCAGTAAATAATACTGTACCAGCACTCACTCAAGTGCAAAATACTGTTGTGGCGGCTGACCCAAGTCTGCGGGTATTACAGGAGGCTATCAAACAAAGTCGAAGTATTGATACCGCCTTTGCAGGTCTTTTTAATGTGTGGGGTAAAGTCCCATTTAAAGGCCTCACTGCCTGTCAGTCAGCACGGGAGCAGGGGCTGTCATGTTATCAACAGCAGGGAAATTGGATGTCGATTACGCGGCTAAATTATCCTGCTGTTGTATATTTAGTGGATGATAATCAACAAGATTTTTATGGTGCAGTCATTGCAGTTGATGGTGATCAGCTATTGATGCAATTGGGCGAGCAGCAGCTTTGGGTTGATAGAGCTTGGTTCAATCAACACTTTAGCGGCACCTTTGAAATTCTCTGGCAGGCCCCCAATTTACCTATGCTGGAAATTAGCCAAAAATCGAGCCCTGGGCAATTACAGTGGCTGGAGAATGCGCTTGCCCATGTGGCTAAACGACCTTCACGCCGAGTCAGCCAATTTGATCTTAAGTTGGAGAATGATCTTAAAGCCTTTCAAAGCCAACATGGATTGAAGGCTGACGGTATTGCAGGCAATCAAACGTTAGTGAGACTGAATTTGTACTTAAGTGATCAAGGGCCGCGCCTAACCGATAATGGAGCCCAGAGTTAATGTCCATTTTACTCGACGCGGTAACCCGTAATAAACAACAGCAAGCTTCACCTTTACCCGATGCGGTACTAACGCCGAGGGCAAGTTATCCTGCGCCACGCAAGGCTTCTTTCCCTGCTGCAAAATTGTCGCTGCTTGCCGTTGCGATTACTCTTGGTATCGGTGTGGCATGGGGCGTTGCGCATTGGCAACAGGTCAATTCAATGATGCCCTTGAAGGCTAATGATGATAGTAGAAGTGATCTTCAAACGGGCACAGTGATAACTCAGCATGCTTCAAATACAGGTTCTGATAGCTCTGTCTCAACGAGTCAGGCTAACCGGACCGCATCCTTAAATGACCCAGTAAGTGCAGCCACTACGGTTGCCAGACAGGAAGATACTGTTACTCAGGGAAACGCCGCAGGATTTCGATTAGCTGGGAAAGTCGCTTTGCCCAGGGAGCAGGTATTAAATGATGTGCCTTTAAGCGCCCAAGCTTATCCGAGCGTAGATTCGTCACAGGTTGTCGCTACAAATACCTCCTCAAATGCTGATCCTAGTTATGATGACTATCTTGCGACGTCAGCGGCCTTAGATGAAACAACTCGCGCCCAGCCATCATCTGCCGAAAATGGGGAGCTGGCGCAAGAGTTTGCCGATCCTGAACCAATAATGTTGGGGGCGAATGCTAATCGTCAAGGGTTAGCAACACTTGAGGCGCTGCGTCAACAAGTTAATGCTGCGGCGACGGATGTTGGCTTGGATACGGCACAGAGTCGTCAAGATGATGAATTGGTCGCGACCTTCCAAGATGCACTGAAAGAGGTGGAATATGTCAAAGCGGCTAAAACACCTGTGACAGAGCCTAAGCTTGATCCTATCCCTAAAACGGAAAATGGCGATATTCCTAAATACGGGCAACTACCAGCGGGATTACAACTACAAGTACCGGAATTTAATATTGTTGCCCATGTTTATTCGACGGATGCGAGTCAGCGTTGGTTAAACGTTGACGGTGCAGAGTTACAGGAAGGCGATATGATTGGTGGTAAGTTGAAGATCATTGCCATTCGTCCGCGGGATGTCGTTTTAGACATTCAAGGAACACAGTTTAGGGTTCCGGCGATGTAAGGCATTCTCTTAAGACAAAAGGCGCCCGTAGGCGCCTTTTGTTTATCGTTTTAAATTAAGCAAAGAAGTTATATGCGAGGAATAAAGTTAAGCCATAGCCAACACAGTAGCATAGGAATAGTGCAGGTACATATTTCAAGTAGCTTACAAAAGTGAGCTCTTTTACTTTGCTCATGGCGACGATACCCGCAGCCGAACCAATCACTAACAATGAACCACCTACGCCCACACTGTAGGTTAAGCCTAACCATTCTGGAGTGTTGAGTACAGGTTCTGCTTTTAATAGGGCAGCAGTGAGTGGCACGTTATCGATAAGAGCTGAACCCATGCCTGTGACAAAGTTTGAGATATTTGGATTAAATAGGGCATAGGCCTCGGTCAGCATATCTAAGGTGCCGATTTCTTTAAGCATGCCAACTAGCAATAAAATCCCTAAGAAGAATAACAAAGTGTCATATTCAACTTGGCGGATATATTCAAGGATCTTGATTTCTTCTTTATCGCTGCGCGTTGTATGACCAATCAGGAACATGATGGACAGACCGGTTAAGAAGGTCAGTACTGGAGGGATGCCAAACAAAATGTTGAGTAACATGGTCATTAAAATCGTGCAGAAGAACACGAGGGCAATCAGTAGATCAACCGTTTGATAACTATGTTTAATTGGGGTTGTTGAGACTATACCTTCAGCTTTTAGCGAAAAGAGCGTTGCCAGTAAAACGACACTCACGGCTGATGGGATGAACAGCATTAACAGTTCGGAGATATGCACGTGACCCGCGAGGAAGATCATCAGCGTGGTGACGTCACCAGTGATCAATGCTACACCACCTGAGTTCACTGCGAAAATAATCAACACCGCCATTCTGCGACGCATCTGTTTATCGAGTTTGAAGGTGGTTAATAAGCCCAAAGAAACCAATGTAGCGGTAACGTTATCACAAAAGGCGGACAGAATTAGCGAGAATAATGCGACTTGTATCATCAATAACCGAACAGAAACCTTTTGTGGAAAGAGCTTCTGCACCATGATTTGAATCATACCTTTGGCGTTAAGATAGGCCACAAAGGTCATTGTCGACATTAAAAATAGCCACAAGGTGGCAATTTCAAGCAAGTTTTCATTGAGTTGATGAGCAACTAACTTCTCATGGCTAGGATCTCCAGCAGCCATGAATAGTGCTACCCATGAAATACAGCCAAAGAATAAGGTGGTTTTTGCTTTATTAAGGTGGGTTACTTCTTCAAAAATAATACTGAGCAATGCAAGCAGTGCCAGTATGATCAGAAAGGTATATAGCATAACTGCAATTCCAACTGCTGTTTTAATGTCGTGGCAGGCCAAAGGCGAGCTATTGAGTGGCATTATCAAGGCTTAATTAAGTTTACCGTGTTAACGCGTGCGGATCAGAACATAATGGCGCGAATAACGCAACTGTTAGCTGTAACTCAGTTTTGTGTTGCTTTGTGATGTGCATCTCAGTTGTTTGGGTGTGTTTTTGGTTTTAAATACTGTCTTGTAGTTTGTTATTGGTTTTTTATGTTGTTTATTTCAGGTTGATTATTGAGTGTAAAGTAAGATCTACGATTAAAGTCTAAGCCGTTATTTTATCGATCCTGCAATTAATTTTTCTTTAGAGAGAAAATTCTGATTGAAAATTCAATGGTTCAAATTAGATGCTGGATTTGAGTTTATTACCGACAATTGTACGGAATGTGCTGAGTGAGTCACAGATATGGCCACGTCGAAATATTGACCGAACAGAAAGTGAGCGGTATCTTGTGCCTCTTTTATCGTTAGGACACTGGATGTTGTATTTTGAGGATGATGCAAAATGAACTTTGTACTCCGGAGTCTCTTACTCTTAGGCTCTTTGGTTTGGCTGATCTACAGTGGTAAACAATTACTTGCTTTGGGTATATTCCACAATCCTAGCTTAGTGATTGATCACCTCACGTTAACTCTACAAGCCTTAGTCGCAGCGATTATCTTTAAGTCGGCCTTAGGTTCAAAAAAGTCCGATAGCTATTGATTGGGCTAAGATTTGCACAATATTACTTTCAAAAGCTAAGTAAGAAAAAGGGACGCTAATGCGTCCCTTGATATTTTAAGCGCTCGCTTACATTGCCGCTTTCATGCGAGCTAATACGCGAGCAGCCGCTTCAAGCGTGAGGCGCAATTCTTCTTCGCCATGGGCCATCGACAGGAAGCCAGCTTCATAAGCACTCGGTGCTAAGTAAACGCCTTCATCTAACATGCCATGGTAGAAAGTGCGGAAGTGCTCAATATTGCACTTAGTCACTTGGTCGAAGCGAGTGATCTGCTCTTGCTCAGTAAAGAAGAAGCCGAACATACCGCCAACATAGTTGATCGCCATTGGGATGCCGTGCTTATCAGCCGCCGCTTTAAAGCCTTCGGCGATGCGCTTGGTTTTAGCGCTCAGCGCTTCGTACAGACCTTCTTCACACAGCGCTTCCATTTGTGCTAGACCCGCTGACATCGCAATAGGGTTACCTGAAAGCGTGCCTGCTTGGTATACAGGGCCAGTTGGTGCGATAAACTGCATCACATCTTTACGACCACCAAATGCACCTACAGGCATACCGCCACCGATGACTTTACCGAGTGTGGTTAAGTCTGGTGTAACGCCATAGTGACCTTGAGCGCCACTTCTTGATACTCGGAAACCTGTCATCACTTCGTCGATAATCAGCAGCGCACCAAACTCATCACACAGGCTACGCAGACCTTCGAGGAAGCCTGGGATAGGTGGAATGCAGTTCATGTTGCCAGCAACGGGTTCGATAATGATGCAAGAAATCTCAGTTGGATATTGCTCGAACAGCGAATGAACAGAATCCAGATCGTTATACACAGCAGTTAAGGTGTGCTTTGCGAAATCTTCAGGAATACCAGGAGAGCTGGGTTGGCCTAAGGTTAATGCACCGGAACCTGCTTTAACTAATAGACAGTCAGCGTGACCATGGTAGCAACCTTCAAATTTTAAGATCTTGTCACGATTAGTAAAACCGCGCGCTAAGCGAATGGCACTCATGGTTGCTTCAGTACCTGAGCTCACCATACGGACTTGCTCGATAGAAGGCACCATGGCGATCACTTTCTCAGCCATTTGTACTTCAAGTTCGGTCGGCGCGCCAAAAGACAGACCATTATGTACCGCAGCCAATACGGCTTCACGGATCTTCGGATGGTTGTGGCCGAGGATCATCGGGCCCCAAGAGCCGACATAGTCGATATAAGCTTTACCATCGGCATCGTAAATATAAGCGCCATCAGCTTTTTCAATAAACAGGGGTGAGCCACCTACACCGTTAAATGCACGAACCGGAGAGTTAACACCGCCGGGGATGGTTTTTTTAGCCTGTTCAAATAGCGCTTCGGAACGGGTCATGTTAAGTCCTTAAAGTATGTAGCCGATTAGCGATCGGCTTTACGTGAATACCAATTAACGGGACACTCATATTTTTCGAGTTGTGAGTCAACCCCGAGTGTCAATGCAAACAGTGCCATACGAATTAACAGTCCATTGTCCGCCTGTCTGAAGATAGCGAGATTAGGATGGCTGTTTAAATCATTATCTAACTCATTAGCTTGCGCACGCGAATCCCGTGGCAGCGGGTGCATGATCACAGTGTTAGATTTGCAATGTTGGGTGTAAATACTGCGATTCAAACGGAATTTACCGCGGTATTTGTTTGCTTCTTCCTGAGATGGGAAGCGCTCTTCTTGAATGCGGGTCAGATAAAGAATATCTGCTTTATCTAAGTGGCCTTCAAGCTGGTCTGTTATTTTGATGCTATGGCCAGCATTTTCAATGTCTGAGATCACATAATCAGGCATAGCTAATTCAGCTGGTGAAATCAGTGTGAAGCTGATGTTCTTATACATGCACAGCAAGCGCGACAATGAATGCACGGTGCGGCCAAACTTTAAATCACCGACCATAGCGATATGCATGCCATCGATACCGCGGCCAGCATGACCTAACTCCTTTTGAATGGTAAACAAATCGAGCAAGGCTTGGGTTGGGTGCTCGTTCGAACCATCACCGCCATTGATTACGGGGACGCGGCTGCCTTCGGCAAACTCTTTGACAGAGTATGAGTCAGGGTGGCGCATCGCAATCACATCGGAATAGGTTGAGAGTACGCGGGCGGTATCGTACAGGGATTCACCCTTAGATAAGGACGAAGAGGCCATACCAGTGGTTTCACGCACATGGCCGCCGAGTAAGTTAAAGGCACAGCCAAAACTGACGCGGGTACGGGTACTTGGCTCGAAAAACAGGTTACCTAAAATGGCGCCTTCGAGCACTTTTGTGCGCTTCTCACGAAGAGCATAGGGCATCATGCGGTGGGCGACATTAAAAATAGTTTGGATTGAATCAAGATCTAACTGGTTTACGGAGAGGATGTGGGATCCTTCGAACTGGTTCATCAGCCTGTTTTCCAATTGCTAGGGGGCGTTCAAGTGCAGATATTGCGCTCGTAGCCCTAATGTTATGTAGGGTGGCTGAGGCGCGATTGTAACAGATGCACCAAGGCAGCGAAATAGCACCCTTGCCTCTGTAGTGTATTTTTACCGTGAAACAACAGGATTTTGTGAATCCAATCCACTCTTGGTTGACTGTTTAGTCTGTGACTTGGCTTAGACTTGGCCTGAGCGAATTTCTTGCTGTAGGTTCGACCAACTAATCACCCCTACCACGTTATCTGGTGTGTCTTGATAGATAAAGACTTCACCGCTGCGCTTGGGTGACAGCATTGAATAGACCTCATCTAAGGTTTTGGTATCACTTAGTCCCTGCATGGGATGGCGTGAGAGGGTGATGTTGTCATCAAAGGATTGCATCTCAAGGCTGAGCATTTCTATTACCCCATCGGCATTACGTACTAACACAGGGCGACCTTCGGCGCGTTTTAACACCTCGAGCAGTAGCTCATCGTTGTTGTTAACGATAACGAAGCGCTTATCCATCAGGGCGCGTACGCCTTTTTTCTGTAGCGCCAGATTCACGGGGGCCACTTTATAGCCTAAGCCCATAATTTCTAACTGCTTGAAGAAGATAGAGTTAGTTTTAAAACCTTGATAGGCAATCAAAAATGCGGGAGCTGTGACAAACATCGCGGGCAGAATAATACTGGCATCGTTGGTCATTTCGAGCAGCGCGACTAATGCAGCGAGCGGCGCACTTAGGCAAACGCCCATCATGGCAGTCATGCCTATCACTGTATAGAGGCCAACGTAAGGCGCAATCGAAGGGAATAACATCGCACTGACTAAGGCTAAGATGGCACCGATCAAGGCTCCGATGCCGTAAAGTGGGCCAATCAATCCGCCCGGGATCCCAAGCCCTATCGCCGCTATGGTGGCGATAATTTTGGCTGCAAGCAGGGCGATTAACAGCAATAAACTGGGATGCTCGCTAATGGCTTCACTGATCGCTAAATTTCCAGTGCCCAGCGCCTGCGGCAAGATTAAGCCAATCAGGGTGGTGATACCGCCCGCCAGCAAGAGCCGATAAATCAGTGGCCAGTTTTGCCCCGTGGCAGTGACTTTAAGGAGCGTGTAATTGAAGAAGGCGGCGGCGCAGCCTAGTGCAATACCGCCAAGGGCTAAAATCGGATAGTGATCCAATGGAATATGGATCACCTGAATGCGGTCAAACTCATGCACATTGCCAAACACCAGCTGGCTGGAAACCGCGCCGCAAATGGCGGATAGCATAATCGGGAAGAAGTAATGCACTTTGTACTCGCGCACGATCACTTCGAGTACAAAAATCACTGCCGCTAGTGGGGCGTTAAAGGTGGCGGCAATCCCAGCTGCAATGCCGCTGGCGCACATAATCCGCACACTATTATCGGGAAGATTAAATTTTTCGGCTAAAACACTGGCACTTACGGCGCCAAGGTGAATGGCGGGGCCTTCACGGCCCACCGAAAAATTAGTCCCTAAGGCAAACAAGGCCTGAAAAAATTGCCCTGCGGCAGATTGCAGCGGGATTTTGCCATAGTGCAATTTAACCCTATGTAATACATAGGCAATCCCCATGCGCTTGTAACGTTTGGAGCCGAGTTTGGCGACAATCCAGATCAACAAGGCGCCAAAAAGTGGCAACAATGCTCGCCAGTCGGTGATGTTACCCGTAAAATCCTGCGTCTCGATTTGGGTGTAATGGTTTGCCCACTGGAGCAAGAGTCGAAACAACAGGATCACGCAGGAGGCGAAGATGGCGAATAACAAGGTCAGTAAGCACAGCTGCGCACTGATCTTGGCTTGAGATAAATGATCACGTAGCTCGTTAGTTAAGTACTTTTTAGCTGTGCTGATAGCGTCTTGAATCGCGGCTTTATTTATCGTTAATTGCACTGCATTGGCCTGAGTTGTATTGTATCGAACTCGTTCTTGAGTTGATTGTATTTTATATAAGGGGCTGTTACCTAATGCCAAATTATCATCGTTGGCTAGACCGGCTGCAAGTCATGGATTTAAAGTATCGTCCATCGACCAAGTATTTATTGTTATTAGTTTTTGTAGCATTTTTATTGGGCGCTTGGGTGAGCTTTATTGTATTAAACAGTGATGAAACTGTCGTGAAGCACATTGGTGGGGGTAAATTACAACGTGTTACCGCTGAACTTGAGTTGCAAACCCAGGAACTCGCTACCCGCAATTTAGAGCTATCTGTCGAACGCGAAGCCAATGCGCAAATGCAAGATATGTTTGCACAGCAGATGAAAAAACAAAAAGAGCTAGAGCACGAATTAGCCTTTTATCGCAGCATTATGTCACCAGATGACAACGCTGAAGGTGTGGCTATCCATGGCCTAGAAATGACGCCTGGGGCCTTGGTTGATGAATATAATTTCAAACTGATTTTGACTCAGCTGCAAAAACGTAAGCAGGCGATTCAAGGCCGCACCGAAATCACGCTTATTGGTGTGCAAGATGGTAAATCTGTTGAGTTAAGTGTGAACAAACTCACGGGTTCTAAGCTTGAATTTGATTTTCGCTATTTTCAGGTCATAGATACCAAAGTTACTGTGCCAGCTGGCTTTAATGTGGTGCAAGTCAAAGTGAAAGTGGTGGTGCCTTCGAGCCGCTGGACTAAAAATTCGCAGACAGAACATGTCTATAGTGTCCCTGAATTATTACAGGGTGAAAAAGAACCGCGGGTAATACTTGAACAAAATAGTCAGGTAACGGATAATTTGCCCCAGAAAACTGATGTAAGAGGTAGTAATGACTGATCAAGCTGACGCAACAATGCCAATTAAATTTACCGATGCGGCAGCCGCTAAGGTAAAAGGCTTGTTGGAAGAAGAGCAAAATCCTGCACTTAAGCTACGCGTGTATGTTACTGGCGGTGGTTGTTCTGGATTTCAGTACGGCTTTACCTTTGATGAAAAGGTCAATGAAGGCGACTTCACTGTTGAGAAACAAGGCGTCCAATTGGTCGTCGATCCCATGAGCTTACAATACCTCGTTGGCGGTGAAGTGGATTACACTTCAGGTCTCGAAGGTTCGCGTTTCTTTGTGAAGAACCCTAATGCCACAACCACCTGTGGCTGTGGTGCAAGTTTCTCTGTATAAGTTTGTGTTACAAATGTAGTTAGTTGATATAGAAAATAAAAAAGCCGTCGAGAAGACGGCTTTTTTATTGGTAATGATCTATTGAGCTGCGTTGGTATAGGCCGTTAGTTCATAATATTGAGGTTTAACTTGGGCTTAAACCAAGCTTTAACGTCCTTATCGAATGCGATCCAAACCTGCAATAAAGATAAGACAATCAACACAGTAAAAATCACATAGTCAGGTAGTTTTCCCTGCCACTGGCCAAGGTGCACTGTGGTTGGTCCTGCGACGAGGTTGTCAGGATCGTATAACAGTACTGGTAGCATACTCACTAATGCTAACTGCACTAAGGTATAACCTCTTAGCATAATTAGCCCAGCCTTTTGGCGACCTATAATCCCGAGCACCATCAATAGGGTTAACAGGCAGAAAAGTACCCCTTGTTTGGCGATTAAACCGCTTACCGATGCTGCGACGTAAAGTAGCAGCAAAGCAATTAAGCGTTTAGGTAAACGAGCTTTTGCCAAGGGTGGCGTAGCCTGCGTTGCCAAAGAGGATTCTTGCTCGCTCAGCGACATTGTGGTTTGCCCTTGTGGATTAGTGGCTTTGTTTAGTGACTAAACGTTGATCTAATTCATAGGGTGGGATCACCACACCTAAGTCGTCCTGTACAGGGAATACGGCAACGAACAGATCGTCATCTTCCATGCCGGGTACCCATCGTTCATGCCATTCATCATAGGGAATCGCTAAGGTTTGGCAGTCGCTCCAATCATCGACTGCCCAAGACTCAGCCGCTTCTTCGGTTGGCCACATTGGGATACAGTCTTCATCTTCAGTGGTTAGCATTACGCAACCATCTTGATCTTGAAGCGTCCATAACACTTTATGTTGCTTGATTTGTTCAACAAGGTAGTCGTAACGCGCTTCTGGAGTCATGCCAGCGGCTTCTGCAAAGGTTTTAACAGTCTTGCTCATGAAAATATCTCTTATGCGTGAATAGGGCGAAGCCTGTCGTGCCACAAAAGTAAAAACGTGGGCACAGCAAAACTCACCAGTTGCCAAGATGGTAACATTAGAGCGGAGTTTGAAAAAGCACAACAGCGCAGCCAAAGCGCTGTTGGCATAGAGGGATTACTTGGCAGCGTTGAAATAACGGTAGATAACGCCCGCTAAAATGGCACCAATGATCGGAGCTGCCCAAAATAGCCATAATTGTGATACGGCCCAATCACCAACAAATAGCGCTGGGCCTGTGCTGCGGGCAGGATTTACTGAGGTGTTAGATACAGGAATACTGATGAGGTGGATTAGGGTTAAGCATAAACCAATAGCGATCGGGGCAAAGCCTTTAGGCGCTCGTTCATCGGTTGAGCCTAAAATGACGAGTAGAAAAAATAAGGTCATTACAATTTCGCTGATCATTACCGACATCATGCTATAGCCGCCTGGAGAATGTTCACCAAAGCCATTAGAAGCAAAACCTGCCGCGAGACTAAAACCTTCTTGCCCTGAGGCGATTAAATACAATACGCCTGCACCGACAATACCGCCCGCTACTTGGGCAATGATATAAGGCAACAGTTCCGATGCTGGAAAACGTCCGCCAGCCCAGAGTCCAAATGATACCGCCGGGTTGAGGTGGCAACCTGAGATATGACCAATCGCGAAGGCCATAGTGAGAACGGTTAAGCCAAAGGCGAGTGACACTCCGAGTAAGCCTATCCCCACCTCAGGAAAAGCTGCTGCCAGTACTGCGCTGCCACAGCCACCAAGTACCAGCCAGAGTGTACCCAAAAATTCTGCCGCCATTTTTTGTGACATATTCATTGATTGATTTCCTATTCAGTCG
The DNA here is from genome assembly GCF_012843185.1 of Shewanella sp. DNRA4. Classification (NCBI taxonomy): domain Bacteria; kingdom Pseudomonadati; phylum Pseudomonadota; class Gammaproteobacteria; order Alteromonadales; family Shewanellaceae; genus Shewanella; species Shewanella sp. DNRA4. The sequence continues at coordinate 167,027 of NZ_JABAIP010000002.1, forward strand.
ATTTATGTCGGTATGGCTTTTTGACGCCATTGCATAAACCATTGTTTATCTTGCTGGTTAAGTGTAGCTAGATAAATAACCATTCCCTTAATTGAAGTGTTATGTCTGCAGATTGTTCGGATCTCTGTAGATCATCACAACCTGGCTTTGCATGTTTACGGCTTAGTTAACAACCACTTTAGCAAGTTTGTATGACACAGCTGTGATCAAGCATAGATGGGTTTTAAGTATTTAGATTAATATCAAAGACAAAGATAACTTTAATGTGAGGGGATATTGGTTGTTGGCAGTGTTTTTGAATTGGCTTTATTAAAAGTGATTTAGTCGATAGAAGATAATCATCAGGACACAAATACTCGAGAGCATTTGTGTCCATTAATGTTACTTAGCGCTAAAACGTCCACCCAAAACGGCTTCGCGGGAGGCGCCTGTCACCGCGGGCAGATTGGCGGGCAAACCTAAATGATGGCGCATAGCGAGCCATGCAAAGGCAATGCCTTCAGCCCATTTAGGGTCGACCCCGAGTGCTGAGGTGGTATCGATGTGATAATCCGGTAGTAGCGCCGCTAAACGCTGCATCAACTCGGTATTAAAGGCGCCGCCACCGCAGACAAATAATTCCCCAGCTTGGGCGAGTCCAAGAATGTCGCGGGCGATGCTGTGGCAGGTTAAATCGAGTAACGTTGATTGGGTGTCTTCTTCATCTAATTGATTAAATGGAGATAATTGTTGTTCTAACCAAGCCTGATTAAATAACTCGCGCCCCGTGCTCTTGGGATAGGCGAGGGAAAAATAGGGGTGTGACAGCAATTGCGCCAATAGCTGTTGATCGGTTTTGCCCGAAGCGGCCCATTCACCGCCTTTGTCATAGGGCTCATTTTTCACTTGCTGGATCCAAGCATCAATCAGCGTATTGCCAGGCCCAGTATCGAATCCTAAGACCTCTTCACGATTCCCAGTCAGATAGGTGATATTGGCAATGCCGCCGATATTGAGGATCACGCGCTTTTTACCCACTTGGGCAAAGGTTTGCTGGTGGAAGGCGGGCACTAGCGGCGCGCCTTGGCCACCTAAGGCAATGTCTTTACGACGAAAATCGGCAATCACATCGATGCCTGTTTCAGTTGCTATGGTATTGGGGTCGCCAATTTGCAGGGTAAAACCCACCTCAAGGTTTGGCATGTGGCGCACGGTCTGGCCATGGCTACCAATGGCAATGATCTCTTCTTTGGCTATCTGGGCTTTGGCGAGCAAGTTGTTGACTGCAAGAGCAAATAATTTACCGACACTACGATCGAGACGGCCAAGGCGGTTGATTTCATCATTGCCGGGCAGGCACAAGCGTTGCAATCCCTTAAGCAAATGGCTGGGGATCGCCTCGGTATGCGTTGCAATCAGCTGTGGCTGCTCGCCCGCAAAGTCGACTAACACCGCATCGACGCCGTCCATGCTGGTGCCAGACATCAGTCCAATATAATAAGCCTTGTTCATGTGAGGGGATCCGTCCGTCGTTATTGCATCGCCAATTGGGTTTGCTTGTTCTGTGAAATGCTGGCCATCAACTGTTTGCTGAGCGCATCGAATTGTGGCTTTTCTTTACGGGCAATCGATTCGGCCTTAGGTAAATCAACCGTTCTTGGATTACGGTGTACGCCATTAACGATAAATTCATAGTGTAGGTGAGCGCCAGTGACGCGTCCTGTCTTACCTAAGGTGCCGATAATTTGCCCCTGCTTAACGCTGGCCCCTTTACTGACGTTGCGTTTGGTCAAATGCAAATACTTAGTCGTGTAGGTATCGTTGTGCTTAATGAACACATAGTTACCATTAAATTGATTGTAGCCGGATTCGATAACTCGGCCATTACCCGCCGCCTTAATGGGGGTGCCAATGGCGGCAACATAGTCAACGCCGCGGTGAGCCTTAACTTGCCCCGTCACAGGGTGTAGACGTTTGGGGTTGAAGTTAGAGCTGACATATTTAAAGTCGACCGGTGAGCGCAGGAAGGCCTTGCGCATGCTAGTGCCGTTTTCGGAGTAGTAGTTGCCGTCGGTATAACGAACCGCGGTGTAGCGTTCATCCTGGTTGATAAACTCGGCGGCGAGGATATTGCCATTACGTAAATACTCGCCTTCGGCATATTCCTGCTCATAGATAATCGCGAAGCTGTCGCCCTCACGTAAATCCAAGGCAAAGTCGATATCCCAGCCAAACACGGTCGAGAGCTGCATAATTTGGTTCGCGTTTAAACCCGCATCCACAGCGGCATTCCAGAAGTTACTCTTGATTTTCGCACTGGTGAATTGGGTGCGGATTTCAATGTCCTTTTCGGAGATTTTCTCGGAATACTTTTCCTGATCCTTAGTGATGACTAAGGTCGAGACCGCATCGACACGGTAGCGGACTTCGGTTAAATCACCATTGACGTCCTTAGAGATCACAATTTCTTCGCCAGGAATGATCTTTAATAGATTCTGCTTGGCGAGCGGTAACTTAGTGATTTCATATACATCTTTGCTGGTGAGTCCCGCACGCTCAAATACTGCGGCTAAGGTATCGCCATTCTTAACATTAAAATGCTCAACATCCCTATGGTGGGCGCTCTCTAGGGTTTCGGGGGCTGAATGATTACCCGCAGCTAACGCGTCTACTGAAGACAAGGCTGTGGCTTGATTTGCCTCATCCTGTGTTTGTCCTTCAATGCCTTCTGGACGCTCTGGTGAGCGAAAGGCTAAGGGCACATCGTAACGGGTGTTGACTTGATGATCTGCAATACCTTGAGTTTGTCTTGAAGCTTGGGCTTCTTCAGATGGAAAGAGCAAGGTTATCATTGTGATAACAGAAAGAATGCTGAGGAGAATTTGATGCTTTTTAGGCAACAATTTAAATAACGTTATAACCTTTCCCATTGACGCCGATACCGATAACCTAAGGCTTGAATAATCCCGTTAGTGTACACACTTTCAATTGTGGTGGCTAACAAGTAACATAAGTCTCCTCATTTTATGACTATGGCCTTAGGAGTCCCCGCCGAGATGGCTGATTTAGACCAAGTATTAGCAGAAATTAGACGTGGTACCGACGAGATCCTACTCGAATCGGATCTGCTGGAAAAACTCAAAGAAGGACGTCCACTTCGTATCAAGTTAGGCGCAGATCCTACCGCACCGGATATCCATCTTGGACACACAGTAATTTTAAATAAGTTAAGATTATTCCAAGAGTTAGGTCATGAGGTCATTTTCTTAATTGGTGACTTTACCGGTATGGTGGGTGATCCAAGTGGTAAAAATAGTACCCGTCCACCGCTTACCCGTGAGCAAGTGTTAGCCAATGCCGAGACCTATAAAGAGCAGGTCTATAAAATCCTTGATCCTGCAAAAACGCGTATCGAGTTCAACTCGAGCTGGTTAGAGCTATTAGGTGCGGCTGGGATGATTCGTTTAGCCTCGCAGCAAACTGTTGCTCGTATGATGGAACGTGATGACTTTAAGAAGCGTTATGCATCGGGTCAATCAATCGCTATCCACGAATTTATGTATCCGCTACTGCAAGGATATGACTCTGTAGCTCTCAAGGCCGACGTTGAATTAGGGGGGACTGACCAGAAGTTCAACCTATTAATGGGTCGTGAGTTACAGAAAGCCGAAGGCCAAAAACCACAAGCTGTGATTATGATGCCACTGCTTGAAGGTTTAGATGGTGTGAAGAAAATGTCTAAATCGGCGCACAACTACATTGGTGTGAGTGAGCCCGCCAATGAAATGTTCGGCAAGATCATGTCGATTTCTGACGAATTAATGTGGCGCTACTTTGAGTTGCTGTCATTCCGTCCTTTGGCCGAGATTGAACAGTTCAAACAAGATATCGCCAACGGTGCTAACCCTCGTGATACCAAGATTGCACTCGCGAAGGAAATCATTGCGCGCTTCCACGACGAAGCCGCCGCTGAAAGTGCCCATCAAGCCTTTATCGACCGTTTCCAAAAGGGTGCTATCCCTGATGATATCCCAGAGGTTGAACTAGCGGCGGGTGAAGGCTTAGCGATTGCTAACTTACTTAAAGATGCCGACTTAGTCGGTTCGACTTCCGATGCGATGCGTATGATCAAGCAAGGCGCGGTGAAGATGGATGGTGAGAAGGTTGACGATAGCCGTATGACCTTAAGCGCTGGCACGGTTGCCGTATTCCAAGTCGGTAAGCGTAAGTTCGCGAAAGTGACTCTGGTTTAAGCTGAATCGGATGTCACCATGTGACTACAGCCAGTGAGTGCTTAAACGGTTAATAAGTACTTACCAAGCAGTAAAAAGAGCGCCTAAGGGCGCTCTTTTTATATCTGCATTTTATCTGGTGCTGGCTACATGTGAGATGCAGGCTTAAGGTGCCGTACTGGCCTCATGTTCACCAATATTACATCTGTCGGTGCCAAAATGCTGGCCATCACGACACTTCCAAGCTAGTTGAGCTGAATCGACCTGCCAGCGTTGGGCATCTTTTTTGAGTGATAAAATCAACAGCATTTGTGGATGTTGTTTAGATATTTCACTCACTTGATAGGTCAATATTCCATACTTTGTCGGCTGGGTCCGAACTAGGGTGAACTTTTGCCCCGCGTATTGGTTACTTATGCTTTGGGGATCTTCACTCCAAGCTTGATGTTGTGCTTGGGCAATACGCAGTTGTTGATTGAAATGGCTTACAGGTTGCACCGCATAGGAAACAATAATCGGCTGCTGCGCCTGTGCGTTGGGCACAAGTATCAAAGCATTTAGGGCGAGCAGGGCAATCAGTCCAAAAAACTTCATACAAACCTCATTGAAACTAAACGAACGAATTAGGCATTCAGCGCCATGGTTCGGTCGCATGACTCATTGTAGATTTCGACTCATTTTTAGGGCTCAAGTTTCAATCAAAGCGAAATTTTGTGATTATTGCATCGCTAATTGGTCTGACATGGTCTGATAGTCAATCAGATCCACATGCTCTGCGACTCTATGGTTGCGCATATCAAGTTTAAGGCTAGTCACGCCAGGGATAGCGACATCAATGATTTTGCCGGGCTTACCAAATTGCTCCCCAGGCCCCTTAAAGTGATAGTTACCAATCATCACCACTAATGAGCCCGCGTTATACATATGCTCGATATTAAAATCATATTCGAGCACTCCCTCATGGGCGCGCTCGAAAAAGTCGATAATAAAACGACCACCCGTGTATTTACGATTGGCAGTTTTATCGAAGAAAATACTATCGCGGTTATAGAATTTGCCGAGTGTTTTATAGTCGTGTTCAGTGAGCGCGTTCATATATTTGATGGCTAACTGTTGTTCCGCAGGCATTTCCCCTGAGTTTGCATGTACAGACACAGGAAACAGCGCCGGAATAAACATAAGGCAGACTAAAAGACACAATATTCGCAAACTATTCCCTCTTGGTTTTGAGATCAAAGGCGGGTAACGACAAATGCCATTTGATGGCGCATAGGCGGATCATTAATGCACTGGTCATGGCTAAAACCAGTGCCGTTTTTTCGCCCATACCCAAGGCTAAGCTTACGGTATAACCAATACCGCCGATAATTGAGGCCGTGGCATAGATTTCAGTGCGCAACACCATAGGGATTTGTCGGCACAGTAAGTCTCGAATAATGCCTCCTCCTACGCCCGTGATCAAGCCCATCACGACGGCAATCATGCCACTTAGCCCCATATTGAGGGCTTTTTCTGCACCAATCACAGTGAACAGGGCTAAACCTAAGGCATCAGCTACGGGGAGCGTATACTCCGGCATCTTGCGTGGTCGGCGTACTAACAGCAAACAAGCTAGGACAGTGGCGAGTATGACTATGATGTAGTTCGGGTCGCGTATCCAAAACACGGGTGTGGCACCAATCAGCGCATCACGGATACTGCCACCACCTACAGCAGTGACCGATGCGAGCACTATCACCCCAAAGGGGTCCATGCGATGACGTCCTGCTGCTAAGGCGCCGGAAAGGGCAAATACTGCTGTGCCACATAAATCGAAGAAGTAAATCCAATAGTTCATTTACTCATCTCTTTGATATGGATATTCAGCGCATCCACAGAAATACGAATTTCAATGACAGATAAAATCAGTGAATAAAGTAAGAGTAACAAACTGGCACCGAAGATCACCGAGCCCGTCTTATTAAAACCGATATAGATGAAAATCATACAGAGCACACACAGGGCAAAGCTGGATACGCCCGCCTCCTGCATGCGGCGAATAATCCGGATCCGCTGGCTTAAGTTTTTAATCTGATCCTTATGCACGGGTTTGTCGCCGTTACTGAGCTGACGGATCAGCGCGGCCAGCGCAAAGAAGCGGTTGGTATAGGCGAGTAATAGCAGTGAGATTGCCGGAAATAGCAAGGCGGGAGTTGTTAATGAAACATGCATGTTTTCGAACAAGATAGTCAGCCTTTAACCTAATGTTAAGATTAAAGGCATCATATCACAGGGTTTGTAGCCAGCGTAAACCCGCCCAAATGATGGGAAGAAAGGTGATAAAGCTAAACCAGATAGCGCAGGCCCGTGAGGCGAGTTTTACCGCGGGGGCTATCATCTCTTGGTGCGGCTGCGGGCCATAGACTATCTTAGCCACATCAATGCGTTGCCCCGAAAACTTCTGCGGTCCACCCAATTCAATGCGTAAAATATTCGCCACTAAGGACACGCTCATCACATAACCCCGCAGGGCTGGATGATTTTTAGAGGTGCGAAACAGCAATGCTAAGGCCTTGGGGCCGCCTTGAATCGCAATCGACAGGCTCCATAACCAGGCAGGAATAGTTAGTAATACAGTTGAGATAATATTCACAGTGCTGCAAAAATGCTGATATTTAGGTTGTATAGGTGGCCAGCTGAGCTCGAGTTGTTTAATCATTCTGACCGCCAGCACCATAGGCGCGCCCGCGATCGCAAAGAAGAAGATAGTCGAAGCCGTGCCGTAAATTGGCGCTGTAGCCAATTTTTCAATCGTCGCTTTGGTTAAGCCCACTTCCGATAGGTTATCCGTATCACGGACAACCCACGGCTGTAATAGCTTTTTTGCGCTGGCATTATCCTCGCGTTTTAATGCCTTAGCGATTTCGTCGGCGACTTGGCTAAAGCCTGCATCACTCAAACACAGATACAGAACTAAAAACTCAAAAAACCAAGGGAAGGCCGCGAGCTCGAGCAAAAAGGTAATAATCGCCCAAAAAGGAAACACTAAGAGCAGCATGGCCAAAAAGCCAGCCGTTGCTTGCTGGCTTGGTGAGCGCTCAGAGCGGTTTACTTTAGCGGCGAGTTGTTTAGCTAAGTGACTAAACCAAATCAGCGGCTGCATTTCCCTTGGCAATGGCGCTAAACGTGCCAGTAGTAAAGCAAAGAAAAGTACCAAGAAGCCCTCAAACAAAGCGCCATCAATTTCGACAAGTTGTTGATAAAAAGAACTGTGCATCAGGTACTTTCCGCAATCATGCTTTAGCCAATTACTTTACTGAGTTTGGATCTAATTGCTCAAGCAGTAACATCACCATCAATGCTGAATGGTAGCCTGCCTTCACAATGTAAGAGTCAAAGTCGACGGGGGAGTCGTTGTTGGCGTTGTCAGAGAGCGAGCGAATCACCACAAATGGCACGCCAAACTGGTGGCACACTTGAGCAATTGCCGCGCCTTCCATCTCACAGGCCGCCATGGTTGGGAAATGCTCCAACATGGTCTTGGTACGTACTGGGTCGCAAATAAAGCTATCGCCAGTACAGATTAAGCCTTCAATCGCTTTCACTTCGCCTAATTGTGCGATGGCCTTATTAGCCGCTTCTACTAAGTATGGCGCCGGAATAAATGCCGCAGGTTGCTGCGCCATTTGGCCAATTTCGTAACCAAATGCGGTGACATCCACGTCGTGGTGGCGCACTTCGGATGAAATCACGATATCGCCAATCGACAGTGAATCGACAAAACCACCCGCAGAACCTGTGTTGATCACCGCATCGGGGGCGTATTTTTCAATCAGCAGTGTGGTGGCGATACTGGCGGCAACTTTACCAATACCAGAGCGGGTGACTACAACGTCTTTGCCCGCTAAGGTGCCAGCGATAAATTCAACACCTGCAATCGTTTGCGAAGAGGCGTTTGTCATAGCCGCAATAAGATGGGCAACTTCTGGCTCCATTGCGCCAATAATACCAATTTTCATGGGAGACCCTTTTGATTCAACTGAATGTGTGATGCCACTAAAAGAGTGGGATAACAGAATGGCGGCTAATATACCACAGTTATGCTTTGGCGTTATTGTGGGATTGCGATTGCTTGATAGGGATAATGTTAAACGGCGAATGGGTAAAAAAATGCGCACCCTAAGGTGCGCCAAAATTCACAAGCAAATGGTGGACTCGTGGGTACGAGTCCTAGACTCACAGCTACAGCGGTACAATAAAAAACCATTAATCTAAGTAGTTAAGAATGCCTTGCGCGGCATCACGTCCTTCGGCAATTGCGGTCACAACTAGATCCGAGCCACGGACCATATCGCCGCCAGCAAATACCTTTGGATTGGTGGTTTGGAATGGGTTGTCGGCCTGTTTACTGGCTTTTACTCGGCCCCATTGGTCGAGTTCAATGCCGTAATCGGCAAACCAAGGCGCTGGGCTAGGTTGGAAACCGAAGGCGATAATTACCGCATCGGCGTCGAGTAGCTGTTCACTGCCTTCAATCGCTTCGGCACGTTGACGGCCACTCGCATCGGCTTTACCCATTTGAGTTTCAACGCATTCGACACCCACCACTTTGCCATCCTGGGTTTTAATCGCCACGGGTTGACGGTTAAACAGGAAGTTCACTCCCTCTTCACGGGCGTTTTGCACTTCGCGGCGAGAACCCGGCATGTTGGCTTCGTCACGGCGATAGGCACAAATCACGCTGCTAGCCCCTTGGCGCACGGCGGTGCGAACACAGTCCATGGCGGTATCTCCACCACCTAAGACCACCACGCGCTTACCGGCAAGGTTAAGGTAAGGCGTATCAGGGCTTGTGCTGCCCATCAGGTGTTGGGTATTGCCAATCAAGTAGGGCAGGGCTTGGTACACGCCTTGCGCATCTTCGCCTTCAAGGCCCGCTTTCATGGCGGTGTAGGTTCCCATGCCTAGGAATACCGCATCGTATTCCTCAAGCAGTTGGTTAAAGGCGACATCTTTGCCCACAGTTACGCCCAGTTTGAACTCGATGCCCATGCCTTCTAACACAGTGCGGCGAGTTGCCATCACGGCTTTATCCAGTTTAAAAGCGGGAATACCGTAGGTCAGCAGGCCACCAATCTGGGGATATTTATCAAACACCACAGCCTTAACCCCATTACGGGCAAGAATATCGGCGCAGCCTAAGCCAGCTGGACCTGCGCCCACAATCGCCACTTTTTCTTTACGGGGCGTGACCTTGCTCATATCCGGACGCCAGCCTTGGGCGATGGCGGTATCGGTAATGTATTTCTCCACATTACCAATAGTCACGGCGCCAAAGTCGGCGTTTAGGGTACAAGCCCCTTCACAGAGTCTGTCCTGTGGACAGACGCGGCCGCAGATCTCGGGCAGGGTATTGGTCTCATGGACTAAGTCCGCCGCCTCCATGATCCGGCCCTGTTGCGCCAGTTTCAGCCAGTTGGGAATATAGTTGTGCAGCGGGCATTTCCACTCACAATAAGGGTTACCGCAATCGAGACAACGGTCCGCTTGTTCACTCACCTGTGCTTGTGCAAAGGGCTGATAAATCTCAATAAACTGAGTCGAACGCTTTGCCGCAGGGTGTTTAGTTGGATCTTTACGACCCACTTCAATAAATTGAAAATCGTTACTCATCTGCTATTACCCCCGCTTTTACTGCCAGTTCCGGGCTCGATTGCTCTAATTTGAGCAGATCTGCAACGGCGATATTTTTCGGTTTCACTAATACAAAGCAATCTAACCAGTTGGCAAAGTCGCTTAAGATCATCTTCGCGTGCTCACTGCCAGTCTCGGCCACATGCTCCTCAATCAAGCCTTTTAAATGTTGCTGATGAATAGCCGATTCGAGCTTTTGGGTGTCTACCAGTTCGCTATTGACGCGGCGATTAAAGCGGCCAAATTGGTCGAAAACATAGGCAAAGCCGCCCGTCATCCCTGCGCCGAAGTTGACCCCGGTTTTGCCGAGCACAACTACAATACCGCTGGTCATGTATTCGCAGCCGTTATCGCCTAAGCCTTCAACTACGGCAATGGCGCCCGAGTTACGTACCGCAAAGCGTTCACCCGCTTGACCCGCGGCGAAGAAGCGTCCGCCAGTCGCACCATACAGACAAGTGTTACCGACAATCGCGCTGCGCTCGCTCTGGAATGGGCTACCCAGCGGTGGATAAATCACAATCTTGCCGCCCGACATGCCTTTACCGACGTAGTCGTTGGCATCACCGCAGAGCTTGAGTTCAAGGCCTGGGCTATTCCATACCCCAAAGCTTTGGCCGGCACTGCCGTTAAAGCTGAGTTTTATCGGTGCCTTAGTGCCTTTAACACCAAGGGTGGTCGCGATATAGCCCGATAGGCGTGCGCCCACTGAGCGGTCAGTGTTGTTGATACTGTAAGCGGCATCGAAACTCTCGCCCTTATCGACCGCACTCTGGCACTCGTTGAGCAAATGTTGGTTGAGTAAGCCTAAATCTGCTGGTGGATTGGTTTCCTTCCAGGTGCGCGAGGTGCTGGCTCTGACCTTCGGCTGATACAGGATCGGCGCTAAATCGAGTCCGCGTTGTTTATCGGTCTGGCCTTCTAAGGTATGTAGCCACTCACTGCGGCCCACTAAGTCTTCGAACTTGCTGACCCCTAGGGTTGCCATCCATTCGCGCACTTCCTCGGCGACAAACTCAAAGTAAGTTATCACTCGCTCTGGTAAGCCGTGGTAGTGGTTATCGCGCAGTTTCTTGTCCTGAGTTGCGACACCAGTAGCGCAGTTGTTCAGGTGGCAAATACGCAGGTACTTACAACCTAGGGCAATCATAGGCACAGTCCCGAAGCCAAAGCTCTCGGCGCCGAGTAAGGCTGCCTTGATGACGTCGGTTCCGGTTTTTAGGCCGCCATCGACTTGCAAGCGGATCTTATGGCGCAGGCCATTTTCCACCAGAGATTGATGCACTTCGGCAAGGCCGAGTTCCCATGGGCTGCCGGCGTATTTCACCGAGGTGATAGGGCTCGCGCCCGTGCCACCATCGTAGCCAGAAATAGTGATCATATCGGCATAGGCTTTTGCCACTCCAGTGGCGATAGTGCCGACACCGGGCTCAGACACTAACTTCACGGAGATCAGTGCTTTGGTATTGATTTGTTTTAAATCGAAAATCAGCTGGGCTAAGTCTTCGATAGAGTAAATATCATGGTGTGGTGGTGGTGAAATTAGTGTTACACCGGGACGCGCGTGGCGCAGCCCTGCAATTTCCACACTCACCTTATGGCCTGGCAATTGGCCGCCTTCACCGGGTTTTGCACCCTGGGCCACTTTAATCTGCAACACATCGGCATTGACTAGGTAATGGGCGGTTACGCCAAAACGTGCCGAGGCAATTTGTTTTATTGCCGAGTTACGCTCGGTGTTAAAGCGGCGAGCATCCTCACCACCTTCACCCGAGTTAGAGCGGCCACCTAAACGGTTCATTGCAATGGCTAATGCTTCATGAGCCTCGGGGCTTAAGGCACCGATACTCATGGCCGCACTGTCAAAACGTGGGAACAAGTGGCTAGCAGCTTCGACCTTATCCAGTTCAATTGCAGCTTGGTCAGCCTTAATGCCAATCAAATCCCTTAGGGTGGCAACTGGACGGTTATCGACTAATTCGGCAAACTTCTTATAGGTCGCAAAATTTTTGTCGATTAAGGATGCCTGCAATGTGTTGACCACATCAGGGTTGAAGCAGTGGTACTCACCGCCATCCACGTATTTGAGTAAACCGCCTTGTGGCAGCGGCACATGGGCGCGGTAAGCGGCCTTGTGCAGTAGTGCTTGATCGTTGGCGATATCCTCAAAGCTTGCGCCTTCTATACGGCTCACCACACCTTTAAAGCACAGTTCAATCACATCACTGGCGATACCAATGGCTTCAAACTGCTGGCTACAACGGTAGGAGCCGACGGTGCTGATCCCCATCTTCGACATGATCTTACGTAGACCCTTCTCGATGCCGTAACGGAAGTTGAGCATCAAGGCTGTGGTATCGGTCAGTCCATGACGTTTAGCCAGATCTGAGATTGATTCATACACTAAATAGGGATAAATCGCCGTGGCGCCAAAGCCGAGTAGCACTGCAAAGTGGTGCGGATCTCGCGCCGAGGCGGTCTCAACAATGATGTTGGTATCGCAGCGCAGGCTCTTACTCACCAGCATTTGTTGCACCGCGCCCACCGCCATGGCTGCTGGAATCACCTGCGCCGATTTATCAATCGCACGGTCGGATAAAATCAGCAGCGTAGTGCCACTGCGGGCTAAACGCTCGGCTTCCGAGGTGATGCGGCGAATCGCCTGTTCTAAGCCTTCCTTCGGATCGTAGTTTAAATCGACGATATTGGCGCGATAGTAAGTGCTATCTAATCCGAGTAGTTGATTGAAATCACTGAATAATAATATCGGTGAGTTGAACATCACTCGATAGGCATGGCCAGTCGTTTCGTTGAAGAGGTTTTGTTCGCGGCCAATACAGGTCGCCAGAGACATCACGTGCTTTTCACGCAATGGATCGATAGGCGGGTTAGTGACTTGAGCGAATTTTTGCCTGAAATAGTCATAGAGCGAGCGTGACTTTTTCGACAATACGGCCATTGGCGTATCATCGCCCATGGAGCCTGTCGCTTCTTCGCCTTGTTTTGCCAGTACCCAAATCACTTGTTCAAGCTCTTCGCGGGTGTAACCAAACTGCTTTTGGTATTGCAGTAGTTGCTCAGGACTTAATTCACTGGCGCCATGTTGCTCTGTCGTTAGCTGCTCGGCAGGAATTAAAGTACGACTGTTTTTCGCCATCCATTCTTTGTAGGGGTGGCGACGCTTAAGATCGTTATCGATTTCGAATGACTGATATAACCGGCCATTTAATGTATCTAACACTAACAGCTCGCCAGGGCCGACACGGCCTTTTTCAATCACTTCATCGGCGGCGTAGTCCCAAATGCCGACTTCTGAGGCAAGGGTTAAGATACGATCTTTGGTGATCACATAACGAGATGGGCGCAGACCGTTACGATCGACCGCGCAAGCGGCGTGGCGGCCGTTGGTCATTACGATACCCGCAGGACCATCCCATGGCTCCATATGCATGGAGTTAAAGTCATAGAAGGCTTTTAGCTCGTCATCCATCTCAGGATTACTTTGCCATGCTGGCGGGATCAGCAAACGCATGGCGCGGTATAAGTCCATCCCGCCAGAGAGCAGCATCTCGAGCATATTGTCGAGGGAGGAGGAGTCAGAACCCGTTTCATTCACAAACGGCGCCGCCTGCTGTAAGTCAGGCAGCAGCGGCGAATTAAATTTATAGGCACGGGCACGGGCCCATTGGCGGTTACCGGTAATCGTATTGATCTCGCCGTTATGGGCAAGATACCTAAAGGGCTGAGCGAGTGGCCATTTAGGTGACGTATTGGTTGAAAAGCGTTGATGGAATAAACAAATAGAGCTCTTCAAACGGATGTCGGCAAGGTCGGGATAGAATGCGGGCAGGTCGGCTGGCATCATCAAGCCTTTGTAGACGATGACTTGGCCAGAAAGGCTTGCGACATAAAAGTCTTTATCGTCAGTAATTTGCTGCTCTAAACGGCGGCGAGCCATGTAGAGACGGCGCTCAAGATCTTTCTCACGCCAGCCAATCGGGGCGTTAATCAGCACTTGATAGATTTGCGGCAGGCTCGATTTACCAATCTCACCCAATACCTCAGGATTGATAGGGACTTTACGCCAACCAGCGATACTTAATGTTTCACGCTCCAGTTCGCGTTCGAGGATGAATTTAGCTTGGTCGGCTAATTCCTCATCTTGGCTTAAAAACAACATGCCTACAGCGAATTTGCGGCTCAAGTGCCAGTCATTTTCTGCGGCTACGGCCTCAAAGAATTGCAATGGTAGCTGCATCAATAAACCACAGCCGTCCCCAGTTCGACCATCAGAGGCGATACCGCCACGGTGTTTCATGCGATCAAGGCCATGGATGGCTGTGCGCACGATACGATGACTGGCTTCGCCATCCATTTGTGCAATCAAGCCAAAACCACAATTGTCCCGCTCAAAACTGGGATGATATAAGCTCATACAAAAACCTCCCTTGACCTCAACGAAATTACTACTCGGGAGAAATGTAAAGACTTTCTATAGATATGCACCCGAACCACCCAAATTATCCTGAGATTAACTAAAGGTCAAACCAAAAATTTGCATAAAATATGGGTATTAATTCATGTTTCATACACAAAACACAATTGCTTGACGTTAACGTTAACTGATTAAAGTGTTGTATAACATTATGAATAAAAAGAATTTTAAAAAATGAAAAACGATAGGGTTACTAAAATGTAACATTGGCGCGGATTGTTTTTGATTTAGAAATAGTGATTTTTATTGCAAATACAGTGCTTGTATAAAAATATGAAATAAGTGAATTGTTATTCTGTTTGGTTGTGAATGCTATCACAGAATGTAAAGGCACTGTGAGGGGCGGCTCAGGTTTTTAGCTTGGATATGGTGAATATTATGAGAGTTTGATTTACCGCCAAGAAAAGTGTGCTCGCTTTGTTTATCATGAGTTTTTTCGTCTATCTACACATCATTATTTCTTCTTTCTTGTGATTTTATCTTGGTTATTTTTAATGAAACGACATGAAATATGGCAGGCGAGCTAATGGGACTCGATGCATACGTAAACACATTTGGTGCTGTTTGTAAGGCTAAATACGGTGAGCGATTACGCAAGCTCACCATAGATGCCAAATTCACTTGTCCTAACCGTGACGGCACGCTTGGACGTGGTGGTTGTACCTTTTGCAATGTGGCGTCCTTTAGTTATCAGCAAACGGAAACGCTCAGCATCAGTGAGCAGCTAGAACAAGGGAAAGCCCGTTATAAAGAGGCGAAACCCAAGCTGAATGCGGATAAGTTTATTGCTTATTTTCAGGCTTATACGAGCACTTATGATGAGTATCAAGTGCTGATGGCTAAATACGATGAGGCGGTCAAAGACAGTGAGATTGTGGGCCTGTGTGTTGGTACTCGTCCCGACTGTGTGCCAGATAATGTATTAGATTTATTAGTGAGTTATCAGCAAAAGGGCGTCGATGTCTGGTTGGAGCTTGGATTGCAAACCGCCAATGATAGGACTTTGCATAAGATTAACCGTGGGCACGATTTTGCCTGTTATTGCGATACCGTTTTGCGGGCGAGAAGTCGAGGATTAAAGGTGTGTACTCACCTTATCTTAGGTTTACCCGGTGAGACTCGTCTCGATTACATGGCGACCCTTCAGGCCGTGCTGACGCAGGGCGTAGATGGTTTAAAGCTTCATCCATTACATGTGGTTGAGGGCAGTACTATGGCAAAAGCTTGGCGTGCAGGGCGCTTACCTTTGCTCAGTATTGAGGAGTATGCGGCTTGTGTCGGCGAACTGGTTCGACATACACCGAAAGAGGTGATCTTTCATCGGGTGACCGCCTATGCGAAAAAACCGATACTGCTGGCACCCGATTGGTGTGGTTATCGTTGGAATGGCTTAGTGGCGATTGTTGAGGATCTTGCGAGTAAGGGTGGACAAGGGGCGGCATTAGCGCGACCATAATGTCCATATTTGCTGAATGGATTCATTTGGTAATTTTTTATCGCTAATAGTATTTGATATAGTTGATTTTTTGTTAATAAAAACATCTTTTGACCACAAATGCTGCTATAAGTTGCACTGACAATTTTAGTGGGTATCATGTCATAAATTTGTTTTAAGCATTGGACTACTTAAGGGAGGCCTAGATGGCCACAGTTGAATTAGAGACAATTCTAGATCTCAATACGTTAGAACAGTATTGCAGCGCGATTGGTGCCGGTACTTTGCTAAAGAGCGTGGTATTATTTGAGCAATTAATGCCTGAATATGTTGGGAATCTAGTAAAGGCTAACGAAGCTGCTGACAAGGACACTTTATGTTCTGAGGCCCACAAATTTAAAGGTGCAGCGGGTTCAGTTGGTTTAAAACGTATTCAGCAAATTGCCCAATTACTGCAGCATGGCGAAGAAGCGCGTTGGGAAGTTGAACATGCAACTTGGGTCGCGCAAATTGTTGAATTTGCGAGTGCCGATCTGCAGCAATTAAAGCAATTCTTACAGGCTAAAGCCTAGTTTGGTTTGCGAGGTGCGGCGTAAAGGTTGCACCTCGATAACTTCTTCCTTCTCGTTTTATCCCCTCTTTTGCTTTTCCCTCCGGTATTCTGAGTCGCCTCAAGCGTTTTACCTTGATTGAAAATCGATTTTGCTCACACTATTGAGTAATTTAGCCGCGTTTTAGTTGATAACTTATGCTAGAGTTGATTAAATTTATTAATTCATAACCGTAGTGGCAATCGATAAAATGAAAAATTTACCTAGCCTTAAGAATCTATATTACTTGGTGAATCTTCATCAAGAGCAGAATTTTAATCGCGCCGCTAAGGTGTGTTTTGTCAGCCAATCGACTCTGTCAAGCGGCATTCAGAATCTTGAAGAACAGCTTGGCCACCAGTTAATTGAACGGGATCACAAGTCTTTTATGTTCACCGCTATTGGTGAGGAAGTGGTGCAACGTTCTCGCAAAATTCTCACGGATGTAGATGATTTAGTTGAATTGGTTAAAAACCAAGGTGAGCCTATGACGGGGGATATCCGCTTAGGTTGTATTCCTACCATTGCTCCATTTTTACTCAGCCGCGTTGTCAAACAGTGCCAACACGCTTATCCCGCGATGAGCCTATTACTCAAAGAGGATACAACAGAGCGC
This sequence comes from Shewanella sp. DNRA4, assembly GCF_012843185.1. Lineage (NCBI taxonomy): Bacteria > Pseudomonadati > Pseudomonadota > Gammaproteobacteria > Alteromonadales > Shewanellaceae > Shewanella > Shewanella sp. DNRA4. The sequence continues at coordinate 184,047 of NZ_JABAIP010000002.1, forward strand.
TTACTCGATGCGTTGGGTAAAGGGGAGTTAGATATACTCATTCTTGCTCTACCCGTTGATACCAGTGGCTACCACAGCATGAAGGTTGGTATTGATCCCTTTAAGATGGTGATCCACAAAGATTTAGTGGGTGGAATTCATCAGCCGATCGATTATCAGACATTACCTGATGAGAGTATTTTTCTGTTGCAGAGCGAGCATTGTATTACTGGCCATGCCATTACTGCTTGTCAGTTGGGCGACAGTGCTAAAGTCAATCCTTTTGCTGCCACGAGTCTGCATACCTTAGTACAAATGGTAAATAGCAAACTGGGCACAACGTTCTTACCGCAAATGGCGATTGATGCAGGGATCTTGAATGATACCGATCTGGTGGTCATGACTCCACCAGGTGAAGCGCCATATCGCGATATCGGTTTAGTATGGCGACAAACAACCAGCCGAATTTTAACTTTCCGTACGCTAGGTTTATTGATCCAAAAATTGTTAGCTAACGAAACCGCATAATCACTGAGTATTTTTGCTTTTGGTGAGGTTTATAAAGGGGAAACACCAAACACTTCAATCGAGTGTTGTTTCCCTTTTAATTTAATTGGGCCCAGATTAGTCAAACGATACTCACTGTTAGGATTATCGAGTCGTCCCGCTAAGGCGCCAGAGATCAACATACGCTGTCCTAAGGGATTACATTGATCCTGCAGTCTCGCTAACGTATTTAGCACATCACTAAAGAAGCTAATTTCTTGTTTTTGAACACCAACAACTGCTGCAACGACTTGCCCACAGTGAGCTGCCGCTTTAAATTTAGGCACAAAACCATAGTGTTCTTCAAAGTAACGTCTCTGCCAATTTAATTGCTGGCTAAATTCAAAATAGATATTCATGCAGCGGTCGTGCACAACACCTTCCTCTAAGGGCCAATGGATTAATACAGCATCACCCATATAGCGGTAGATTTCAGCTTCGTTATTACTCACAGTATCTGAAAGTAAGCTAAAACTATCTTGGATTAGGCGACTAAAGCGATAATCGCCAAGGGATTCAGCGTGAGTTGTTGAGGCGACCATATCTAAGTAAAGAAATAAACGCTGTTCGTATCTTGGCTTATGGTATTTACCTAAACCAATATTGAGTAAAATACGTGGCCCAACTAAAAGCCCCATCTGCTCAACAAAGGCTAAGCTCACTCGTACTACGACTAAATAAACAATTAAGGCTTGGAATGAGGGACTATAGAGAATATGCGCCGTAAGCATTTGTCTAAGGGTCGACATGTGATTTTCAATGGCCCACATATTTAGAAATTGGGTCATATAAGCTAAGGTTGTTGCACCCAATAACAGGAACAATCCTTTAAAAATGACTGAGAAGATATAAGGTAGGCGATTGATAGCGCTAAAATCAGCTATCAGATTGGACATCCAGTGTAAGCTGCCAAAAATAATCCCCATATAGACGGCGAGTGTCGCGAGATCAGCCGAACCTACAGCCCATTGCGGCAGTTCTGGTGATTGGGCATATCGAAAAAACACGAATGCAGCCATGGCTATCGCCCAAGCTAATATCGCAAAAAGAAGTTTTTTCGCTTGTCTACGAGTTCTCACAACGGGTTTTGTATCCGAATACGGCCATATATTTCAGGATGCCGTAGTTTATAGAAAATCATCACTAGAGTGCCAGTGATATTTGTGATCTGGATCAATACAACGCTATATAGCTACGAAAATTTAACCAAACACTTTATTTAATATCATTGCTGTAAAGGCGGTCTTGAGATAAAAACCGCGAGGATTGGTCATTTTGAGGCTGCCATCCTCGGCAATACTTTGAGTCAATGCCTTACTATTGGCGGCTTTAGGGCGTAATTGGAGAACTTCACCGTGCCTAGCGGTGAGATTTTCGACTTTACCAAGAGCAATCAGCTCCATGATTTCTTCCCAATCCTGTTGCAGTAATGCTTGCTCTTGTGGATCGGGCTGCCACAGTATTGGTGTGCCAACTCTGCGTTCACCCACAGGGATATGTCGCTCCCCCTCTACTGGTACCCACAGTACTCGTTGTAACTTGTGACACACTAAGCTGTCTTGCCAAGTTAATCCTTCGATATTGGTCAGCGGTGCAACACACACATAGGTGGTTTCTAGTGGTTTGCCCTGATGATCAATGGGGATAGTTTTTAGCTCTACTCCGAGGTGAAGAAAATCTTGTTCTGGTTTCGAACCTGCTATCGCACCTAATTCCATTTCAATGAGTTGTCCCACCCAACCTTTATCGCGTTTCAGATTGTCGGGGACATGAATGCCGCGATGGGCAGCAATTTGCGCCAAAGATACGCCGGCCATCATATTAGCGCGTTCGAGCAATTCGCTCAGATTTTGAGGGGGAATAATAGGTTTCATAGGCGAATTTTACTGGAAAATAACTGCTTAGCAACCAAGGTCAAAAAATGAGCATTAAAAAAAGAATAAGTGCACTGCTAGGTTTTTGTATTTAAGTGTATGATTTATATTGTTTTTATCTGGTTTTCGGCAGAGTTCAGTTAAAGTGTTCAAAGTTACTCTCGGCTTTCCCTTGCGTTTCTCACATATTTATCCACAGATATTATGGATAACTCACAATGCGTGTGCCTTTAACTGAATAAAATCTTTGAGTCAATGGTAGTAAGTGGCATTTTTAAATAGGAATGTGGGTAATTTTGGGTGTGCTCTGTGTATAACATTTAAGGATTACTCTAATTAAATAATAGAATTTATTTTAGGTTAAAAAGTGAGCATTTGTGTGTTTGGATAGATATTTTGTAAATTGTTAAGGTTTATCTTAATGATTTATAGGTTATTTTTTTGATGTGGTATGCATTGTGATGTATATTCTATTTGTTGTTTTTTGAACGATATACCTAGTTTACCCTAGTTTCAAACAGAGATATCCACAGAAAATGTGGATATCCCCTTAGATTAAGTCGATGAGTTGTTGATAAAGTAGTAAGTTGAAACTATTTATCCAAAGATAAGCTGAAAATAGAGGTTTGCTGAGAGACGGGCTTTGTGAAACAATCGCTTTATTAAAATTTATCCTTATTTGGAGTCCATGTGATTGATAGCGACGGCTTTCGCGCAAATGTGGGCATAATAATTTGTAACAGATATGGCCAAGTCATGTGGGCCAGACGGTTTGGACAACACTCATGGCAGTTTCCCCAAGGCGGTGTAGATGATGGTGAATCGGCCGAAGAGGCAATGTACCGTGAATTGTATGAGGAAGTTGGCTTAAAACCCGAGCATGTCACTATATTAACCTCGACGCGCTCTTGGCTAAGATACCGTTTACCTAAACGCTTAGTGAGACAGGACAGTAAGCCTGTGTGTATTGGCCAAAAGCAAAAGTGGTTTCTGTTACAACTAAAAAGCCAAGATAGTGCGATTAATTTAAGTTCTTCAGGCCACCCTGAGTTTGACGATTGGCGCTGGGTAAGTTATTGGTATCCGGTGCGGCAGGTTGTCTCATTTAAGCGTGATGTTTATCGTAAGGTCATGAAAGAATTTGCGGTAACGGCATTGTCATTCCAAACCCAGGAAATACCGAGGAAGCGGGTAAGACAAAAGACAACGGGCTGATTTTCAAAAGAGGATTGAAAACAGTGTTAAATACGCTCAGGGATATTACCCAAGCTGTGGCTTCTGCCCACAGCTTAGAAACCGCATTAGAAGTCCTAGTTTCATCGACCAAGGCTGCGATGGAAACCCAATGTTGCTCGGTCTATATCCTAGAGCAGCAAGAACTCGTTTTATCCGCAACCGATGGTCTCGAAAAGAGCGCTGTCGGTCGAGTGCGCATGCCTTTAACTCAGGGCTTGGTGGGCTTAGCTGCCGAGCGTGAGGAGGCGGTGAATTTAGCCGATGCACGTTTACATCCGCGCTTTAAGCTCTTTCCCGAGGTTGCAGAAGAAGAATACCGTGCCTTTTTAGCTGTCCCTATTATTTATCAAAAAGCGGTTGTGGGTGTGATTGTGGTGCAGCAAGCTAGTGCACGGCAATTTAGCGAAGGCGAAGAAGCCTTTTTAATGACCTTGGCTGCGCAGCTTGCGATGGCGATCCGAGGATTAAAACAAAAGGCGCAGGTCAGTTCACTCCATCAACAGATTTTATTCCAAGGGACATCTGCATCCAGTGGGATCGCTATTGCACACGCGTTAGTGCTCGGTGGAGAGATTTCTCTCGAACAGCCCGATGTGCGCTGCGAGGACATTGCCCTTGAATCCAGCCGTTTAGTCGCGGCAATGGGGCGTTGTAAAGAGGCGATTGGTGCGCTATCTCAGCGTTTCGACCGAGAACAGGATGAGGAGGTCGCCTCAATATTCAATGCCTTACAGTTACTACTCGATGATGCCAGCCTCGGTGGTGAATATACCCGTGAAGTACAGCAGGGCTGGGAGGCTGAATCGGCGGTGAGCCGGGTTTCGTTGCGTTATATTCAGCAGTTTTTGGCGATGGAAGATCCTTATCTCAAGGAGCGGGCCAGTGATATCCGCGATTTGGGGCAAAAGGTGCTAAGGCAATTGATTGAGCCTGAGCGATTAGAGCATGAACCTGATAAACCTGTGATTTTAGTGACGAAAGAAGCCGATGCTACAATGTTGGCTGAATTTCCTCGGCAAAAATTAGCCGGGATTGTGACCGAGCTCGGTGGCGTTAACTCCCATGCGGCGATTTTAGCGCGTGCGCTTGGTGTACCTGCGATTACAGGCGTTGAACAGTTACTTTCCGCCGATATTGATCAAAAGCTGTTAGTCGTCAATGCCAGCCGTGGGCAGCTTATGGTGTCGCCATCGCCTGCTATTGTTAGCGAATATCGCAGCCTTATCTCAGCGCAAAAAGCGTTGCAGCGCCAATACGCACAGGAGTTAGCGCTGCCCTCTGTGATGCTTGATGGCACGCGAATTAGACTCTATCTCAATGCGGGATTACTCAGTGGTGTCGCCTCGGAAATTGCCGAGGGGGCAGATGGTATCGGCTTATATCGCACTGAAATCCCCTTTATGTTGCAGCAGCGTTTTCCGAGTGAATCCGAGCAGGTAAAGGTTTATCAACAGGTACTCTCAGCGGCTTCTGGTCGCCCTGTAGTGATGAGAACCTTAGACGTTGGCGGCGATAAGCCTTTGCCGTATTTCCCGATTAAAGAAGACAATCCTTTCCTCGGTTGGCGTGGTATTCGACTATCACTGGATCACCCTGAGCTGTTTCTTGTGCAGTTAAGGGCCATGTTGCAGGCTGGCGCAGAAGGCAAGCAGTTAAGCATTTTGTTACCCATGGTCAGTAATTTAGATGAAATCGATCAAGCTCTAGCCTACTTAGAGCAGGCTTATATTGAACTCAAAAATGATGTCAACAGCAATATCGAAATGCCGCGTATTGGCATAATGCTCGAAGTGCCTGCAATGCTATATCAGTTAGATGAAGTGGCAAAGAGAGTGGATTTTGTGTCAGTTGGGAGTAACGATTTAACCCAATATTTACTCGCAGTCGATCGCAATAACCCGAGGGTTAGTTCATTATTTGACAGTTATCATCCGGGGATTTTGCGGGCCTTACATCAGGCAAGAATAGATTGTGAATATCATCATCTTGATATCAGTATCTGTGGTGAGTTGGCTGGCGAGCCCATGGGCGCGATCTTGCTTGTGGCGATGGGATACAACCAATTGAGTATGAACCAAGGCAGTTTAGCGCGAATTAACTATCTGCTGCGCCGAGTCTCTGGTGATGATTTAGCACAGCTACTCGCGCAGGCGTTAAGCCTATCTAACGGTTTCCAAGTGCGTGAGCTGGTTAAAGAATATTTTACTCAGCAAGGATTAGCCACAATTCTTAATTAACTAATCGTGCCTTTTGCTTTAAGCTAAGGCTTCACTTAATCACGCTGTAGGTATTCGTGTGGATAGTTTGTTGTTGGTGTTCTTTATTTGCTTGGCGTTAGGTGCGTTTGTCGGTTTTATGGCAGGATTATTAGGTATCGGCGGCGGCTTGATTGTCGTGCCTGCATTGCTTTATATTTTGCCATCGGTCGGTATTAGCTCTACGCAGCTACCTCATATTGCGATTGCCACTTCGCTAGCCGCCATTATTCTTACCTCTATTTCATCGGCACGTGCCCACCATAAGCGCGGTAATGTGCCTTGGGAATTGTTCAAATCAATGTTACCGGGCCTGATTATAGGCGCGCTGGCTTCAGGTTTTATTGCTGAGCGTATTCCTGCTGATGCTTTACAGAAAGGTTTTGCCATCTTTGTGATTTTAATGACAATTCAAATGGCTTATCCCGTAAAAGCCGAATCAAATCGCCAATTACCTAATTCAGTCGTGCTTTTTGTTGTATCGGCTTTGATTGCGGTTTTGGCCGGTTTGACAGGAATAGGTGGCGGTATACTGATAGTGCCATTTTTGACTTTTTATGGTTTACAGATGCGTCAAGCCGTGGGTTTTTCTGCTGCGATGGGCTTTTTAATCTCTCTTTCTGGCAGTTTCGGCTATATTATTGCGGGCATGAATGCCCCTGAATTGCCCTATGGTACCTTAGGCTATATCTATTTACCGGCGTTATTTGGCTTAATCATAACCTCAATTTTAATGGCTCCGGTTGGTGTGAAGGCTGCAAGCACTTGGCCCACCCCAGTCCTTAAAAAAATATTTGCACTTTTACTCCTTTGTGTCGGTCTCAAATTAATTCTGAGCTGATTTTTAGTTTTTAGCCCTCAATTTGAGGCTGTTGATGGATAAGTTATGGCATTGAATTTTCCCAATATCGATCCTGTGATCGTGAAGTTTGGTCCCTTTGATATTTTTGGACAAACCTTTGAACCTGCGCTGCGTTGGTATGGATTTACTTACTTAGTGGGTTTTGTGGCGGCGATGTGGTTACTCAATCGCCAGGCTGATCGTTCCAATGGTTTATGGACGAGAGAGCAGGTTTCCGATTTACTGTTTTATGGCTTCCTAGGGGTGATATTAGGCGGTCGTATTGGCTATGTGCTCTTCTATCATTTTGATTATTTTCTCGCTAGTCCAATGTATTTATTTAAAATTTCAGAAGGTGGCATGTCCTTTCACGGTGGTTTGATTGGGGTGATTACCGCCATGATTTATATCACTTGGAAGCAAAAGCGTACCTTCTTTGCCGTGGCGGATATGGTGGCGCCCGTGGTGCCTATTGGGCTTGGGGCCGGCCGTATTGGTAACTTTATAAATGGTGAGCTATGGGGCCGCGTGACTGATGTGCCTTGGGCTATGGTGTTCCCAAGCGGTGGACCAGAACCACGCCATCCCTCACAGCTCTATCAATTTGCTCTTGAAGGTGTTGCATTATTCTTGCTCCTTTATTGGTTCAGTAAACGTACTAAGAAAGTCGGCGCAGTATCGGGTATGTTCTTACTTGGCTACGGTATTTTCCGCGTGATTGTCGAAACGGTACGGCAACCTGATGCACAGTTAGGCCTCTATTGGGGCTTTATGACAATGGGGCAGATCCTCTCAGTGCCGATGATCCTCTTCGGTTTATATTTAATTCTTCGTCCAGAGGGTAAGCAGTAATGCAGCAGTATTTAGACTTGATGAAACACATTTTAGCCGAAGGTGTGGATAAATCAGACCGTACAGGTACGGGGACTCGCTCGGTGTTTGGCTATCAAATGCGTTTCGATTTGAGTAAGGGCTTCCCCTTAGTGACCACTAAGAAGTGCCATATGCGCTCGATTATCCATGAGCTGTTGTGGTTCCTGAAAGGGGAGACCAATATTGCTTATCTGCGTGACAATAAGGTCAGTATTTGGGACGAATGGGCCGATGAAAACGGCGATTTAGGCCCTGTTTACGGTGCACAGTGGCGCAGTTGGCCGACCCAAGGTGGTGAGGCTATCGATCAAATTTCGCAGGTCATTGCGCAAATTAAATCGCAACCCGACTCGCGCCGTTTGATTGTCTCTGCATGGAACGTGGGCGAGCTGGATAAAATGGCACTGGCGCCATGCCATGCGTTTTTCCAGTTTTATGTCGCCGACGGCAAATTATCCTGCCAGTTGTACCAACGCAGTTGTGATGTATTTTTAGGTTTACCATTCAATATCGCCAGCTATGCGTTGCTGACGATGATGGTTGCGCAACAATGTGATTTAGCCTTAGGTGACTTTGTTTGGACGGGTGGCGATACACATTTATACTCCAACCATATGGAGCAAACTGCGTTGCAGTTGACCCGTGAGCCAAGACCTTTACCCACCATGACAATTTTGCGTAAACCTGCCTCTATTTTCGATTATCAATTCGAAGACTTCGAACTGACCCACTACGATCCACATCCACATATCAAAGCGCCTGTTGCCGTTTAATGGCGAATTAATCGATCAACACCTCGGAATAGCCGAGGTGTTTTGTCGAAACTAACGATTATACTTGTTCATTTTCTTCGTCTACACTCAATCTATTATGATTTTTGGGAGTGCAAGATGGAAAAAGCGATTAGAAATTTTTTAAGCCAAGAGTCTGCAGGCGGCATCCTTTTATTGATTGCCGTTGCCTTTGCCATGTTGATGGCCAATTCTCCTCTCGCGGGACTCTATCAAGGTTTTCTCGGTACTGAAGTACAGGTGCGTGTCGGTGCACTCGATCTGCATAAGCCATTGTTGCTGTGGATTAACGACGGTCTAATGGCGCTATTTTTCTTGCTGATTGGTTTAGAAGTTAAGCGCGAGCTACTCGAAGGCGCATTATCGAGTGTGGCACAGGCTTCTCTGCCAACTTTTGCTGCCATTGGTGGCATGTTAGTGCCTGCGGGAATTTATCTTTTATTTAACTATGGTGATCCTATCACTCAAGCGGGTTGGGCAATTCCTGCAGCGACGGATATTGCTTTTGCTTTGGGGATCATGGCGTTGCTAGGTAGCCGCGTACCCGTTGCTTTAAAGGTCTTTCTGCTGGCATTAGCCATTATCGATGATTTAGGCGTTATTGTGATTATCGCCCTCTTCTACAGTACCGATTTATCAACCATTAGTTTAATCATTGCCAGTATTGCGATTGTTGGTTTAGTTGCTTTAAACCGTAAAGGGGTGACCTCATTAGCACCCTATGGCGTATTAGGGCTTATCCTGTGGGTTGCAGTGCTCAAGTCAGGTGTTCATGCCACATTAGCGGGTGTCATTATTGCCTTCTGTATTCCTCTTCGGGCAAAAGATGGTAGTTCGCCTTCTGAGCATTTAGAGCATAGTTTACACCCATGGAGCACCTTCCTGATCCTGCCTGTATTTGCCTTTGCTAATGCCGGAGTCGCTTTAGGAAACATGAGCTTAGATACGCTTATTTCCCCTGTGCCAGTAGGGATTGCGTTGGGATTAATGTTAGGTAAACCGATAGGGGTGATGCTGTTTAGCTTTGTTGCTGTCAAGCTTAAGTTAGCACAGTTGCCTGATGGTATCGGTTGGAAACAGATCGCACCCGTGGCGGCGATGTGCGGGATTGGTTTTACCATGTCGATGTTTATTGCTTCGTTGGCATTTGAACAGGCAGACCCTATGTTCGGCGATTTAGCACGCCTTGGCACCTTGATTGGCTCAATTCTCGCAGCCCTGATCGGGTATTTCTGGTTATCAAAAGTGTTACCAAAAAAAGGAGTATAACTATGATAAATATGAAATTAGTGGGAGTTGCTGCATTGTTAGCATTATCTTCAAGTGCCATGGCTTCGCAAATTGATGCCTGCAACAAAGATGTCGCATCACAAACCTGCCAAAGCTATCTTGAGGGGATAGTTGATGGGGCATTAATGTTTAAACCTGAGGCATTAGGCGCGAGGCTTGAAACCAATGGTTACGAGTCTAGAGCATTAAAATACCGTGGCGGTAAACGTTTCCAAGAAGCAAACCGTACTTATTGTGCTAGTCGAATTCCTGATCGTGACAGTTTAGTCTCTGGGGTGACTGAAGCGGTTAGCACTGGTACTGCCGCAGATTTAGAGCAACTTCAAGGAATTGTTGTTAACTTATTGGATTGCCAGCGTTTAAAATAGCGATATTGACTCATTATTTGTTAAGCTGGGTCATTGCTACCCGATATGCCACAGCATAGATGCTGTGGCATCCCTAATAGGAAGCTCATTGGCGATGCTCCATCTCAATTACAACCATCTTTACTATTTTTGGATGATTAAGAAAAAGGGCTCTGTGGCAAAAGCTGCAGAAGCCCTTTATTTAGCTCCACAAACGATTACTGGGCAAATCCGCGCCTTAGAAGACAGGCTAAACGGTAGCTTATTTAAACGTGTCGGCAGAAATCTAGAAGCGACAGAGCTCGGAGAGCTCGTCTTTCGTTATGCCGATAGAATGTTTTCTCTCAGTTATGAGATGCTCGATTTACTTAACTATCAAAAAGATGACGCTATTCTATTTGAGGTTGGGATTGCTGATGCTTTATCGAAAGCCTTATCGAGTAGAGTATTGCTCTCGGTTGTTCCTAATGATGGCTCTATGCACCTTGCCTGTTATGAGGCGACCCATGAAAGCTTAATGTCTCGCTTACGCGAGCATAAACTCGATATGATCCTTTCAGACTGTGCGGGCGAGTCACTTAAATACCCCGAAATTCTATCGAAAAAACTGGGTGAGTGTGGTGTGAGTTTCTTTTCTGCCGAAGTTTACAGTGCGGATTTCCCTGCCTGTTTAGAGCAAGGGCCGCTATTGATCCCCGGTCGTAGAACTTCGCTCGGTCAGCAACTATATCGTTGGTTTGATGAGCAAAATCTTAAGGTGAGTATTTTAGGTGAGTTTGATGATGCGGCCATGATGAAGGCTTTTGGTTACCTTAAGCGCGGTATCTTTGTCATGCCATCGATTTATCCCCAAGAAGTGATTTCCCATGGCATGCATTTACTCGGTGAAACCTTAGATGTGAAAGAAGAGTACCATGTGATGTTTGCCGAACGGATGATCCAGCATCCTGCGGTTAAACGCCTCCTAGAAACGGATTTTAGTGATTTATTTGCCGGATTAGATACTCAAGTTAAGCAGTATTAAACTTGTGTTTCAACAACGCTTGCATCGACACTCCATGGACTGAACTGATAGACTAAGGCGAATTTTGTTTTGGGAGAGATTAACTTGGAGTTAATGAACATTGCACGGGTCCGTTGGGCATGTCGCCGCGGAATGCTCGAATTAGACGTTTTGTTCCAGCCCTTCGTTGAGAATGTTTATCAGGATTTGTCTGATGAAGATAAAGCCCTGTTTATTCGTTTGCTCGAGTGTGAAGATCCTGAATTATTTGCATGGTTTATGGGTCATGAAGTTTGCCCTGATCCTGAGCTTGCCCGCATGGTAGTGCAAGTCCGTGGCCGAGCTGCGCCATAGTTTTAGTGTAAAAGCCTCCTTTGACCAACGTCTCTCGTTGGTCGTATTTGTTTGTGTCTGTAGCACTTCTTTACTTCTCTGGCCAGAAACGGATACCGCAGTACTACATGGACTGAGGGCTATATTCGCCGTCTTAATATTGGGATTCTTGTGCTCTCAGTTATGGCAACTGAGGAAATGGCATTGCCGTTTTGAGCTTAATGGTCAAGGAGAAGGCTGGCTATCAACGGGAGAGGCATTTCACGTATTGCAAAGAACTTGGGTAACGCCGTTTATCTGCTTGGTTTACTATCAATCTGCCGATAGGTTGCATCTCTTACCTCTATGGGCGGATATGTTTAGTGATACAGATTATCGCCACTTGTGCCGGCTATTACTTAAAGTTAAAACTCAGGCGGTGAGCCAACACGAACTACTTTAATCTAAATCTGAATCTGAACTATGAGTGATGCGACTTTCACACCGTCTAAATAACAAACGGGCTAAATCCTTATTAAGATTTAGCCCGTTAAAAGCGTTTAAGTTAAGCTATCCGCTTATTTTTCAGGTTGCAAAATGGTCGGTAGCGGAGAAGCTGACTTTTCAGGATGGTCAATATTGTAGTGCAGCCCTCGACTTTCTTTACGTTCCATCGCGCAGCGAATAATGAGTTCTGCCACTTGCACTAAGTTACGCAGTTCAAGCAGGTTATTACTGACTCTGAAGTTGCTGTAATACTCTTGGATTTCCTGCTGCAACATCAAGCAGCGGCGCAGTGCGCGCTCTAAGCGTTTATCTGAGCGTACGATACCCACATAGTCCCACATAAACAGGCGCAGTTCGTGCCAGTTGTGGGCGATAACGACTTCTTCATCAGAATTAGAAACTTTACTTTCATCCCATGCGGGAATTGGGCCTGGAAAGGGGATTTTATGCAGTTGACTCTCAATATCTTGGGAGGCTGCCCGCGCAAATACCAAGCACTCAAGCAGCGAGTTACTTGCCAAGCGGTTGGCGCCATGCAAGCCTGTATAAGCGACTTCACCAATGGCATAGAGACCATTGAGATCGGTTTGACCATGTAAGTCTGTCATCACCCCACCACAGGTATAGTGGGCTGCCGGGACGACCGGAATAGCGTCCTTTGTAATATCAATACCGAGTTCTAAGCAGCGACTGTAAATCGTCGGGAAATGCTTCATTACAAAGTCAGCATCTTTATGGCTGATATCCAGATACACGCAATCGGCACCGAGACGTTTCATCTCATAGTCAATGGCGCGGGCAACGATGTCACGGGGAGCTAACTCTGCACGTTCATCAAAGTCTGGCATAAAGCGGCTGCCATCAGGGCGACGCAAATAGGCACCTTCACCACGTAGGGCTTCGGTCAGTAAAAAGTTACGGGCATCAGCGTGGTATAAGCAGGTTGGATGAAATTGATTGAATTCCATGTTGGCAACGCGGCAACCTGCACGCCATGCCATCGCAATACCATCACCACTAGCCACATCGGGATTTGAAGTATATTGGTAAACCTTAGAACTACCGCCAGTGGCTAAAGCGACAAACTTAGCCTTGATGGTTTCAACTTGCTCGGCATTTCGGTTCCACACATAGGCACCTAACACGCGATTACCGGGGCGATTTAATTTGCGGGTGGTAATAAGGTCGATGGCGTTATAGCGTTCTAAAACTTGAATATTTGGATGGGCGAGGGCACGTTCTTGCAGTGTGGTCTGCACCTCTTTGCCCGTTGCATCCGCAGCATGTAGAATGCGTCTATGGCTATGGCCGCCTTCGCGGGTAAGGTGATAAGGGGCATCTTTAGCATTGTTCCCCGTGGCTTCTTCTTTATCGAAAGCCACGCCACATTCGATTAGCCATTGCATTGCACTTTTGGCGTTTTCGGCGGTAAAAGTCACCACCTCTTTATCGCACAAACCAGCACCAGCGACTAATGTATCGGCTACATGGGATTCGATAGTATCACTTTCATCGAAGACGGAGGCGATACCGCCCTGCGCGTAGTATGTCGACCCTTCCGAGAGAGGGCCTTTTGAAAGCAGAATTACGTTTGCTTTTTCAGCAAGATGCAAAGCTAGTGTCAGACCTGCGGCACCGCTACCTATGACTAATATGTCAGATTGGTGTTCAACTACTTGTTTCATCGGGTATCATGCTATGACTGAGAGTACCATCTATGGTAAACCAACTGACGAATTATGGGTACTTTCCTTTTAACCTTACTTTTTTTGTATAATTCTTAGAACTTTTTCAAAGCACGCGAGTCTACATAAGTGAATATGATTCGAGCGACTGAGAAATCAGCATTTTAGATTTGGGAGAAGTCGGCTCGGATGAGTGGACAAATAAGTGATCAACAATTAGTTGAGCGCGTACAACGGGGAGATAAAAACGCTTTTAACCTGTTAGTGCTTAAATATCAGAGTAAAGTGATTAGCTTGATTTCGCGCTACGTGCGTAATCAAGCAGACGTTGCTGATGTAGCACAGGAAGCGTTTATTAAAGCTTATCGAGCTTTGCCAAACTTTCGTGGTGAAAGTGCGTTTTATACCTGGTTGTACCGCATAGCCGTTAATACGGCTAAGAATTACCTCGTCTCACAGGGGCGCAGAGCGCCTGCAAATGATGTCGATGCCGAGGATGCCGAATATTATGAAGGTAGTGATGCGCTAAAGGAGTTTGCCTCCCCAGAGCGACTAATGTTATCGGATGAAATCAAGAAAGTGGTTTTCGAAACATTAGAAACATTGCCTGAAGAATTACGTATGGCGATTTCATTGCGTGAACTCGATGGGATGAGTTACGAAGATATCGCCATCATCATGGATTGCCCTGTTGGAACGGTAAGATCGCGAATCTTCCGTGCCCGTGAGGCAATCGATAAAAAGCTTCAGCCTTTGCTGGAAGCCTAAATTCTTATTTTAAGAAACCCTTAAATTTAGACAGGTGAACAATGGATAAATTAGGTCAAGAATGGGTATCTGCCGCTGTCGATGGAGAGACAGATGTGCAGACGATGGCAGAACTTGCTGCCGATACGCATTCACATAATGAATGGCGTAACTATCATTTGATAGGTGATGCTATGCGGGGTGAATTACCCCAGACTATGGCGTTAGACCTTAGTGCAAGTATTGCTGCTGCAATTGAGCTTGAGCCTGCCATTGTCTCGCCCCAAGCAAAGGCACCGATAGCCATTACTGAACAAGTAACAACGGATAAAAACCGCGTAGTGCCACTATTTAAGCAGTTTGGTCAGTATGCAATTGCCGCTACTGTGGCCATGTTTGCCATCGTCGGCGTACAGAACGTTAACCAAACAGCTGATGATGCCGCGTCGCCATCACCTGTGCTTGTTACTCGTCCTCTGATGGGTAGTGCGTCGCCAGTGAGCTTACAGACGGGGCCTGTGCAACAAAATCAGAGCTACACTAATGACCAAATGAACGAGCAACGTCGCCGAATTAATACGTATATACAAGATCATATGTTACAACAACGATTGAATACGGGTGCCGTTGTAGAAGACAATAGCGAGGTTATTCCCGTTCCTGTCAATCAGTAGTAAGGAGTTAGCTTGCGTCTAATCCTGTTGGCTTTGTTAGCCTTGGTATTTCCTGCGGTGGCGCAGGAAGATATGCCTGCCAAAGTCTGGCTTGAGAAAATGAGCCAGGCTTTAAAAGAGAAAGAATTTAAAGCATCGATTATACAACTTCAGGCCGACCATATTCGGCCTTTGGTTTATCTTCACGGTAAGGTGAATAATCAAGAAGTTGCCTTTCTTGAGTACCTCAACGGTCCTCCCAAAAATGCGGTAAGAGTGGGAAATCGAGTCACCTTTATCGAACATGATCAACCCGCGTACAGTATCATCTCTAATCATATTCAGGGCGTGTGGCCTGCGGCTTTCTCATCAAAAATGAGCGATTTAGAAGTGGGTTATCAATTTGTATTAGGTGGCCGCACTCGCATTGCTGGGCGCCCAGGACAAATGATCCGCTTGTTGCCTAATGATGAATACCGATATGGTTTCCAAATCTGGTTAGATATGGACACCTATTTGCCACTCAGATATGACATGTTGACTCAAGATAAGCAATTGCTTGAACAACTAATGGTGATTGAATTAATTGAATTTAGCGAGCCACCATCGATTCTACAGGAAGCCTACAAGCAAGAATGGCCTGCTGTGATCGATCAGGCTGAACGTCAAGATGGACAAAATTGGCAGTTTTCTTGGCTCCCCGCTGGATTTAGCGTAGTAGTGCGTGACCATCACCGTTTGATTGGTAGCCACGAGGCGGTTGAATATATTGCCTTGACTGATGGCTTAGCCAATATTTCTATTTATGTTGCTCGGGCTGGAGCAACGCCATTGCCTGAAGAGTTAATTACGCGTAATGGCTTATCTTTAGTGTCAGAAAAAGTCGGTAATGCTGAAGTGGTGGCTGTGGGTAAAGTGCCAACTGAGACCTTAGCCCGTATCGCGAAAAGTTTGATGTTAAAATAGAGCGGTTCATCATGATGGAAGAAGTGGCGCGGGTTGTCGCCTGTGATAATCAAGGTTGGCTCACCGTTGAGGTCGAGCTTAAAAGCACCTGCAAGAGTTGCAGTAGCAGTGAGTCCTGCGGGACGTCTGCTGTTGCACAGGCTTTTTCTGCAAAGACACAGCAATTCTCTATTCAGAGTGAACGTGCCTGTGAGGTTGGTGAACTACTAAAGCTGGGGCTACCTGAGAGTGTCATCTTGAAAGCGGCTGCCTTGGTTTATTTGACGCCACTCTTCGGCTTATTTGCGGGTGGATTATTAGGGCAGTTTTTTGCTAGTTTGTTAGTAATCAATTCGGATCTCTGTGCGATAGGCTTTGCTGCTTTAGGCGCGTTAGCCGCTTGGTTCTTTGGAAAACGTAAGGCAAAACAGCTTGAAGTAGATTCGCAACCTGTGATTTTAGCTTATTTAGGCACAGGGATCAGTTTAGATAAATTATCTGTTTGATTTCATGTTGTTATTGATTTCAATTAGACAATAAACTTTTGCTGAGGGCGGCATTTTTCGACATAAAGACAACTATGAGTGAATCTGATTGGTATTGAATCCGCAATCAGGTACAATTTCCCACCTTTGAACCGTATCCATTTTTCAGTATTAGTCATAGCAGCATAATGAAACACATTAGAAACTTCTCAATTATTGCCCATATCGACCATGGTAAATCGACGCTGTCAGATCGTCTTATTCAGGTTTGTGGCGGTTTAAGCGACCGTGAAATGGATGCACAAGTTCTTGATTCTATGGATTTAGAACGTGAGCGCGGTATCACCATTAAGGCGCAGAGCGTTACGTTGGAATATACAGCCAAAAATGGCGAAACCTACCAACTCAACTTTATTGACACCCCAGGTCACGTCGACTTTTCCTATGAAGTATCTCGTTCATTAGCCGCCTGTGAGGGCGCGTTGCTCGTGGTGGATGCTGGCCAAGGCGTTGAAGCTCAAACGCTAGCAAACTGTTACACCGCGCTGGATATGAATCTGGACGTGGTACCTATCCTGAACAAAATCGACTTACCTCAGGCTGATCCTGAGCGTGTTGCCGCCGAGATTGAAGACATCGTCGGTATTGATGCGATGAACGCGGTGCGTTGTTCTGCAAAAACCGGTGTGGGTATTGATGATGTATTAGAGGTTATCGTCGAGCAAATTCCACCGCCAGAAGGCAATCCAGATGCGCCGTTGCAAGCCCTCATTATTGACTCGTGGTTTGACAGCTACTTAGGCGTTGTTTCTTTAGTGCGTATTAAACATGGCGTGCTCAAGAAGGGTGATAAGTTCAAGGTGATGTCTACAGGGCAAAACCATACCGCAGATCGTGTCGGTATTTTCACGCCAAAACAAACCGATAAAACCGAGCTAAAAACCGGTGAAGTAGGTTTCGTTATCGCAGGTATTAAAGAAATTCACGGTGCGCCAGTGGGTGATACCTTAACACTGGCTAAAAATGGTGCCGATAAGCCATTACCCGGCTTTAAAAAAGTGAAGCCTCAGGTTTATGCTGGTGTGTTCCCGATTTCTACCGATGAATATGAAAACTTCCGTGATGCACTGAACAAACTCAGCCTGAACGATGCCTCATTGTTCTTTGAGCCTGAAAGTTCATCTGCGTTAGGCTTTGGTTTCCGTATTGGCTATTTAGGCCTGCTCCACATGGAAATCATTCAAGAACGTTTAGAGCGCGAATACGATCTTGACCTCATCACGACCGCACCTACGGTAGTCTATGAAGTGCTGATGACCAGTGGTGAGACTATCTATGTTGATAATCCAGCAGATTTGCCTGCAATTAACAACATCGAAGAGATGCGTGAACCGATTGTTGAAGCCAATATTCTGGTACCAAAAGAATACTTAGGTAACGTAATTACGCTGTGTATCGAAAAACGCGGTACTCAAGTGAATATGGTTTACCACGGTAATCAAGTGGCCGTGACTTACCATCTGCCAATGGCGGAAGTGGTGATGGACTTCTTTGACCGCTTAAAATCAACTAGCCGTGGTTATGCGTCATTAGAGTACAACTTTATCCGCTTCGATCCGGCGGACATGGTGCGCTTAGATATTCTGATCAACGGCGACCGCGTGGATGCGCTGGCGATGATTATTCACCGTTCGAATATTCGTCACCGTGGTTTGGCGTTGGTTGAGAAGATGAAAGAGCTTATCCCGCGGCAGATGTTTGATATCGCGATTCAAGCCGCGGTCGGTAGCCAGATTATTGCCCGTTCTACCGTAAAAGCGTTACGCAAAGACGTAACAGCTAAGTGTTATGGTGGTGACGTTTCCCGTAAGAAGAAACTCTTAAATAAACAAAAAGAGGGTAAGAAACGGATGAAACAAGTGGGTAACGTTGAGGTGCCACAAGAGGCGTTCTTAGCGGTACTTAAGCTAAACGAGTAACACTCGAGATAACACAATTTAGCTATTATTGCGCCGCAGTTTGCGGCGCTTTACTTAGCTTATCGTATGTTTTGTGGTGTTTTTTTATAAATGCGGTAAGTTAACTAAAGTTCGCGAGTCGAAATACAATAGTCGCTGAGTTTAGATCTTTACATTTCAAGGCAGGAGTTCAATACGTAATGGCAGCCTATTTTTCCATTATTTTAGTGCTAGTCACTCTGATTTCAGGGTTGATCTGGTTAGTCGATGTGCTGGTATTTGCGCCTAAACGCCGTGAAAGCTTAGCCTTGGCCAAGGCTTCTCAGGCCAATTTAACTGAGGAAGCCGAATACAATATTATCCGTGAACCCACTGTGGTTGAGACTGCGCACTCTATCTTCCCGGTGATTGCCTTTGTGCTGATCCTGCGCTCGTTTATTTATGAGCCATTTCAAATTCCATCGGGTTCTATGATGCCAACGCTGTTAGTGGGCGATTTTATTCTGGTTGAAAAGTTTAGTTATGGCCTAAAAGATCCCTTATGGCGCACTAAACTGATTGAAACGGGCGAGCCCAAACGTGGTGATGTGATTGTCTTTAAGTACCCAGAGAATCCTCAGGTTGATTACATTAAGCGTGTTGTAGGTTTACCGGGCGATAGGATTATCTACCGCAACAAACAGTTGATGATCCAAAAGGCCTGTGGCGCGGAGCAAACCAATTGCCCTGAGCCAGAACTGGTGGCGCGTACCGAAATCAGCCGTGGTGATTACAGCCAAGATGGTGTGCCTTTACTGCGTTATAAAGAGCAACTCGGTGAAGTGGCACACGATATTTTAATTAATCCAAGCCGTCCTGATATGTTGGGTTATTTCAAGCGTGATGGCAATTTACCCGCGGGTGAATTTCTTGTTCCCGAAGGCCATTACTTTGCGATGGGTGATAACCGCGATAACAGTACCGACAGCCGTTTCTGGGGCTTTGTCCCTGAAGAAAATCTTGTCGGCAAAGCGGTGGCTATCTGGATCAGTTTTGAGTTTGACCGTTCAAAAGCCGACTTCCTGCCAACCTGGGTACCAAGCGGTGTGCGCTTTGAACGTGTAGGTGGAATTCACTAGTATGGAACCGATTAAAAATTTGCCGCGTTTGTGTCGTACATTGGGCTATGAGTTCAAGAATATTGACCTTCTAACCCAAGCGTTGACCCATAGAAGTGCGGCAAATAAGCACAATGAGCGTTTAGAGTTTTTAGGTGATTCGATTTTATCGATAGTCATTTCGGATGCCTTATATCATCAGTTTCCTAAGGCGACTGAAGGCGATTTAAGCCGGATGCGCGCCACTTTAGTGCGTGGCGATACGCTGACCTTGATTGCTCAAGCCTTTAAACTTGGGGATTATTTATTCCTCGGTCCTGGCGAATTAAAGAGTGGCGGTTTTCGACGCGAGTCGATTCTGGCCGATGCGGTTGAGGCGATTATTGGTGCGATTTACTTAGATTCGGACCTCGAAGTGTGCCGTGAGCTGTTGCTTAAATGGTATGCCGAGCGTTTATCTGAGATTCAACCCGGTGTGAATCAAAAAGACGCTAAAACCTTACTGCAAGAATATTTACAAGGGTTAAAGAAGCCGCTACCCGATTACCAAGTAATCAATATAGAAGGCGATGCCCACGATCAAACATTCACCGTTGAATGTCGTATAGATGACTTGAGCGAAAGCGTGATTGGCGTTGCGAGCTCACGCCGCAAAGCCGAGCAGATTGCCGCGGCTCAAGTATTGGAGTTACTGAAGAAATGACCAAAAAAACAGACTTGCCAGCTGTCGATGCCGTTAACGCGAGCAATGAGCCGAGCTTAGATGAATTACTGGCAAGGATGAATGCAGCGAGCGCAGCAGCGCCGTCTGTTCACTATGATGTGACCTACTGTGGCATGGTGGCCATTATTGGCCGGCCTAACGTGGGGAAATCGACCCTGCTGAACCGTTTGCTTGGGCAAAAGATCAGTATTACCTCGAAAAAGCCGCAAACGACGCGTCATCGCATCATGGGTATCCATACCTATGGGCCGCGCCAAATCGTGTTTATCGACACACCCGGTCTGCATATTGAAGAGCAGCGTGCGATTAACCGTTTAATGAACCGTGCTGCGGCGAGCTCGCTTGCCGATGTGTCTATGGTGATTTTTGTGGTCGATGGTATGACATGGACCGCCGATGATGAGATGGTGTTAAGCAAACTTCGCCGCGGCGGTGAAGAGCGTAAAACTGTTTTAGCCATCAACAAAGTTGATAATATCAAAGACAAAGAAGCCCTTTTCCCTTATTTGGAAGAAGTGGCCAAGAAGTATCCCTTCGATGAGATCCTGCCGATTTCTGCCAGTAAGGGCACCAACGTTAAACGTATTTTAGAGATGGCGGCAGAGTCTCTGCCCGAGAATCCATTCTTCTTCCCCGAAGATTATGTGACCGACCGTTCGCAGCGTTTTATGGCCTCTGAAATTGTCCGCGAAAAACTGATGCGCTTTCTTGGCGATGAATTGCCCTACGATGCGACGGTTGAAATCGAGCAGTTTAAGATGATGGAAAATGGGGTTTATCAAATCAACGCCCTGATCCTCGTCGAGCGCGAAGGCCAAAAGCGGATGGTGATTGGTAGCAAAGGTGAACGCATCCGTACCATCGCCACACAAGCGCGCCTCGATATGGAAACCTTGTTTGATAACAAAGTGTTCCTCGAAGTCTGGGTGAAGGTTAAATCCGGTTGGGCCGATGATGAACGCGCCCTGCGAAGCTTAGGTTACGGTGACGATTAATTGTTACTGATGATAGGCCTAGCCTGACCATGAACGAGCGCGCAGATTGATGAAACGGGGTTATGTTTTGCATCATCGCCCCTATCGGGAGTCTAGCGCGCTGGTGAATCTCTTGGTCGACGGGATTGGGCGTGTCGATGCCGTCGCGCGTGTCGGGAGCGGTAAACGCTCCATCAAAAGTATCCTCCAGCCCTTTCAGCCGCTGATTTTTGAATTTAGCGGTAAATCAGAACTCAAAAACATCAGCCAAATTGAAGCGGCCGCGCCAGCCGTGCCCTTATCAGGCTATAGCCTGTATGCGGGCATGTATATCAATGAGTTGCTGATGCGAACCCTGTCGGTTCACCATAATGCCGAGGCGTTATTCCTCATCTACCACCAAGCCTTAGTAGGACTTGCGGCGCAGTTTTGTGAGTCGAAGCTGCGGTACCTTGAACTGGCGCTTTTGCGGGAACTCGGGGCTATGCCATCCCTTATCCGCGATACACAAGGCGAGCCTCTGATCCCTGAACATTACTATCAGCTTGTGCCTGAACTCGGGTTTCAATTTGTGCTAAACAGCCGAGCAAAGCACACCTATCAAGGCGCGATGTTAACCGCGCTTAACGATAATGAGCTGTTGCAAGAGCAGTTTTTAGCAGCTAAACGACTGATGCGGTCTATGCTGCAACCATTGCTCGGAGATAAGCCACTGGTGAGTCGGCAGTTGTTTATGCAAGCGACAGCACCAAAGATGAATGGGAATAATTAGCCCTAGCTCCTGTTTTTTACAGTCTGTCCCAGTACAATAGGGCGCAAATCAGCGTTAATTCTTGCCTTAACAACATAAAGGAGTTCCCGATGAGCCGTATCTTATTGGGTGTTAATATCGACCATATTGCGACCCTGCGTCAGGCTCGCGGCACCAGTTATCCCGATCCTGTCCATGCGGCGGCGGTTGCCGAGCATGCGGGTGCCGACGGTATCACCATTCATTTACGGGAAGACAGACGCCATATTATCGACCGCGATGTGTATCTGCTGGCAAAAACCTTAAAGACGCGGATGAACTTTGAGTGTGCCGTGACAGAAGAAATGCTCAACATCGCCTGCGAAGTCAAACCAACCTACGTTTGCTTAGTCCCTGAAAAACGCCAAGAAGTGACGACTGAAGGCGGTTTAGATGTGGCTGGTCAATTAGATAAAATCACTGCTGCGGTAAGCCGCTTAGCCGCCAATGGTATTCAAGTGTCACTGTTTATCGATGCCGATAAGACGCAAATCGATGCCGCAGTCGCCTCTGGCGCGCCACTTATCGAAATCCATACCGGTTGCTATGCCGATGCCAAAACGGCTGATGATGAGGCCAAAGAGCTTGCGCGTATCAGCGAAATGGCAAAATACGCCCACGGCAAAGGGTTGGTGGTGAATGCTGGCCACGGGCTGCATTATCACAATGTTAAGCCAATTGCGGCAATCCCTGAGCTGTATGAGCTCAACATCGGCCATGCCATTGTTGCGCGTGCGGCCATTGATGGCTTAGCGACAGCGGTTAAAGATATGAAAGCGCTGATGTTAGAAGGTCGTCGAGGCGAATAATGGCAATCGTTGGGCTTGGCACTGACATAGTTGAAATCGAGCGTATCACGGCCCATGTGGCACGTTCCGGCGATAAGCTGGCCAAACGCGTACTGACAGAGGCTGAGTTCGATATCTATCAACGGCATAGCCAACCGAGCCGCTATTTAGCTAAACGCTTTGCCGCCAAAGAAGCCGCCGCTAAAGCTTTGGGGACGGGGATTGGTCGTGGCGTATCTTTTCAGCATATCCACATTGGCAATACGACTGATGGTGCGCCGACAATTGATTTTACTGAAGGTGCGCTGCAACGTTTAGTTTTGCTCAATGGTGTGGTTGGACACATTTCAATCGCAGATGAAAAATCCTACGCTATTGCGACGGTTATCCTAGAATCTCGCTAGTTTCTAACCCATTAGCACAAAGGGAGCCTTAGCTCCCTTTTTTATTGCGTAAAATGCGTGGCAACATTTTTGTTACTTTTTACTGTTCAGTCTGGCATTTTTGGGCTAGGTTAGGTCAACAGTTTTATCTATAAACTAATTTGCAGGGACACAGCAAAAGGAGCCCAAGATGAAATCCGCCGTAGAGCAGTTATCAACCTATAAAAGTGTGCATTTAAATCCGCGCAATATTCGAACTCATTTTATTGGTATCCCATTAATTATATGGTCTGCTTTTCTATTATTAGCGACAATCCGTATTCCACTTGGTAGTGCTGGCGATGTGAGTTTAGGTGTGATTTTAGGGGCTGGCGTGCTGGTTTATTATTTTCGTTTGCATGCAACGTTAGCGATTGGTCTGGCCCTGTTTATCGCCCCCGTCGTGTATTCAACAGAGTTAGTGGCCTCCTCTCCCGACGCCTTCTGGTTGGCTATATCGGTATTTATCGTCGGTTGGGTTTTTCAGCTGATTGGCCATCAATACGAGAAGGCAAAGCCTGCCTTTATTGATGATTTAAACCAACTGTTAATTGGCCCGTTTTTCTTAATGGCCGAAGTGTATTTTATCCTGGGGCTAGAAAAAGATTTAGATGCCCAAATTACACCTATTGCGATTGAGAAACGCCGTGCACTCGAAGCGCGGCTGAAGACGCAAAGCGTTAAATAATCTCTTGGGGGAGAGGGAAATAGGCTGAATTCCATTTGGATTCGGCCTATTTTTTTATCTGTAGTAAAGTTAGCGGGGTGGTTGATAATGCTGTGGGATAATTCGCACTGTTTTGACCATATTGTCAGCGACTTCAATGACTTCTAGCGGGTAGCCTGCAAGGCGTAGGCTCGTGTTTTCGGAGGGGATGTCCTCCAAATACTCTAAAATCAGGCCATTGAGGGTTTTAGGACCATCGGTTGGAAAATCCCATTTCATCTCTTTGTTCAAGTCTCGGATGGTGATACTGGCATCAATCAAATAACTGCCATCCTGTTGTTGGTTAATCTCTTCACTCGCGGTTGGTAACATTGAAGTGGTGAAGTCACCGACAATTTCTTCGAGGATATCTTCGAGTGTTACCAGTCCTTGGATGTCACCGTATTCATCCACGACGAGGCCAATACGTTCTTTGTTGTGCTGAAAATTGGCTAATTGCACATTGAGTGGTGTGCCTTCAGGAATAAAGTAGAGCTCTTTGACGGCGCGCAGCAATGAGGATTTACTGAACTGCTCTTTTGATTGCAAGCGCAGCGCATCACGCAGATGAATAAAGCCGACAGCATCGTCAATGGTATCGCGGTAAACCAACACGCGAGTATGTGGGCTTTGGATCACTTGGCGATTGATATACTTAAAGTCATCATTGACGTTAATTGCATAGATATCCGAGCGTGGCACCATGATATCTTCAACAGTGACTTTTTCTAAGTCTAGGATCGATAACAACATTTCTTGGTGGCGTTGGGGGATCAATGCGCCAGCTTCATGAACGACTGTGCGAAGTTCTTCCTTGCTTAATGCATCGCTGCTGTTGATAGACTTTATCCCCACTAAGCGCAGTATGCCCGTGGTGATGAAATTGACGCTAGTGACGACATAGGAAAATACTTTCGATAGGGCGATAAGTAAATAGCTTGATGGAAAGGCGATACGTTCAGGATTGAGTGCGGCAATGGTTTTAGGTGTGACTTCACCAAAGACGAGCACGACCAATGTCAGTACCCCTGTTGCAATCGCGACCCCTAAATCGCCCCACAGACGCATTCCGATAATCGTGGCGATGGCTGAAGCAAGAATATTAACCAGGTTGTTACCAATCAAAATCAAGCCAATTAAGCGGTCTGGACGTTCAAGTAACTTGAGGGCACGAATGGCACCTTTGTGACCATTTGAGGCGAGATGCCTTAATCGATAGCGATTAAGAGTCATCATGGCGGTTTCAGAACCTGAAAAATAGGCAGAGAAAAGGATAAGCACCAATAAGAAAATGAGGAGTGCGCTTGTCGATATAGCGTCCAAAAATAGGCTCCAATTAGGCCGATAGGGTTAAGTTGATACCGAGAAATAAACGGGGTGTCAAGTCAGCTTAGCGAGTAAGCACCTAAGCTGACTTGAAATTATTAACTAAGAATTAATTCTTTGACAATGCGAGCGCCAAAATAAGCTAAGGATAACAAGGTTGCACCAGTTAAAGTGTAAATGACTGCGGTGCGAATTTTACAGCCAACCCAATACTGCTGCCACAGCATAGCGATATACACGAACCAAGCGATAATTGACAAAATCGCCTTATGGCCTTTGCCATCGGCAAACATGTCATCGAGGAAGATAAAGCCTGTGGCTAGGGATAAGCTCAGTAAAATGACCCCAATAATAACAAGATGATAGAGCTGCTTTTCTACCGTCATCAGTGGTGGAATGCTAGGGCTTAACATGAGTTGTTTCTTTTTGAGCTTGTTTTGGATCATCGCCAGTTGAATCGCGTACAGGGCGGCGATCATCAGGGCGCTGTATGCCATGAGAGAGAGGACAACGTGCGCTAAGACTTCAGGATACAGCTCAAAGTGAGTAATAAACTTAGGCGGCAATAACCAGAGCAGGGCTACAGAGAGCACGGAACAGGCATAAACCACGGGCACAACCACAATCACTTTTAGCCTAAACATCATCACGGTAAAGGTGAAGGCGATGATCCAGTTCACTAACGAGATCACATTAGTGAGGCTGAAGTTTTGTCCATCAGGGGTAAATATCGCTTGTGAGAGGGCGGCTGCGTGTAGAATCACCGCAATCGCTGCGATACCAGCAACGGCTTTACGATTAGGGCCTTCAGGATGGAAGAGCCGGCTTGTCACTAATACCAATGCGATGCAATAAAAAAACATGGCTGAGGCAGAAAAAATGACCATGGGTAATTAACCTATTTGTGTTGTTAAAGGTGCCTTATATCCCCAAACTACTTGAAACTCGTATTTTCAGATTGTTTGAGTTTTAACTGGGCATACAGATCAATATTTTGCCTAGAATAGCATGAGCTATCGGCAAATGGGCAGTGACATAAGTTGCAAAATTTAGCAGATTCTTATTGTTAGGTGTAAATAGTCGCCGTCAAGTCGCAAAATAAGTGTGGTAGCAGATTAAATGCCTAAGTTAACGCAACCGGGGCGTAGCAGTAGCATAATACGCACGCATGGTTATAATACTGCCCATTAATCGAGATCCTTAAAGGTATAGAGCAGGACGATGTTTGAGAATCTAACCGACAGACTGTCACGCACGCTGAAAAATATCAGTGGCCGTGGTCGCTTAACCGAAGAAAACGTTAAGGAAACCCTGCGCGAAGTGCGTATGGCGCTGCTGGAGGCCGATGTTGCCCTGCCTGTGGTGCGTGAATTCGTTAACAATGTAAAAGAACGTGCCGTTGGCCAAGAAGTGGCGAAAAGCCTAAGCCCTGGCCAAGCCTTTATTAAGATTGTTCAAAGTGAACTTGAAAAATCCATGGGCGAGGCAAACCAAGCTCTGGATTTAGCCACTCAGCCGCCAGCCGTGGTGATGATGGCGGGTCTTCAAGGTGCGGGTAAAACAACCAGCGTTGCCAAACTGGGTAAGCTGCTGCGTACGCGCCATAAAAAATCGGTATTAGTCGTCAGTGCTGACGTTTATCGTCCAGCGGCGATTAAACAGCTTGAGACCTTAGCGACTGAAGTCGATGTGGAGTTTTTCCCATCGGACGTGAGCCAAAAGCCAATCGATATCGCTAAGGCGGCCATTGCCCACGCTAAACTTAAATTTATCGATGTGGTGATCCTCGACACCGCGGGTCGTCTGCACGTCGATGAAGCCATGATGGATGAAATCAAGGCGCTGCACGCGGCGGTTAAACCGATTGAGACACTGTTCGTGGTTGATGCCATGACAGGTCAAGACGCGGCGAACACGGCAAAAGCCTTTAACGAAGCGCTGCCGCTCACCGGTGTGATTTTAACTAAGGTTGATGGTGATGCGCGCGGCGGTGCGGCATTATCGATTCGCCACATCACAGGCAAGCCAATTAAATTTTTGGGTGTGGGTGAAAAGACCGATGCCTTAGAACCTTTCCATCCTGACCGTATCGCCTCACGCATATTAGGTATGGGTGATGTGCTCTCACTTATTGAAGAAGTGGAGCGTGGCGTCGATAAAGAAAAGGCGATGAAGCTGGCTTCCAAAGTGAAGCAGGGCGGTAGTTTCGATCTCGAAGACTTCCGTGAACAGCTGCAGCAAATGAAAAACATGGGCGGCATGATGAGCATGATTGAAAAGCTGCCTGGTGTTGGTCAGTTGCCGCCGGATGCTTTAGCGCAAATTCAAGATGGTAAGATGACTCGCCAAATGGAGGCGATCATCAATTCGATGACAGCCAAAGAACGTAAAAACCCTGATTTAATCAAGGGCTCACGTAAGCGTCGTATTGCTGCGGGTTCGGGAACTGAGATTCAAGATGTAAACCGTTTATTGAAACAGTTTACCCAAATGCAAAAAATGATGAAAAAAATGTCGGCTAAGGGCGGCATGCAGAAGATGATGCGTGGAATGCGCGGTATGATGCCTGGAGGAATGAAATTTCCTGGGCGCTAATCTCAACGATTTTCATCAAAGTTGATGTCTTATCAGTTGGTTGATTGTATTTGGAATGATGTGTGCAATTCTATGGCAGGTTTAATAATCGCCAGATTGGGTTGCATTCGTTGAAAAGTCAGGTAAAATCTTCCGGCTTTCTATCTGGGACTCTTCGCGAACACGGGGTTCCAGTTTTTATTTTTGCTTCAAGCAAATCATTAGAGGATTGAAAACGCATGGTTACCATTCGTTTAGCTCGTGGTGGCGCTAAAAAGCGTCCATTTTACAACATCGTTGTTGCTGACAGCCGTAACGCTCGTGACGGTCGTTTCATTGAGCGTGTTGGTTTCTTCAACCCATTGGCCCGTGGCCAAGAAGAAACTTTACGTTTAGACCTAGCTCGCGTTGAGCACTGGGTTGCGAACGGCGCTGCGACAACTGATCGCGTAGCAAAATTGATTAAAGACGCTAAAGCTGCTGCTTAATAGCGTTAAGGTATAGATTGATGAGCAGTAACCAACAGCCAGTCGTACTGGGGAAATTAGGCTCCTGTCATGGCATTAAGGGTTGGCTGAAAATCACCGCCTATACCGATTCTGTTGAAGGTATCTTTGATTATTCGCCTTGGCTTATTAAAGAAAATGGCGAATGGCGTGAAGTAAAAGTCACTCAGTGGCGTTACCAAGGCAAGGCCGTTGTGGCCGAACTTGAAGGTGTCACCACGCGGGAGCGAGCACAAATGCTCACCAATTGCGAAATTGGTATCCTGCCGCAGCAGATGCAATCATTGCCAGAAGACGAGTTCTATTGGCGTGATCTTATCGGTTGTGAAGTGATTAATACTACCGGCTATAACATGGGGATTGTCGATCAAATCGTGGAAACCGGTTCGAACGATGTCCTACTTGTTAAGGCCAACGCTAAAGATAGTTTCGGCAAAGTGGAACGTATGGTTCCCTTTGTCCCAGGGCAATTCATCTTGAAGGTGGATGTCCAAGGTAAACAGATTTTAGTGGATTGGGATCCTGACTTTTAAGTCGAGGTACAACATATGTGGTTAGGGGTAATTACCCTGTTCCCAGACATGTTTCGTGCCGTAACAGACTTTGGGGTTACGGGTCGTGCCGTGAAAAACGGTCTGCTTGAGTTGCACACGTGGAATCCTCGCGATTTCACCCATGATAGACACAGTACTGTGGATGACAGGCCTTACGGCGGTGGTCCTGGTATGTTGATGATGGTGCAACCCTTACGCGATGCCATTCATGCTGCGAAAGCAGCAGCAGGCGAAGAGGCAAAGGTGATTTACTTGTCACCTCAAGGACGCAAGCTGGATCAGCAAGGCGTTACTGAGTTGGCTAAATCATCCCGGTTGATTTTGGTGTGTGGTCGGTACGAAGGTATTGATGAACGCATCATTCAAACGGAAGTGGATGAAGAATGGTCGGTTGGGGATTACGTGCTTTCGGGCGGCGAATTACCCGCAATGACCTTGATAGATGCAGTATCGAGATTGGTTCCTGGCGTGCTAGGAAAACAAGCTTCGGCGGAGCAAGATTCTTTCTCCGACGGTTTACTGGACTGTCCTCATTACACGCGCCCTGAAAGTCTGGATGGACTCGATGTACCTGCAGTACTGCTAAGTGGCAACCACGAACAAATTAGACTCTGGCGTTTGCAGCAAAGCCTTGGTAGGACTTTTCTAAGACGGCCAGAATTATTTGAAAATCTAGCTCTGACTGACGAACAATCGACTCTTTTAGCGCAGTTCGTTGAAGCAATGGACAAGCATGCTTAGTCGTAGCTCAGTTAATTCTAGAACGGAGTAAGTTATGAACAACATCATTAAAATGCTCAACGATGAGCAAATGAAACAAGACGTACCTGCGTTTGGTGCTGGTGATACAGTAGTAGTTCAGGTTCGTGTTAAAGAAGGTGATAAAGAGCGTTTACAGGCTTTCGAAGGCGTTGTAATTGCTAAACGTAACCGTGGCCTGCACTCTGCATTCACAGTACGTAAAATCTCTAATGGCGAAGGTGTTGAGCGTGCATTCCAAACGCACAGCCCTCTGATCGCTAGCATTGAAGTTAAGCGTCGTGGCCGCGTTCGTCGTGCCAAACTGTACTACTTACGTGACCGTTCAGGTAAATCTGCACGTATCCGTGAAAAGCTGGCTACTAAGTAATAGTACCCGCTACAGAAAACAAGACGTAGTGTTCGCACAGAAAACCGCCCTAGTGGCGGTTTTTTGTTGGCTGACGTTTGCCATTTTAGTGATTTCGCGTACGTTTAAGGCTTTCGACAGAGAACCACTGTGCCTTCAAGCCTTTGCATTGTTATAAGAGCCGCTCGTCATTTGAGTAGAATAACTACACATTATTCCTCGTTTCGCGAGCACATGCTTGCCAGAACGAACAAAATCTAATCTCGAAACGTCAACACGCCCTAATGCGATTGGTATAAATGCCGAATTTGTTAAATTCTTCCTTGATCTTCTGCCAATTAATAGGCATATTGGTCGCCTGTTGTAATGGCGTATCATTACAATATTACATGATAGCCTCGGCTATTTAATTCTTCCCCGCAGCGGTTTGAGATCCAGACTCCTGATAACCTGGGGATATGACTTCAGTTTTAGGTGGTAAGCATGCAACAGGATACGATCAATAACGTACACATCAGTTCAGAGAAAGTCCTTATTACACCGCAGGAGCTAAAAGCGACTCTGCCACTCTCTGAGCACGCGTATCGTTATATCCTCAATGCACGCAAAACCGTGGCGGATATTGTCCATAAGCGCGATCACCGCGTGCTTATCGTCACAGGACCTTGTTCTATCCATGATATCGATGCCGCCAAGGAATACGCTTTAAAGCTTAAAAAGTTACACGATGAACTCAGCGATGAGTTCTACATCTTAATGCGAGTCTACTTTGAGAAGCCACGTACCACAGTGGGTTGGAAGGGGATGATTAACGACCCCGATATGGATGAATCCTTCGATGTCGAAAAAGGCTTAAAGATGGCGCGTGAGCTGATGATTTGGCTCGCCGAGCTTGAGCTGCCCGTCGCCACCGAAGCGCTCGATCCTATCAGTCCGCAATATATTTCGGAGCTAGTGACTTGGTCGGCCATTGGTGCTCGCACGACTGAATCGCAAACCCACAGGGAAATGGCGTCGGGTTTGTCTATGCCCGTTGGCTTTAAAAATGGTACAGATGGAAAGCTCGATGTGGCAATTAATGCCCTTAAATCGGCGGCCAGCAGCCACAGATTTATGGGGATTAACCAACAGGGTCAAGTCGCTCTGTTGCAAACGGCGGGAAACCCCGATGGGCATGTGATCCTGCGCGGCGGCGTAACACCAAACTACGATGCGGCCAGTGTGGCTGAATGTGAAGCGCAGCTACATAAGGCCAAACTCAATGCTCGCCTTATTATCGATTGCAGTCATGGCAATTCCTCTAAGGATTACACCAGGCAAGTCCCTGTGTGTGAAGATGTATTTGCCCAGATCTACAACGGCAATAAGTCCATTATTGGCGTAATGCTAGAAAGTCATTTAAACGAAGGTAATCAAAGTTGTGATAAACCATTAAGCGAATTGGCCTACGGGGTTTCTGTGACAGACTCCTGTATTAATTGGGAAAAAACCGAAAGCGTTTTACGTGCGGGCGCATCGAAGTTATCTTCGGTATTGCCAACGCGTTTTGATATGCTCAAAGTGGCCAATGCTTGAGAGCAAATCTTAAGTGCCTAACGTTTAAACACCTTCCTTTTAGGTGGGTAGTGGACCGATAACATGAACGAAAAAACCACAACTGAATTAGAACACCTTCGCGGCCTTATCGACGGCGTCGACCAGCAATTGCTGCATTTACTGCGTAAACGGCTAGATTTAGTCGCGCAGGTGGGCACAGTTAAGCATGCCGCAGGCCTGCCGATTTATGCGCCGCAACGTGAAGCTGCAATGCTGGCAAAACGCCGCGAAGAAGCCAAAACCATGGGTATTGCGCCGCAACTGATTGAAGATATTTTGCGCCGCTTGATGCGTGAGTCCTATCTCAATGAGAAGGATGTTGGCTTTAAGCAAGTGAAAAATGACCTAGGTTCAGTTGTGATTGTGGGCGGGAAAGGCCAGCTTGGTGGACTGTTTCAACAGATGCTGTCGCTCTCGGGTTACCAGGTCAAAGTGCTTGATAAAGACGACTGGCAGCAAGCGGAAACCTTATTTGCTGATGCCGGATTGGTACTGGTAACTGTACCTATCGCCATCACCTGCGACCTTATCCGTGCAAAACTAACCCAATTACCACAGGACTGTATTTTAGCCGACTTAACCTCTATCAAGACTGAACCGATGAATGCCATGTTAGCTGCCCACAAGGGACCCGTTGTTGGCTTTCATCCTATGTTTGGCCCAGATGTCGGCAGTTTAGCTAAGCAGGTTGTGGTGGTGTGTCATGGACGCGAAGCGGATAAATACCAATGGTTACTCGAGCAAATTACGATTTGGGGCGCGCGAATTGTCGAAGCCGAGCCTGAACGCCACGATAATGCGATGCAGTTGGTACAGGCGATGCGCCACTTCTCAACCTTTGTGTATGGCTTAAACCTTTGCAAAGAAGAAGCAGATATCGAAACTCTGCTGCAATTTAGCTCGCCCATCTATCGCTTAGAGCTCGCCATGGTAGGGCGCTTGTTTGCCCAAAGCCCAGAGCTTTATGCCGATATTATTTTTGCCCAACAGGACAGCCAGCATGCGATTGGCGATTATTTGGATAACTATCGCGAGGCATTAGAGCTATTAAAGCGGGGCGATAGGGAAGCGTTTATCAACCAGTTCCAAACGGTTGCTAAGTGGTTTGGTGATTTTGCGCCGCAGTTTCAGCGCGAAAGCCGCATGATGCTGCAATCGGTAAGTGATATGAAAACGAACTGATAATGAATGAGTTAGCCATAAAAAATGCCCATCTTTGATGGGCATTTTTTATGGGTTTTGAGTCACTTTTATTGTGTAAATTAGCAACTGCTTAAGGTGATCGCTCTCTAAGATTTGGCATTCAAGGTAAGAAAACACTGTCGCTTATTTTCGGTTTAGGTAGACTAATTTTAAACATGCATAAATAAAGCATGAATTTAAATTAGGAGTCTATCCATGTTCTGTATTCAGTGTGAGCAAACCATTCGTACACCCGCTGGCAATGGTTGTAGTTATTCCCAAGGTATGTGTGGCAAATTAGCGGCAACCTCCGATCTGCAAGACTTATTAATCTACATGTTGCAGGGTGTTTCCGTTTTTGCGGTAAAAGCGCGCGAGTTAGGCATTGTAGATTCTGAAGTCGATACTTTTGTTCCTAAAGCTTTTTTCTCAACCTTAACCAACGTCAACTTCGATGATG
Organism: Shewanella sp. DNRA4; assembly: GCF_012843185.1. Lineage (NCBI taxonomy): Bacteria > Pseudomonadati > Pseudomonadota > Gammaproteobacteria > Alteromonadales > Shewanellaceae > Shewanella > Shewanella sp. DNRA4. The sequence goes on from NZ_JABAIP010000002.1 coordinate 217,181, forward strand.
AGCGGATCATTGCTTATGTACAGCAAGCTGCAACACACCGTGAAAATCTAAAAACAGCCTATGAAGCCGCTTGTGAAAAGAGTGGGAAAACGGCAGAGCAGATGCCGCCAGTCGCGCAGTTAGTGTTAGGCACAAGCAAGCTTGAAATGCTGTCTCAAGCACCTATCGCGTCGCTAAATAAAGACAAAAATCACATTCATGAAGATATTTTAGGACTTAGATTACTCTGTTTATACGGCCTTAAAGGTGCGGCCGCTTATATGGAGCATGCGCGTGTACTAGGTAAAACCGATGCTGAGATTGCTGCGGATTTCCATGAGATCATGGCGTTTCTCGGTGAACCGAGTGTTGATGCAGATAAATTATTCTCCACTGCGATGGAAATTGGCCAATTAAACTACCGCATTATGGCTTTGCTTGATGCGGGCGAGACCGAAGCCTTCGGTCATCCTGAACCGACGGTCGTCAACACTAAACCGGTAAAAGGCAAAGCAATTCTGGTTTCTGGCCATGATATGAAGGACTTAGAGCTTATCCTCGAGCAAACGGCGGGTAAAGGCATTCATGTTTATACCCATGGCGAAATGCTGCCCGCACTTGCATACCCAGCCTTTAAAAAATACCCCCATTTAGTGGGTAACTATGGTAGTGCATGGCAGAACCAGCAAAAAGAATTTGCCAACTTCCCTGGCGCTGTGGTGATGACATCTAACTGTATTGTTGACCCGAATGTGGGCCAATATAGCGACCGTATCTTTACTCGTAGCATCGTAGGCTGGCCTGGTGTGACCCATGTGACTGGCGATGATTTTTCAGTAGTGATTGAAAAGGCGCTAGCGCTCGATGGCTTCCACTACGATGAAATCCCACACAATATCACTATCGGTTTTGCCCGTAATGCCTTAATGGCTGCCGCCCCAACAGTAGTTGAAAATGTGAAAAACGGTTCTATCAAACACTTCTTCTTAGTTGGTGGCTGTGATGGTGATAAGTCGGAGCGGAGTTATTTCACCGATTTAGCGAAATCGGCGCCAAAGGATTCCGTTATCCTAACCTTAGGTTGTGGTAAGTACAAATTCAACAAGTTGGAATTTGGCGATATCAACGGTATTCCGCGCTTACTCGACATTGGCCAATGTAACGATGCCTATTCGGCTATTCAGTTGGCTATCGCGCTATCACAAATCTTTGAATGCGATATCAATGAATTACCATTGAACCTCGTGCTTTCATGGTTTGAGCAAAAAGCTATTGTCGTGCTGCTGACGCTATTGTCGCTTGGGGTGAAAAATATCCGTACTGGCCCAACGCCACCGGCATTTTTAACTGCAAACTTAGCCAAGATTTTGGAAGAGAAATTTGGCTTGCGTAATACCACCACAGTGGAAGCCGATCTTAAGACCATGCTAAACGTAGCCTAGGTCGATTGATAGCATAGAATCACTGCGGCTTGACGATAAGGCCGCAGTGTTATGGATACAAAGATTATGAATATCAATACTCTACCCGATATCACTTTATCCTCCACGCCTGCGCGTCAAGACAGTTTCAGTCAGTTAGTGTGTGTGGAACGTTGGAACGAAACCGCTGATGTGGTGAGTTTTCGCTTTCAAGCGGGTGAGCCGATGAAGTTTGATTATAAGCCGGGTCAATTTATGACCTTAGTGCTAGACATCAACGGTGAACAGGCTTGCCGCAGTTATACCCTATCTTCGACGCCGTCCCGACCTTACTCGTTAATGGTGACCATTAAGCGAGTTGAGGGAGGACTCGTATCGAATTATCTGATTGATCATCTACAGCCTGGACAAATGGTACGAGTCCTGCCGCCAACAGGGCAGTTCAATCTGTTTGATATTTCAGCCCAAAAATACCTCTTTTTGAGCGCAGGTTGCGGTATTACACCTATGTATTCGATGTCGCGCTATTTAACCGATACCCAAATGAATGCCGACATCGCTTTTGTACATAGCGCACGAACTCAAGCCGATATTATTTTTAAAACTTCATTAGAGACCATGGCTACGCGCCATCGAGATTTTAAACTGCGTTATATTGTGGAGAATGTCACCACTGATACGGTTTGGCATACTGAGGAAACATTACACGATATCGGCCGTTTAACTGCCAATAATCTACGAGATTTAGTGCCTGATTTTGCCGAGCGAACCGTATTTTTGTGCGGGCCAGAGCCTTATATGCAGGCCGTGAAAATGATTCTGACTGAGCTTAACTTTAATATGAGTAAGCTGTATCACGAGAGTTTTGCTACTGCAGTGAAAGAAGCGCAAAGCCGAGTCAAGCAAGCTGAAATGCAATCAGCAAATCAAGTTAATGCCAGCGCAAGCTTTATGTTATCTATTGGGGATAAAAAGCGGGCCTTAACGGCAGAGCAAACGTTACTTGAGGGGATTGAAGCTGAAGGTTTACCGATTATTGCGGCTTGCCGATCGGGCGTGTGCGGCGCGTGTAAATGCCAAGTGCTCGAAGGGGAGACTGAGTCAACTAGTAGTATGACATTGACGCCAGCTGATATCGAAGCCGGATATGTGTTAGCCTGTTCAACTAAGCTTAAGTCGGATGTAACGCTGTCGTTGGGCTAATATTGAGTTGTTTGAGCCATCCTTAACGGAAATATTTTGGTAGCGTAGTTGCGATTATATCGCTGAGAACGTAAGGTTAAAGACAAGGGCGGAGTTCACGCCCAGTCCCATCGTCCGGCTGGAGTCTCTCAATGACAACGACAACCACTTATGCCGCAAAAATTGAAGATCACAGCTTAGGCCATTTACTTTACGCCTTAATGTCCGGCTTTCCGTTGTTACTGCTTCCTGTGCTGCTGAGCTTGTTTATTAACTTGTCTCAGCGACACTTTCAAGGCAATGCGGTGCTAGCTTCGCACCTGCGTTGGCAACGCCATTCCAATATGATTTTTTTAGGACTCTTAATATTAGGTTATTGCTTGCCGATTACTTGGCTTAGTCTTTCGATTTATCTCTTTGGTATTATTTGGTTTTGTCATCGGATAATTAAAGGCTGGTTAAGTCTATTGGATGGTTTAGAAGTCTAAAACTTGTGCTAGAGTCTCTTCATCTTAGGGTGATTAGAGACTCTTATGACTAGTTATCAAATTCTGTGTATTCTCTGTGCGTTAGCCTTAGTCACCTCAGTGGCATCCTCGCGTTTGCATAAGCTGCAAGAAACCGTCGCCATTACCGCATTAGCCTTGGGCATGAGTCTGTTGCTATTACTGGGCGGAAAAGCCCTTGGCGGTAATGTTTATGGTTACTTTGTGGCAGGGCTGGAGAAACTCGACTTTCAAGCCTTATTGCTCAATGGCATGTTAGGTTTTCTCTTGTTTGCTGGGGCATTACAGATCCGCTTAAAAATCTTAAGGCATCAGAAATGGGAAATCCTCATCCTTGCCTTTGTCAGTACCTTGCTCTCGACTTTTATCGTCGGTGGTTTGCTTTACTACATAGCTCCCATGTTGGGATTGCCCTTGGCCTTAAGCCATTGTTTGCTCTTTGGCGCCTTAATTTCACCCACAGATCCGATTGCTGTATTAGCCATTTTGAAGAAGATGGGCGCGCCCGAAGATATTGCGATTCAGGTGGAAGGGGAGTCGCTCTTTAACGATGGCATTGGGCTGGTGATTTTTGTGGCCATCTCCCATCTAGCCTTTTCAACTGAGCCGCTGACCTTCACGCAAATCTCGTTATTGTTTGTTCAAGAGGCGCTCGGGGGCATCGTTTATGGCGCAGTGCTGGGCGTATTGTTGCACCATTTCTTTCGCTACTGTGAGGAAGAAACCCAATTAATGCTGGTGACTTTACTGATCCCGACGGCGGGTTATGTTATCGCCGAAGTATTAGGGGTGTCGGGGCCTCTGGCGATGGTGAGTGCGGGGATGATTATCGGCAACTACAGCGTGCCTAAATATTTTGTGCGCCATGAGCGGGTAAAACTCTATACTTTTTGGTCACTGATAGAGTCCTTCTTTAATGCGTTGCTGTTCCTTCTGCTGGGATTATTACTCCTGCTCGTCACCTTTAAGGCGCCATTATGGTGGTTTATGTTAGTGGCTATTCCATTGGTGTTAACGGCGCGGGCGGTGAGTGTATATTTGCCGTATATCGGATTTAGGTTGGTTAAGTCTTACAATCCCTATGCCGAGTCGATACTTATCTGGGGTGGGCTCAGAGGCGGTTTAGCCTTGGCCATGGCGATGAGTTTACCCGAGGGCGTTATTATCGATTCACAAAGCGGTGTCGAGCTGCGAGAGCTACTGCTCGTGATGACCTATGCCGTGGTGGTGTTTTCAATCCTAGTACAGGGCTCGAGTATGACGGGGTTAATTCGCCGCAGTAATGCGGTGGCAACAGATACCAATAGCCAGATTGCGCCTGAGCGAACCTAGCCCTGCTGCGTTTAAGCTTGAGGCCTAAAATCCTAAAAGCCCTAAACAAGACAGCCACGATATTCGTGGCTGTATGTTCCTTTGTATCCTTATACGCTCAAATTAGCGATATAACTCCCTAACGACCTCGGCCATCAGCGCCAATGCGTCATGTGCTTTATCTTCTTCGAGGGAGCAATTCAGCACAAGACCATCGGCTTTGAGCTGTTTAATCCCTTGGGTTTGCAGTAGCAGCGCATCTTCACTGATGGCATAACAAGGATTAATCACTATAGGGAGATGACTGTTGGCCTTGATTTGGATGAGGCTTGCTAAATCCAAAGTGGGTAAGTTGGCATTGTTATAGGTACGAATGCCCGAGTCACATAGGATAAGCTGTTGGTTACCTTGGCTTAAAATCGTCTCCGTTGCCGCCATAAACTCCTCATAGCTTGCCATATCGTTACGTTCGAGGAATAGCGGGATTGGCAAGGTGCCTGCCTGAGTCAGCAAGGCCTGATTAAACATTTGTTTGCCCGTTAAGAACAACATATCAGCATGGCCTGTCGCCAACGGCATATTCGTCGCCTGTTCGATGGCAATAACACAAAGCAAATCATACTGATGCAGGGTTTGGCGCAGCTTAGGGATGATGGCTTCTGCTGAGGCGAGCGAGTGGCATCCGTCTAAAATCACCGCTTGGAAACCCGCTTCTTTTAGCTGTTTCACTCTGCGCTCAAAGGCGGATAAGACGGCTGGTGACGACTCTAACAGCAGGCTTTTGCTCAGAGTTATCTTGGCAATAGTACCAAGATGGCCTGCGCCAATGGTAAAGGGGCCGCAGTGAATTTCACTCGCCTGCGCCTTATAAGCCTTAGTGTAACGATAGGGAGATGACTTAGTGCTTACTTCACTGAATACTTCGGCTTTAGAGGTATTAGGTTCAATCAACAATTGGCTATTGCTGAGTTGTGTCGGTTTTACGGTTTCGCAGGGGTAACACCCCAATACTTTGATAAACCGCGTGATCCTCTCGAGCTGTTTGAGCCCTTGCTGCATGGCTTCGCTGGAAATATTGGCATCGATATCCAGATAGAACATTTCTTCCCACGGTGTGCCAGGAATAGGGCGAGATTCGAGTTTGCTCATATTCAGTTGATGCGCCTTGAGCACCAATAGGGCTTCAACCAACGCACCCGCCTTTTGGCCTGTGGCCATAATCAGGGTGGTTTTTGCGGGCAATTGCTCCGGTACGGCTACGGCTTTTCGTGCTACAACAATAAAGCGGCTTTGGTTAATCTTTTGATTGGCAAGTCCAGACTCAATTGACTCGAGTTGGTACAGCGCGCCACCTTCTGTGCTACCAATCGCAGCGGCGCTATTGTCGGTAGACTGGTTGACCTTCTCCATGGCTTCGGCGCTACTTGAGCAATATTCCAGTCTTAAGCCTTTGTGCTGGCTAAGATAGCGGCTGCACTGACTGATGGGCTGTGGGTGAGCATAAACAGTTTTGATATCGCTCAGTTTGCTGCCCGGTTTGCCCAATAGGCAATGGCTTACTTCAATGGTGGTTTCGCCCACGATGGAAAGACTGGTATGTTGCAGTACGTCATACACTTCGTTGATTGAGCCGGACGAAGTGTTTTCTATCGGCAAAAAGCCATAGTCGGCGTGACCTGACTCAACGGCTTGGACTATCTCATCGAAACTTTGGCAGCCTAAGTCGAGCATCTCAACCTGACGACGTTGGCAATAGCGAGACGCGGCAAGGTAAGAGTAGGAGCCGCGGGCGCCAAGGTAGGCGATACAGTATTGTTGTTTTTGCGTTTCAGGGTTAGCGCGGCCGTGAAGATAAGCCTGTTGATTCAGTACCGAGTCTTCGATAATGCTTTGATACAGCGAGATAACATAATGCGCGTCTAAGCCTTTTTCTCGCCCTGCCGTCACTAATCTTGCCAGCAGTTCTTTTTCCCTTTGGGTGTCACGAATGGGTCTCACATCCACTTCTTTACTGCGGGCCACTTCAAGACTTAAGCGGCGACGTTCGGCGAGTAACGAGAGAAGCTCATTGTCGAGCTGGGTTATTTGCTCTCGAGTGTGATTTAAAGGCTGTGGTTTTTGCATTCTGACCTCATTTGCCGCCGGATTCTCAAGCGTTTAAGACGAAAAAGCCTCCCAGTGGGAGGCTTTGGATTTTTACTTTCGTTTTTACACAGTAAATCCGCCTCCTAGAGTGGGGGTGTAAAAAAGAAAGTAAAAAACGCTAAGGTATTTGTTTTCATAGGGACTAAAACTAAAGGGCGAGGGCGTGGCTGTCAATCAAAAAATATTCAATAGCAGTATTCTTTCACATCGAGGTTGTTGTTAACTCTTCTCACGCAATCAAATTGAATGAACAGATAGTTAATCGCATTAGTCTCAGTGGCATTTCGCTTTCTTTGCGGCATAAAAAAGGCGAAGAAATGTTTCTTCGCCTTTTGGTCTTGTTAGGGATTATTCGCCTAATTCGACGCCAGCACGGTTGATCAGGAACTGAGTCAAAATCGGTACTGGGCGGCCGGTTGAACCTTTATTGGCACCGCTGTTCCACGCCGTACCTGCGACATCTAGGTGAGCCCAGTTGTACTTTTTCGCGAAACGCGAGAGGAAACAAGCCGCAGTAATCGCGCCCGCTGGACGACCACCTAAGTTGGTCATATCGGCAAATGGGCTATCGAGCATATCTTGGTACTCATCCCACAGTGGCATACGCCATGCGCGGTCACCACTCTGCTCACCTGCATTGAGTAGCTCGTGCGCAAGTGGATTATGTGATGAGAACAGACCCGATGCATGTTTACCTAAGGCAATCACGCAGGCGCCAGTGAGCGTAGCTGTGTCAATCACTAATTCAGGATCGAAACGTTCAACATAGGTTAACACGTCACACAATACCAGACGGCCTTCGGCGTCGGTGTTCAGAACTTCAACAGTTTGCCCTGACATGGTGGTTAAAATGTCACCTGGGCGGTAAGCGTTGCCCGATGGCATGTTTTCACAACCAGCGAGAATACCGACGACGTTGATAGGCAGCTTCATTTCACAAATGGCTTTCATGGTGCCGATAACACCTGCTGCGCCACCCATGTCGTATTTCATTTCATCCATGGCTTCGCCCGGTTTTAATGAAATACCGCCTGAATCGAAAGTCAAGCCTTTACCAATCAATACGATAGGTTTTTCCGTGCTGTCGACGGCACCTTTGTATTCCATCACTGTCATAATGGATTCATTGGCGCTGGCGCGACCTACGGCAAGGTAAGAGTTCATGCCGAGTTTCGCCATTTGCTCTTCACCTACAGTTGATACATGTAGATTTTCGTGGACTTCGGCCAATTGGCGAGCTTGAGAGGCTAAATAGGCTGGATTACAGATATTTGGCGGCATGTTAGCCACATCGCGGCATAAATGCATACCAGCAGAAACGGCCATGCCGTGCTCAATCGCGCGTTCACCTAAGGTTAATTCGCGACGTGTTGGCACATTAAATACTAATTTACGCAGCGGACGACGGGTCTCACCTTTACGGGTTTTGAGCGCATCAAAGCTGTATAAACTGCTATTGGTGGTTTCGACCGCTTGGCGAACTTTCCAATAGGTATCGCGACCTTTAACGTGTAACTCGGTTAAGAAGCATACCGCTTCCATTGAACCGGTTTCATTTAAGGTGTTGATGGTTTTAGTGATGATCTGCTTGTACTGGCGCTCGTCTAGTTCTCGTTCTTTGCCGCAACCGACTAACAGCACTCGTTCACTCAATACATTAGGAACGTGGTGCAGTAATAACATCTGCCCAGGCTTACCTTCTAAATCGCCGCGACGCAGTAGATTACTGATATAACCTTCGCTAATCTTGTCTAATTGCTCGGCGATACCGGATAGACGGCGGGGTTCATAAACACCGACAACGATGCAGGCTGAGCGTTGTTTTTCGGGGCTACCGCTCTTTACGCTAAACTCCATGAGCACTCCTAGATTCTTAAAGACAAATTTTTATATTTATTGGATAATGTCTGCTTGTCCCGAAAAGGGCCTAAGTTATTACTCCAAAGGTGATTTATTCTCGGCACTTGAGTCACGTTTTTGTGAAAAAGCCGTGACATTTAATGTAAGCCAGGAACCCCTGAAGTTGGTCAGAAAACTACCAAAAGTAAACAGTTTACATGAAAGTTAGTCTGTTACCAGCAAAAAGATAAGTTTAGAGACCGGATCCTACCTGTGATTGTATTTAGATACCTTATTCGAGAAGTTTTAAAGGCGCAAATTGCGGTACTTTTTGTACTGTTAACTATTTTTATTAGCCAGCATTTCGTGCGCATATTAGCCGACGCCTCAGACGGTGAATTTCCCGCTTCTCTCATTGCCACCTTGATAGGCCTTAATTTACCCTATCTGGTTGTTCTGGTTTTACCTTTAAGCTTATTCCTTGGGATATTAATGGCCCATGGTCGCATGTATGCCGAGAATGAAATGGTCATTCTGCACGGTGTTGGTGTGAGTGAATGGTATGTTACCCGAGTTACTTTGATTCTCGCCGTTATTAACATGTTGTTTACTGGGTATTTATCCCTTTATGTTGCGCCTTGGGCGGAGGAGCAACAAAACCAAGTGCTGGAGAAAGCACAATCTGAAGCAGGCCTTGCCGCGCTCGTGCAAGGGCGTTTTCAGGCCAGCCCCAATGGCCGTGCGGTACTGTTTGTCGAACGCATTGGCAAGGATAATGAGCTTGAAAAAGTATTTGTGGCCCAACTCCCCGATCCAAATGACGAAATTGGCTTGACTAACGTCGTTGTTGCCAAGGGGGGGCGCGTTAATGAAGATCAAAATGGCTCACAGCAGTTACAACTCAATGATGGGGTGCGTTATCAGGGCAGCCCACAACAAAAAGACTACCAAATGATTGAATTTGGTGGCTATAAGATGCAAATCAAAGAACAACAGGTTGATGAACGTCGCCGTAAACTTTCAGCTTTACCGCTGGCAGACTTGATGAAAGTAGAAGGTTCTGAAGCCGTTGCTGAGTTTCATTGGCGTCTAGCAATTCCGTTGGCGATTCCTATTATGACCTTAATTGCAGTACCTTTGGCTCGGGTCAATGTGCGACAAGGCAAGTTCGCCAAAATGCTCCCCGCTGTTCTCTTGTACCTAGGTTATTTTGGTCTGATGGTTGCGGGTCGTAAAGCGCTGCAAGATGGCGTTATTCCTCAGTATTTAGGCATGTGGTGGATCCATTTGTCGGCACTGATAATGGGGATTTTACTGCTCGGTAAAGACAGGCCCCTATTTGCCCGTTTATCAGCGGCAATGGCGCGTAAAAAGGTGGCTGCATGAAGATTTTAGACCTTTATATCGCCCGAGTTTTATTAAGCACCTCGGCGTTATGTTTACTGGTGCTGACAGGTTTGTCGGGCATTATTAAGTGGGTAGACCAACTGCGCTTAGTGGGCCGCGGCACTTACACTATGATGGACGCGGGGATTTATGTGCTATTCCTTGTGCCCCGCGATATTGAAATGTTTTTTCCGATGGCCGTGCTGTTAGGTGCCTTGATCGGTATGGGGATGTTAGCCTCTAATTCGGAGCTTGTCGTCATGCAAGCATCGGGCATGTCGCGTTTGCAGATAACCCTTTCAGCGATGAAAACTGCCGTGCCGCTGATGCTGATGGTAATGGCATTGGGTGAGTGGGGCGCCCCAATTGCGGAGCAAAAGGCTAATGAACTTCAGGCCATCAAGCTCTCCGGTGGCAGTTTGATTAAATCTCACCGAGGTATTTGGGCAAAGGATGGTGATTTGTTCGTGAATATTGGTGAAGTTGCGGATATCGATAAGCTCAATAATATCACTTTATATAAGTTTAACAGTGAGTTAAAGCTCACCAATGTCGTGCATGCTAAAAGTGCATTGTTCAGTAAAGACAGCTGGCATCTCTCGGATGTTAAGCGTACCGATTTAAGCTATGACGAAGTGAAACTTGAGCATTTAGATGAAGATATTTGGCGCTCAAGTTTAACGCCTGACAAGCTCAGTGTGGTATCTGTTAAGCCTGAGGCTTTATCGATACGCGGCTTAATGGGATACTTAGAGTATCTTAATAGCAATAGCCAAGACCCAAGTCGTTACGAATTAGCCCTTTGGCGCAAGGTGATGCAGCCTGTTACCGTAGGGGTGATGATGCTGGTGGCGTTATCCTTTGTATTTGGACCGTTGCGGACAGTGACTATGGGGGCGCGGGTGTTACTCGGTGTGGTTGCTGGATTTAGTTTTTATATCAGTAATGAGATATTTGGCCCCATGAGTATTGTTTATGAACTACCTGCGTATGTCGGGGCGATGGCGCCAAGTCTACTATTTACGGGTATTGCCTTTTACTTTATCCGGCGGTGATAAACGCGGGTAATAAAAAAACGACGCCATGGCGTCGTTTTTTATTGGGACAATTTTATAAGCGACTAACAGTGAGATTTAACTGCTAAATTTAAGCGCCATGCCAATTACGCATTTGGTTAGCTTCTTTGGATAACACAACTACTTCAGAACGGGTCATCATATCCTGCAGTGCGAGTTTATCGTCGTTGATCAGCACCCACAGATTACCAATACCAAGTAATGACCACACAATGCGAGCGTAAGCGGTGATAAGGCTTAGATTTTGGCCGTTTGGGTGCTGGATCTTAAGGCGCCAGGCGCGCATCCCTAGGGTTTGGCCGCCCTTACTCCAAAATAGCGCATAGAAAGTGCCTACACAGAGCGCTAACCAAAGTTGATAAATCCCATGGTAAATCGGTGTGCCATTGAGGGCGTCGGACACATGCTCAAAGCCATTCATGCTAACGAGGCCAGAGGCTGTGAGTCCAAAAAAAATACCAAAGCCAATAGCGCCCGAAAACATATATACGGCTACCGCTAGCAGTAGGTCATAGATCATTGCCCCTAGGCGGCGAAAGAATCCGGCGCGGGGAAAGTTGGCATGTTCAGCATTTAACATCGGCGATCCTAATTCTAAATGGATAAATGACGATAAGGTTTAGGCTTCGGGTTCTTCATCACGTACAAAGTGGATATTGCTAAACCCAAAGCGAGCAAATTCGACTTTGCGATAATCTTTTTCAGCCTTGGCGCCTTTGCGTGAGGTCATGGCAATTTGTTGCTCCATCGCCAGAAACTTGGTTAAGTCTATACCTTCGGCCTCCGCTACGGCCTCGTATAAATCGTGGTGTTTAGCATAACTAAAGGCAATGGTTTTCGTCTCACCTTTGAAGGTGTAAGTCACTTGACGCGCCATGGATATCTCCTGAAATAAGTCCTGAAATGGTTCTGAAATTAATTAAATTCGCTTCTAAAAATAAAATACACCGCACCGAGGATGCACAGACCCGCCCAGAGATAATCGAGTTTCAGTGGTTCCTTCATGTAGAAGTAGGCGAAGGGCACAAACAAGCTTAAGGTAATGACTTCCTGTAGGATTTTTAATTGTCCGACATTCATCACTGTGTAGCCGATACGGTTAGCCGGCACTTGCAGTAGGTATTCAAACAGGGCGATGCCCCAACTGACCAAGGCAGCGATAATCCAAGGCTTTGAGCCTAAGGACTTTAAATGTCCGTACCAAGCAAAGGTCATAAAAATATTGCTAAGACAGAGTAAACCGATAGTCGTCAGGGTTGGATTCATCATTCTTCTCGATGATTAAGTTTATAAATCATGTACATGGCATCATCAGTGTAGCTACTAAGGCATTTCTCTATGGCTTTAGGTTTAAAGCCCATTTTGCGCCAATAGCTATCAGCGCCTTGCACTGCCACTAAGGAGAGGGAGCTCAAGTTAAAGCGATCGGCAAGCTGCTTTAGACGCATTAAGGCTTTAGACCCCGCGCCTAAACCTTGAGCCTTTGCCGATATCGCAATATCGTGCAGATACAAAGTATCGGCCTTAGGTAAATGGGTGATTGGCTCATAAAGTGCGGGAGGCATATTGGTGGTCCAAGGATGAGCAAGACAATAGCCCACCACTGTGTCATTTACCTCAAATACAAAACAGGATTGAGGTGATACGTGCCACTTGCTTTGCAATACATGCAGGGGTTCAGGATCCAGTTGAGAATAACATTCCTCCTGGATCTGTAAAATAGCATCCCAATCCTGTGGGGTGATTGCACGCAGTAACATGGTCGACCTTTTTCCGTCCAAAAGCAGTTTGAATAAATAAGTCCGGGATTATATACCCAAATCGCAGCAAAAGCTTTGAAACTCCGATAGTGATGCGATTGCGCCAACTAAGCGCTAGAGTGTTATTGCCAACGCTTTATGACCTAGCGCTATTGCATTTAGCCCAAATAGCGTTGAGTTAAATGCTTAGCCAGATATTGACTGTTTAACGGCTCGCCCGTGGCTTGAATGATGAGTTCATCCGTTGTCAGTAATGAGCCTTTGGACCAAATATGCTTGCCAAGCCAGTCAAATACTTGGGATAACTGACCGTTATCGATAAGGTTTTCAATAGGGCCTAAACTTCGCTCCATTGCAAAACGGCACTGAGCAGCATACATGGCGCCTAGGGTATAGCTAGGGAAATAGCCAAGTTCACCGACTGCCCAATGGATATCCTGCATACACCCATCGCGATAGTTACCATCGGTATTGATCCCGAGCAGTTGTTGCATCTGGCTTGACCAAAAGTCGGGTAGGTCATCCACACTCAAGCTACCGTCGATAAAGGCTTTTTCGGCTTCAAAGCGTAATAAAATATGGCAAGGATAGGTGACTTCATCGGCATCGACGCGGATAAGCCCTGGATTGACGCGGGTGTAGTGTCTTGCCAAGTCTTGGGCGCTGAAATCGCAGCCGAAGTGCTGTTTAATCAGTGGCTGCAATTGCCGTAAAAACGCGGGATTGGCACCGAGCTGCATTTCACAAAATAAGCTTTGGCTCTCATGGACGCCCATGGAACGAGCCAGTCCTGCGGGCTGACCACGCCATGGTTTCGGTAAGCCCTGTTCATAACGGGCGTGACCAGTTTCATGCACTATGCCCATGATAGCGCTGCTAAAATCGGCTTCATTATAACGCGTCGTGATGCGCACATCGCTGGGCACTCCACCACAAAATGGGTGGCTGCTGATATCGAGCCTGCCATGGTTAAAATCAAACCCTAAATAGGCCATCACGGCTTGGCCAAGGGCTTGCTGGGCCTTGATTTCGAAGGGGCCATTAAGGGTAAGCTTGGGTTCACTGGCTTGTTTTGCCAGCACATCTTGAATAAGAGAGGGTAACCAAGTTTTTAACTCGCCAAAGGTTTGTTCGAGCTTTGCCGTGCTCATGCCGGGCTCAAATTTATCGAGCAGGGCATCGTAGGGAGAGATGTTAAGGGCCTGTGCGCGAATTAAGGCTTCTTCCCTCGCGAGGGAAATCACCGCTTTTAGATTCGGTTTAAAACCTTGCCAATCATTGTTTTTACGTTGCTCACGCCAGGCATTTTCACACTGGTAGGCCATTTTTGTTTTGGCCTGTACCAGCTCGCCGGGCACTAAGGTCGCCTGTTGATACTGATATTGCATTTCCCTCAGATTGGCCTGTTGCTCTGGACTCAGCGCCTCTTGTGAGGCTTGTGCTAGGTTATCACCAAGCTCTGGCGCCGTTTTAAGGCTATGGATATGTAATGCCAGCTCTGCCATCGCATCGCCACGCTCACTGCCGCCGCCCAAGGGCATCATTGCTGCCTGATCCCAATCACCTAGCGCACTAAAATGTTCAAAATGTGAAATTTTCTGGAAATGCGCCGTAAGTTTATCGTAACTTGGCGTAGGTTGTTTGGTGTTCATAGCGGTATCCATAGACTCAATCTTAAGGTGCGGTCGTTATCTATTAGCACGAAAAATAACAATAACAACATGATAATATCATGCAGTCAAAAGCACACTAGACCCCTAAAGGGAGGACGTGAACATTATTGACCATAACGGCTCACGCCATTATGGCGTAATGGGGAGTTATTCAAATCTACTTTAGGATAAATTTTTGTTTGGAAACTAAGCTTGCCTTGCTATGCTGTCACTCGTAAGTTGATAATTACAGTGAAGTAAATGGACTGCTGTATCGTTCAAGGAGATGACTATGTGGGCGTTTTTAGTTGAACAGCCTAACCTACCTTACACTATTGCCTTCGCCTGTGTGCTTGTCCTTGGTGTTTTTGAAGCCTTATCACTCGTCATAGGATTAAGTATGATGAGCGCCTTAGACCAGTGGGTGCCTGCTGATGTTGAGTATGATGCTGATATTGGTGGTAGCGGACTCACAGGGATTGCTGGCTGGCTTTGTCTCAATCGTTTGCCGCTACTTATCTGGTTTGTGCTGGCACTAACCAGTTTTGCCATTGCAGGCTATCTCGTTAATTACATTAGCTTAATGGTCTCGGCTACCTTGCTGCCGCAACTATTTACCTTACCTATCGCCGTAGTTGGCAGTGCATTGTCTTGTCGTTATCTTGGCCGAGTACTGGCCGATTTGCTCCCCAAAAATGAATCTACCGCCATCTCCCTTGATGACTTAAGCGGTTATGTCGGCACTATCACCTTAGGCTGCGCCATTAAAGGCATGCCATCGGAAGCGGTTGTTCGCGATAAACATCAACAAAAACATTATGTATTAGTCGAGCCTGAAACTTCAGGTATCGAGTTTGCTAGTGGTACTCAAGTGGTGCTGCTTAAAAGAGAGGGAAGAGTCTGGTCTGCGACTCGCTTTGATAATTAATTTTCCAAAGCTATTAACGAATAAGGAAAGCAAATGGATGTGTTAAACGAAGTCACCAGTTCGAGCAATTTTGTGTTGTTGGTTGCCGCAATGGTATTGATTGGCCTGATTGTGATTGGTCTGATTTTCGCCAAGTTATACAAACGGGCAACGAAGGAAATGGCTTTTGTGCGTACTGGTTTTGGTGGTGAAAAAATCATTAAAGACGGCGGCGCAATCGTCTTGCCCGTGCTGCATGAAACCATTGCAGTGAACATGAATACCCTGCGTATTGAAGTGGAGAAAACTCAAAAAGATGCACTGATCACCAAAGATCGTATGCGGGTTGATGTTAAAGCAGACTTTTATTTGCGGGTGGCACCCAATGCTGATGGCATTTCGATGGCGGCACAAACCTTAGGTACCCGTACTACGCGGGTGGAAGAGCTGAAAAAGCTGATGGAATCTAAGTTTGTTGACGTGTTGCGTGCCGTTGCGGCTGAAATGACCATGACTGAGATGCATGAGCAGCGAGCCGATTTTGTACAACGGGTGCAGAACAACGTTGCGAACGATTTAGAGAAAAACGGTTTAGAACTTGAATCCGTTTCCTTGACGGGATTTGACCAAACCGACTTGCAGTTTTTCAATGAAAACAACGCATTCGACGCAGAAGGTCGCGCGCGTCTAGCTAAAATCATTGAAGAAAAGCGTAAAGAAACCAACGATATTCAGCAGGAAAACCGCATTAAGATTGAGCAGCGTAACTTAGAGGCTGAAAAAGAATCGCTGGAGATTGAAAAGTCGGAAGAAGAAGCACGTCTTATCCAGCAACAGTCACTTGAATTTTAGCGCGCAGAGCAAAAAGCTGAAATTATTAAGCAAAAAGAAAACAAGGCGCGTGAAGAACGTGAAGCCGAAATTGCCAAAGAACGTGCTATCGAAACCGCGGAAATTGAAAAGACCAAAGATATTGAAACCCGCGAGATTGAAAAACGTAAATCTATCGAACAGGCGCGTATTCAACAGCAACGTGATATCGAAGTCGCCGAGCAGGAAAAACACATCGCGGTAGCCGCTAAATCGGAAGAAGAGTCGGCCGCCCGTGCCCGCGCAGCAGAAGCGGAAAAGCTGAAAGTGGAGAAAGAGGAAGCGGTTATCACAGCGCGCCAAGTGGCGGAAGCCAATCGTCGCAAAGAAATTGAAGTGATTGATGCCCGTAAGGAAGCGGAGCGCGATGCTGTTGGTGTGACAGTGCAAGCTGAAGCCGAGAAACGTGCCGCGGAAGACAGATCGAGTGCGATTTTGATTGAAGCGCGTGCCAGTGCCGATGCGAAAAAACTGCAAGCCGAGGCGGATGAAAAAGTCTATGCCGTTGAAGCGGCTGGTAAACAAGCTCTGTACGAAGCCGAAAACGTGCTGCGTGATGAGCAGATTGCGCTGCAAAAATCCCTTGCGATCTTAAAAGCCTTGCCAGAAATTGTTGCTCAAGCGGTTAAACCATTGGAAAACATCGAAGGTATTAAAATTCTTCAAGGTTATGGTGCTGGTCATCAATTTGCTACGGGTGGTGATAGTTCCGCCATCAACCAAGGTGGTATCGCTGAACAAGTGACTAGCGCAGCCTTAAACTATCGCGCCAATGCGCCAGTTGTCGATGCCATGCTACGTGAATTAGGCTTAGTCCAAGCGGATTCTGGCACTTTGAACGATCTGCTCAATGGCAATAATGCACTGACGACCGAGGCCTTAAATGTGGTGAAATCGGCCAACACTGGGCTGAATGGTTATAGTCAGCAACAGGCCATGATTGAACCAAAGATAAATAATTAAGAGTGGTCAATCACCAAAGACTAAAGCGCCTACGGGCGCTTTTTTATGCCTGAAACGGCTGTATCGATTTGTAGTATTCCACTATTACCCTAAATTTAATGGTCGGAGTAGAGTGAAATCCGCTGTTGCGTTTTCCCTTATCGAATAAAAGGAGTTTCTCATGGCCAATATTTTGATTATCGCCGGTGATTTTGTTGAAGATTACGAGTTAATGGTACCGTTCCAAGCCCTGCAAATGGTGGGTCACAGTGTCACGGTTGTTTGTCCCGATAAAGTGGCGGGGCAAACCATTAAAACGGCAATTCATGACTTTGAAGGCGACCAAACCTATACCGAAAAACCAGGACACTTATTTGCCTTAAATGGCAATTTTGCTGGTTCGAACGCGAGTGATTTTGATGCGCTGTTGCTTCCAGGTGGTAGGGCGCCAGAGTATTTACGCCTAAACCCTGCGGTGATTGCCCTCGTGGCAGAATTTGCCGCCCAAGATAAACCGATTGCGGCTATTTGCCATGGCGCGCAGTTACTCACGGCGGCCAATGTGGTTCGCGGTAAAAAAGTGTCAGCCTATCCCGCTTGCGCGCCCGAGGTGAAACAAGCTGGCGCTGAATATTGTGATATTGAAGTCACTGCGGCAATTACCGATGGCAAATTAGTTACCGCGCCCGCATGGCCTGCGCATCCTGCATGGTTGGCGCAGTTTAACAAGTTATTGAATTAACGATATTCATCCTGTGTAATTTATGGCATAACAGTTCGGGTAGAGGCTTAAGTTGAGTATTCGCTGGGGACTTAAGCAAGGCGCAATGGCTGGAGCAAAGCGCAATAGCTGCTTGGGGAGTAATATTGTGTGTGAAATCTATTCCGGTGCCGAACCCGAACTGTTTGAACTCAAAACCCGCTCCATTCGCATCGATGGTGTGGTGACGAGCGTTCGGCTAGAAGCGATTTTTTGGCAGATTATTGAAGAGATTGCCGAAGATGCCGAGCTGAGTGTCGCGGTATTTTTAACCCGTATTTACCGAGAGGTGTTAACTCGCCACGGAGAAGTGGCTAACTTTGCTTCTTTATTGCGGGTCGCCTGCACAACCCATCTTAATCAGGGGCAGCGTTTGGTGTTAAAACCTAAGGTTGCACTAAACGCGAAATCCTCTTGAATATCCATTGCATCTTTGCGATTTGAAAAGACTAAAGTTGCTGCATACTTGCCGCGTTATTGCAGAGCCATTTTCTTGTGAGTACTTGGAAACATGAGCTTTTATCGATTTAGCTTGCGAAGGCTTGGGTATATTTGTTGATAATCTGCTCTACTTTTCCATTGGCTTTTAGCTGCGCTATTGCGTGATTGAGCGCAGGTAGTAGAGCAGCATGCTCTTTCCGTAGCCTTAGCACCAGTACGCCATCAGAATGCACCGCGGCTAATCCAACGGGGATCTTAAGCTTGTTTGACCAATATAAGGCGGGATAGTTACCCGAGATAATGGCCGTGATGCGGTGTTTATCTAATGCCTTAATCAACTCTTGTTCAGAGGTAAAATCGACACGGATAAACTCCTTGTCGTCATGGTACAAATATCCCCTGACGGTACCGATTTGCTTGCCTTTAATTCCAGTGATTTCTTTAAAGGATTCAACATTTTCGGGTCTGGTCACTACGTACTCAGTGATAGGCATGATGGGATCGGATTTCACGAATAAGGGACCAAAATCTTGGTTTTCAAACCAACTGGGGCTAACCACATCAAAATCTAATTGACCCGTTTCAAGGGCGTTGTTCGTCCGTTTGGGCGGCAAGGACAGATTTTCTCCCTCAATATTCGCTAAGGATAAAATCTGCGGAATTAATTCAGAAATTATTCCCGGAGCATCGGGTTGATTGGCAATAAAATACGGATACCAAGAATATGAGCCAGTAATGTTGTACTTGAGTTGTTCTGCATAGGACTGAGGGGCAAACAAAATCAGTAATAAAACGCCTTTAACGAGGCAACGATAGAGAATACTTCCTTTACCCATCGAGTCCTTCACTCCTTGGTTGATCGAGCTTAGTGGTTACTACGCTACATTGTATTCTTTCGTTGTGAAAAAATGGTTATCTGTGGCGCAGTTTACCTATTCAAGCAGTTTTCAGCCGTTAAGCCAACAGTTGGCACAATGCAGGTTGCTGATTGTGAGGATAAATTCGATAGGTCTTATGGTGTTTGATAAGACTCGTTTTCTTATTGCCCTGGCTTATCAACAAACCATGGGAGAGGGCGATTTGAGTCAACTGTTGCTCATCGGCACGGACATATAAGTTGATGGGTTTGATGAGCTGATTATCTTGAATATGCTGGGTAAATTCTTTTACATCAATGACTAAGCTCGATTGGCCATCGCCGTCTAGCTTCAGTTTCGTATTAATTTCTGTATCGGTAAACACTAACCACTCGCGCTCAGTCAACTCGGCAATCATAGCGTTTAACGCCGTACCTAACTCCACGTGCGAGTTTTCAACGCTCTGATATTGATGAACAATTCTTTCCAATAACCGCTTAAGTTCGGCGCCAGCACCTTGGCTGCGAGCCATACGGATCCACGTGGTCAGATCCTCGGCAACCAATTTTGAAAAGCGTTTTTCCTTCAGGGCCTCAACCATCCAGTTGCATAAAAAATGGCTTTCCTGTGCGGGTGTGCGTTGGGCTTTTTTGGCTTGAGCTGAAGTGGTTAAATCGGTAAGCCCCGCCAGTGCGAGTTCGAGTATGGCTTGATTATAGGTTTGAGAATTCATTGTGGCTCCGCCGCGGGCTAAAGGGATTGATCTGATTAAATTGGGGCGATATTTATTGCGGCGGAGCTAGTTTAGCAAAGCAGTCGCTAAATCGATAACGATTCTTAGCGGCTGCTTGGGTGGGATATGGATTATTATGGCGCACCGACGAGGCTAGCCGCCGTCAGAATCAACTTAGGCGCAGGTCTCACCTTGTAGTTGGGATTCACATATTGGAAATGGATTAATCCTTGAGTATCAGCAATATAAATTGCCGGTACTGGCAGGACTAATCTTTTATCGCCTTCGGGCGTTGTCCAAAGTGGATTATCCAGTTTTAAGCGGCTCAGGTAAGTCTCAGTAACTTGCTTGCTGGTATAAAAGGCAAGCCCAAAGGCTTGCGATGCAAGCATTTTTTCATCTGAAAGTAATAAGTATTTCAGCTCATTTTTCGCCGCAGAGGCTTTTAACAGTGCTGGCGTATCGGGTGATATACCCACTAATTGAAAACCCATTTCAATGAGTTTTGGCTCGATCGCTTTTAATTGTCCCATTTGGTTGTTGCAAAACGGGCACCAGCCGCCACGGTAAAAGAAGAAAATCGTTAGTTTTTGTGCCGTTAATTTGGCTAAATCAACATTTTGGCCATTCATGTCTTGCAAAGTGATTGCGGGGATTTGCTCGCCATTGAGTAGTGGGCTAACCGAATATTCATCTTTGGCGATAGGTTGAGCGAGCGTGCTAAAACTGCCGAGCAGTAGGCTGATGGTCAGTAAAAAGCGCTGTAGTGTGGACTGCATTAGAGCATATCTCCTTGTCATTAGTTTTTGTTTCAATTAAATATTCTGCTGTTAACGGTAAACCGTTGTTAGCCTGTGTGCTTGGGTGGACTGAGCATGGGTAGTAAACGTAGAAATAAGAACGGCGAGATGCGAAATTTATTGCAGTATTTGTCGTTATTTATTGGGTTTGTTAATCAGTGCTATCACTCGGATATTGCAATAAGAACAAGATGCCCGAAAATCACTCTGAGTCAGATAGGTTTTAAATGGTAATAAAAAAGCGTCCGTTTAAGGACGCTTTAACATTATTATTCGTGTGTTAAATTAGCGCGTTAAGATATTTATCAACACAACATTATTTGAATTATTTGAGTTTTTTGCCTTTGCTTGGGGCTTGACCAACTTTCATTTTCACGCGGCGGCCCTGCATGCTTTTTTCGGCGATGATCTGCTCGCTGACGTTGTCGAGTCGCTGTTGTTTTTTGGCAAAACTGCGACGGGTTTGCAGCTGTTTTAACAACAACTCACGGCTACCGACCTCATATCCTGGTACGGTAATGCGGCGAATTTTTTGGCCGATTAGCTTTTCAATATCCGCGAGGGTGCGCTCTTCTTCACGGCTCACAAATGAAACCGCAACCCCTGATTTACCTGCTCGGCCAGTACGGCCGATACGGTGAACATAGTCTTCGGCAAGGAAAGGTAAGTCGAAGTTGACCACATACTCAAGGCTGGGAATATCTAAACCGCGGGCGGCCACTTCGGTTGCCACTAGCACACGTACTTTACCGGACACAAATTCACGCAGCGCACGGCGACGGCTACCTTGGGCCTTTTCACCGTGTACCACTTCAGAGGGAATACCGTCTAAGTTTAATTCTTTAACCAGAGTATCCGCCGCATCGCGGGTCGCGGTAAAGACTAACACTTGTTGCCAGTTCTTTTTACCAATCAACTCAGATAACAGCTCGCGTTTACGACGCTGCTCTACCGGATATACCACTTGGCTTACAGTATCGGCGGTGGTGTTTTGTTTATCGGCGCTGATCACTTGGGGTTTGACCATCATCTCGTTGGCCAGTTTTTTCACTGCGCTGGAGAAGGTGGCCGAAAACAGTAGGTTTTGACGCTTCTTATTGACCGCTTGGAGGATTTTTTGGATGTCGGCACTAAAGCCCATATCCAGCATGCGATCGGCTTCATCGAGCACTAAAAAGTCAACGCTAGACAGACTTAAGTTACAGGCGGTGAGGTGCTCGAGTAAACGGCCTGGGGTCGCGACAATAATATCGGCGCCGCGTTTTAACTTTTGGGCTTGAGTCTCAACTTTTACGCCGCCGTAAATCGTTAATACGCTGAAATTTAAATACTTGCTGTAGGCTTCAACGTTTTCCGCTACTTGGGCGGCCAGTTCGCGTGTTGGAGTAAGGATGAGTACCCGGGTATTAGATTTTAAGGTTTCACTTGGGTTTTCAACCATTTTCTGCAGTATCGGCAGAGCGAAGGCGGCGGTTTTACCCGTGCCAGTTTGCGCGCTGGCGAGCACATCTTGGCCGCGGCGGATGGCGGGGATCGCTTGCTGCTGAATAGGTGTCATTTTTTGATAACCGCAATCTGAGATAGCGCGTAAAATCTCGGGGCAAAAACTAAAAGATTCAAATCTCATTTTGGATTCCTGTCATTCACTCATTCAATCATTTAAGCGCCTCACCCTATTACAGACACTTTTACCGCAAAGTATTCTGCCACAGGCGAACGTTAACGCACTTGTTTGTGCCTTTCTAACGCTTAGCGGTCAGAAAAATGGCGGGCGCGGAGTATAGCAAAATTTTCGGTTAAAACCTGTACTTTTTAACCCTTTGGCGGTTTATAACGATATTGCTGCTGTTTTGCTGATAATCAGCGGATTAACTTAAGGCGTGGTGTGGATAGAGGATACCGCGCCATTGTTTGTAGGCAATGGCACGGCCGTGGGATTAGCCAAAGGCTCGGCGTAGGCCAAGTGCTTTTTCAGCACTGTGTTTTAAGTGATTGGCGGCATCGCCAATCTGATGCGTTGCCGCGAGGTTTTCACTGCTACTTTGGGTGATGAAATGAATATTGTTGGTGATTTCATGCACCACTTGGCGCTGCTGATCGGCGGCCACCGCATTTTGCTGAGCAAAGGTGTGGATCTCGCTGACTTCTTGGTAAATAGTGTTAACGTTTTCGGCAGAGCTTTGAATGTCATTAGCGCACAGCTCAGCATGTTGGCGGCTTTGCTCCATTTCCTTTGCCCATGCATTTAACATGCTGAACATTTTCTCGACACTCTGGGAAATACTGTTGGTTGATAATTGAGTGCGGCTCGACAGGGCGCGCACTTCATCGGCCACTACCGCAAAGCCGCGTCCTTGCTCACCCGCCCTAGCAGCTTCAATGGCGGCATTGAGGGCGAGCAGGTTAGTTTGCTCGGCAATCGAATCAATCTCACCCATGGCACTGGCAACCCGTTCAGCTTCTTTATTAAGCTGATGAGCATTATTCGCGGCATCGGCGACGGATTTAGCCAGCAGTTCGACCTTTTGGGTATTGGCCTTCATATTCGCGCTGCTCTTTAGGCAGAGCTCATAGGCGGTATTAATGCTGGTGGAGGTTCGTTGGGTGTTTTGAGCGACTTCGGTAATGGTCGAACTCATTTCTTCCATTGCACTTGCCAGTTGTTCGAGCTGGTTTTTCTCTTGATCTAGGCTGGCATAGGTTTGTTCTGTGGTGACAACCAGTTGATCGGCTATCGCATGCAATTGATTGGCTTGATCTTGAGTGCGGCCGAGTACGCCATTCATCTTGGCTTGTAATAAGATTAATTGAAAATCGAGAATCGATGAGGTGTCAGCTCCCGAGTAGATGTAGCGACTAATCGAGTCGTATTTTGTTTGCATATCAATCAACTTGGCCGGAATACGAAAGGCCTCATCGTAGAAGATGGCTAAGTTAAGGCCCATTAAAATCGCGCCTGCAATAATCACTCCCCAACCCCAAAAGTAACCCGCAATCAATAATCCTGTCGAGGCGACAACGGCTGATACAGCACGTTTTTGCATCAAACTCAGTGGCTTGGGGATAGGTTTGTTGTGTAATAACCGGCGGTAAATCGCTGTGGCTTTAGATACATAGGCCGTCTGTGGCTGCAGACGCACCGACTGGTAACCAACGATAGTGCCATTCTCAAAGATAGGAGACACAAAGGCATCGACCCAATAAAAATCGCCATTTTTACAGCGATTTTTAACTATACCACGCCAAGATTGGCCCGATTTTAGCTTTTCCCACATCTCTTTAAAGGCGGCACTGGGCATATCGGGGTGGCGTACTTTGTTGTGGGGATGTCCAATTAATTCGTCAGCACTGTAACCTGAGACTTCTGCAAAGCGTTGGTTAACATAGGTAATAATCCCGCGAGTATTGGTTGTGGAAATTAATTCGTCTTGAGGTGTTAGGCGGATTTCCTGTGCATTGCTGTGGGTAATTTTACTGCGGATAGGGTTACTCTGGCTCATTTAGTGTGTCCATGCAGGGCCGATACTATGAATTAGGGTAAATGTAATGGTAAAGCTTGCGCCGACTCTCATTGGTGCCGGCTAATTATGTGATAATGGTATCATTTTTGTGTGGATATTGGAGAGTAGTTTTTAGCATTACCCATAAGAAAAGTAATGTATTTTTCTTTTTATAACTTTTTAAAAATATTAGTTTTTTATTGCTATTTAAACGAGTGTTTATCCTGTCTTGTAGCCAAATTTATGTCATATTCACCTTCATGTGAGATGAAGTTATTCGGGAGAATCCTCAATATATGGCAACCATTCTTGGCGTCTTTGACTAAACTTGTTAGGCGTGT
Organism: Shewanella sp. DNRA4; assembly: GCF_012843185.1. NCBI lineage: Bacteria > Pseudomonadati > Pseudomonadota > Gammaproteobacteria > Alteromonadales > Shewanellaceae > Shewanella > Shewanella sp. DNRA4. The sequence continues at coordinate 241,589 of NZ_JABAIP010000002.1, forward strand.
TGATGTTTAAGGATTATTTGGGCGAATTTAATGGCATTTGTGCAAGGTAAAGTCCGTAGATGCAGTGCTTTTGCATAAAAGGGCGCTAAGATAAATAAATGCTGCCTAAATGGGTTTTATGGCAAGCATTTACGCTTACTCAGTCTTAAGAACCGTTCGTTATTTGAATAAAAGAATGACACTTCATTCCTTATTTCGGCGAGCGCTAGCTTGGCAGAAGGAGCCAAATTTAATTTCATAAATGTCAGCAGGCAGTCGTAATGTGAACACATTTTTAAGCATTATGGGTTTTAGTCCGCATTTAATTGGTTTTGTGCAAGTCATTATCTTGTTAAATAAAATTGCGAGACCTAGGTCGATAAATTGTGAACTTAGGCTTTAAATCATCCAAAGGTAGTACTTGATTGCAAAGGGATTTTTATGGCAAGAGCACTGCCGAGTGACTTTGCTCGTTATACATCAGGTTTAACTCATTGGCGCCGAGTGATTTTTAAACGGTTATTTGGGTTTCTTGCGATCCTGTGTGTGCCTGTGTATTTCACCAGTGTTTATCTTTGTATTGCTGCCGATTTATGGGGCATGGCGATTTTTGATACCTTTGCATATTTCTTATTAGTCTTATTGCTTTTTTATCCTCATTTTTCTGATCGGCTTAGATTTAGTTTAGGATGTTTGCTTGCCTATGCCATTGGTGTTGGATTTCTTATTGCGATAGGGCCGTCAGGCGCTGGATTTTTCTGGCTATTTATTTTCCCTCCGCTGAGTAACATTTTTTTAGGCACTAAGGCGAGCATATACGCCCAAGTTTTAAATGGTGTGAGCTTAATTTTGATTGGGGTGGCGTATCATTATGAGTGGCTGATTTGGCCCGTCACTCAAGGATATAGCACTGGCATTTGGGTTGTTGTTTCAATCAATTTCCTCGTAACCAATGCGATGGTAACCCTGACTATTGCTTATCTCTTAGGCAAGTTAACCTCCTCCCTCGATTCTACTCTGGCTTCTCGGCAAGCGACTGTACTGGGTTTAGCTAAGCTTGCTGAATATCGAGATAATGAAACCGGAGCGCATTTGTTGAGAATGCGGCAATACTCAAAAATGCTCGCTACCCAGCGAATGTTGGCTGACAATTCGCCTCCAGAATTAGATGAAGACTTTATCCAAGATATTAGCTTATCGGCAATTTTGCATGACATAGGCAAAGTTGGCATTGCCGATGCGATTTTGCTAAAACCAGGCCGGTTAACTCCAGATGAGTTTGAACAAATTAAGGCGCATCCTGTTATTGGGGGGCAGGTTCTGGCCAGTTTGTTAGAGTATGCTCCCCAATGCACCTTTATCAAAATGGGTAGAGATATTGCCTCTGGACACCACGAAAAATGGGATGGTAGTGGTTATCCACTTGGATTAAAAGAAGAAAATATTCCCTTATCCGCAAGAATTGTCGCTCTAGTCGATGTTTATGATGCGTTAACATCGCCACGCTGCTATAAGCGTCCTTTTACTCATGAAGATGCCAAAGCCATGATTCTTGAGGGCCGAGCCAAACATTTTGATCCTGTGTTAGTCGATTGTTTTATGCAAATTCATACCGAGTTTGAGGTGCTTTCAAAAGCTTCGTTGCTGGATGATCCCCAGTCGACTGTAGCGCAGCCTAAGATGGTGTGATTTTATTAGGCGAAAACAATAAGCCCAAGACAATCGTCTTGGGCTTATTTAATGAGATTTACCTGTGGGGGTTAGATAGCTTGTGTTGCTTTTGTCAGCCACTCAAGCTCACTGCCTGACATTAATGGCGATAAAGTATTAAACACTTTCTGATGGTAAGCATTAAACCAGTCAATTTCGCCTTGGGTTAACAGGCGCTTATCGATAAGGCGGGCATCCATGGGGATCAGCGTTAGGGCATCGAATTCATACATTTCACGCTCGGCACCCTTTAAGGCTTCGCAATGCTGCACTACCACTAGGTTTTCGAGGCGAATGCCAAAACTGTCGGCGCGGTAATAACCTGGCTCATTTGATAACACCATGCCAGGCATTAAGGCGATAGCATTAAGATTTTTACCGATGCGCTGTGGGCCTTCATGCACACTCAGGAAATGACCGACGCCATGGCCTGTGCCGTGGTCGTAATCAAAGCCATGTTGCCACAGATATTGGCGGGCAAAAGCATCGAGTTGTTGGCCTGTCGTGCCTTTAGGGTAGCGGGCTTGATCTAAGGCGATATGGCCTTTAAGTACCAGTGTCACCATCTTTTTCTGTTCATCACTCACTTCGCCAATGGCTATGGTGCGGGTGACGTCTGTGGTGCCGTCCAGATATTGAGCGCCAGAATCCACTAAGTAGATGCTGTTCATCGTCATCATCGCAGGCGTGCCATTGTTATGGTTATAGTGACACATGGCCGCATTGGCGCCAGCGGCGGAGATGGTGTCGAAGCTTGGCTCGCGATACTTGGGATCTTCGAGGCGGAAACTCTCTAACTTGTCGGCAAGAGTGGCTTCATCGTGCAGACGATTAGCCGCGACTTCAGCATCGAGCCATGCAAGAAAACGACTGACAGCGACACCATCACGGATGTGGCTGGCGCGCATACCTGCTAATTCGGCGGCATTTTTTTGGGCTTTAGGCAGAGAGACTGGGTCGATACCGGCAATCAATTTGGCGCCAGCATCGCGGGCAAGATTTTGCGCCCAAGCGTTAGCAGAGTTGGGATCGGCCAGCAGTTTCACGCCCTGCAAACTTGCCAAGGTATCGGCAAGGGCGGCTTCACTGTTAAAGCTCACACCCGTTCGAACGTGTTCCTCAATGCCTTTTGGGAGTTTGCTCAAATCGGTAAACAGCTGCATATCACCATTGGCGTGAAGTAGCGCGCAGCCGAGCACGACAGGCAGACGCGGCACGTCGTTGCCACGGATATTGAGCAGCCAGCAGAAAGAATCTAAAGCGGCAATCAGCGCAACATCGGCGCCGGCTTTTTTGACTAGTGCGCCAATCTCGGTCCGTTTTTGCAGGCTGGTCTTACCCGCACTTTCATTACTAAATAAGGTGATAGCTGCGCTCGACGGTGCAGGTCGATTTTGCCAGTGCTTATCAATCGGATTCTGTTCGACGGCAACCAGTTCGATTTGGGCTTTCGCTAACGTCGCTTTGGCGTTTTCAAACCAGGCTAAGGTGTGTAAACGGGCATCAAATCCGACACGTGAATCTGCGGGTAACGTGTCGCATAACCATTCGATTTGCGGAGTGTCTGTCAGACTTTCATAGCTAAAGAGGTTTGCATCGACCTGTAAACGCACTTGTACCGTATAACGACCATCGGTAAAAATGGCGGCTTTGTCTTTTAGGACAATGGCCATGCCGGCTGAACCGGTAAAATCCGTCGCCCAATAAAGACGCTCATTGTGCTCTGGCACATATTCGCCTAAATACTCATCGGCGCGCGGAATAATAAAGGCGTCTAGGTTGGCGTTTGCTAGCTCGCTACGAATGGCGGCAAGACGGTTGGCAATCTTATTTGATTGCAATGGTTGTGACGACGAAGGTAACGACATAGGGGCTCCAAATTGATGGCATGGGCTACAAAGGTAGGCTGCCAAATTATCATGGGTAATGCTGGCGAAAAGGATGCAAATTGACAGCGATTATCGCAAGCTCAGCAACGAAGTTGCAAGGTATGGAATAAAGGATTTTGTATACAATTTTGTTTTTTAGGCAACATTTTGTGATGAAAATGGCTGTGATCTCTCGCTAATAATCAAATTGAATTGTTATCTGAATCACTCTGGAATCATGACTAATTCTTACAAATTAGCTACTTAAGTTTTATTCAATCGCTAATATTGACCCATTATGCTAACATTCGCCATCTCCGCTCGGGGTCAGAGGGGAGCACATGTATCAGTGGAGTTGGCGATGCAAACATTAACAATAGACGTGGGCGGTAGCAAAGCCCTGTTCGAACTTCAACTCAAGGGGCATACAGAACAATATAAAATCCCCACGGGTGAAGGCTTTAAAATTGAAGACTTAAATAATCAAATCGCGGCGTTGGAACGGGATTATGATTTACAGCATTACCATTTAGCGATCGCTGTTCCAGGGCTTGTACAACAGAATCGTTTGGTATCTTGTAAATCCTTGCCCGGTTTAAATGGGTTGAGTTTTGATACCTTGAAAACCCAAGGTCAGCTTAAGTTTATCTGCAATGATATCGATGCGGGCATGCAGGCAACCTGTGATGAAAAATATGCCTGTGAGTTGTTAGTCATGTGTGGCACCGGTATCGGTATGTCGATTGCCTTTAACGGCAAAGCGTACACCGGTGCAACTGGCGTCGCTGGTGAGTTAGGGCATTGCCGAGTGATGACAGAATCGGGGGAGTTCACTTTAGAGCAGCTTGCCAGTGGTGATTCTATCCGTAGTCGTAAGATTTCTACTGCCGATGATGTATACCGTGCAGGTACTTATCTTGGTATGGGACTCGCGTGGGCGGTAAATCTGTTTAATCCTAATCGGATCTGGTTAGCGGGCGGCATGATGAACAGCGCACCTTACTATAAAGGATGTCTGGATAGTTTAAGACGCATGGCCTTGAGTGCGCCATTAGCCGAAATGAAGATTAATCGCGTCGATGATATGGAAACCTTGGTTTGCCGTGGTTTATCAGTGATCTTGGCAAGGGATTTTTCGGATAAGGCTGATTCGTAAAAAACGGAGATAGAAAAAACAAAGCCCTGCAATGCGGGGCTTTGTTTTTAATGCAGAAATTAATTTATCTTCAACAGTTCAACATCAAAAATCAGTACCGAACCACCGCCAATTTTGCCTGTGCTACGATTGCCGTAGGCAAGCTCACTTGGAATAAAGAAGCGATACTTATCGCCTTCGACCATCAGTTGCACGCCTTCGGTCCAACCTTTAATCACCCGATCCAACGGGAAGGCAATGGGCTCACCGCGCTCGACCGAGCTATCAAATACGGTACCGTCGATCAAAGTGCCATGGTAATGCACGGTCACGGTATCGCTCGCCTTGGGATGAACAGTGCCTGAGCCTTGATTTAACACCTGATATTGCAAACCTGAGGCGGTGGTTTTCACACCTTCTTTGGTTTTATTTTGTGCTAAAAATTCATTACCTAAACGGATATTTTCTTGGGCCGCTTTTTGGTTATTCATTGAGGTAAAGAAGTAAAAAATCACCCCAGCAATCACAACAACGGCAAGTAACATTTTCATTTTAAGGAACACCTTAGTCAATTTTGGCTATGTTATCAGTTTTTTAGCGTGAGAGGCTAGCGATGTTCGTGCGCGTAGCCGTGGATGATTCGCGTTACATTTTCTCACGCTTTAAAAGCATCCGAAGGCTTTATCCAGCTTTAGATATCGCTTAACCTGTGGCATTAGACTCTATAAAAACTCAATAAAAACAGATAAGAAGAATAAACAAGGATAGTCCTATGTTAACCAAAGCCGCAAAACCGTTGGTCAAGCTTGTCGACCGTTATTTACCCGATCCCTATATTTTTGTCTTACTCCTCACGCTAGTCGTGATGATTTCGGCCGTGGTCGCCGAGCAAAAAACACCTATGGACGTCATCAGTTACTGGGGCGATGGCTTTTGGGCACTACTGAGTTTTTCAATGCAGATGCTGTTAGTGCTGGTGGCGGGATTTATGCTCGCCAGCTCACCACCGATAAAAAAATTGCTCGATGCCATCGCCGGCTTGGCTAAGTCTGCGCCGCAGGCGATTATCTTAGTGACGCTGGTTTCTCTGGCTGCCAGTTGGATTAACTGGGGCTTTGGTTTGGTGGTCGGCGCGTTATTTGCTAAAGCGTTAGCCCGTAAAGTGAGAGTAGATTACCGTTTATTGGTTGCCAGTGCTTACTCTGGTTTTGTGGTTTGGCACGGCGGCTTGGCGGGGTCTATTCCGTTAACCATTGCCACTGCGGGGCATTTCTCAGAATCACAAATTGGCATTATCTCTACCAGTGAGACCATTTTTGCCAGTTTTAACTTGCTGTTAGTACTGATTTTGTTTGTGGTGATGCCACTGGTAAACCGTTTTATGTTGCCAGAAGAAAAAGACAGCATCTATATCGACCCTAAGGCGCTTGAAAATGTGAGTAGTGAAGAGAGCAACACAGCACATGCGTCAAACGCTATTACTCGTCCCGCAGATACATTAGAAAATAGCCGTTTACTGGGCTGGAGTGTGGGTTGCGCAGGGCTGGTGTACTTAGGCTATTACTTTGCAGTGCAAGGCGGCAGCTTAAACCTTAATTTAGTTAACTTTTTATTTTTATTCCTCGCCATAGTGCTGCATCAAACGCCACGCAGTTTATTGCTGAGTCTTAACGAAGCGATTAAAGGCGGTGCGGGCATTGTGATTCAGTTCCCCTTCTACGCAGGCATTATGGCGGTGATGATGCAATCGGGTTTAGCCCAAAGTATCTCCGAAGGATTTGTAGCCATTGCCAGCGCAGAAAGCCTGCCATTTTGGAGCTTTATCAGCGCAGGCATAGTGAACATTTTTGTGCCTTCGGGCGGCGGACAATGGGCGGTGCAGGCGCCGATTATGTTGCCAGCTGCCGAAGCCTTGGGCGCCGATGTGGCACGTGTTGCTATGGCGGTGGCTTGGGGTGATGCATGGACCAATCTTATTCAGCCTTTCTGGGCTCTACCTGTGCTGGCCATCGCCGGATTAAAGGCGCGGGATATTATGGGATTCTGTTTAATGCAGTTGATTATCACAGGGGTCATTATCAGTATTGCCCTAAGCTGGTTTTAAGTACTGATATAGCTCAAAATTTCCCCGTTAAAAGAATTAACGGTTAACGGGGCTAATTTTTTCATTGCGACTTCCGTATTGTGTCAATTCCAAATGTGGCCGACATTTTGTTATGTATGAGCCTTGAATTGGCGTCCCTAAGGGCTCTACAACTTGTAGGCACTCTGATATTCGTATCTTCAGGTTGATTGGGGATTTCAGGTTGATTGGATATGCGCGCTTTAAATCAATCTATCCATCACTCCGGTTTGGAGCCCATAACCCAGCAAGGCCAAGTTGGTTACTACCGTTAGCCAAAACAGTTTACGAAAGGCCGTTTTTACTGATTTATGGCGTAGAAGGTGCTGGGCAAACAGTGCACCGGGCCAGCCGCCCATCAGCGACATGAGGTGCAAAGTACTTTCTTTGGTGCGCCATTTACCTCTTTTAGCGGCTGATTTATCAACGGCGTAGGTGATAAAAGTGCATAAACTCAGCGCCAGATATAAACCAGCAATCGCGACTGGCAGCATATGCCACCAAGCCGCGCCAATTAACATGGCGAGAAAGGCCAGTGCTAATAACAATGGCATCGAACTCGCCTTGCTGTGAATCACTCCCGGCTTTGAGGCGCGGGACGAGCGGGTGTGAGTCGTTTTTTTGTTGTTCATTTGTTCTGGTGCTAGGGACGAATGGATTTAAAGGCGAGGTGGCGCCAGAGTTTTTCGAGCGGCCCTTGCTTAAAGTAGCGTAAATATACACTCGCAAGCAGCAATTGCAGTAGCGAATAACCCAAGGCTATTGCCATATAACCGCCTCTATTGAGGGTTAACAGTAACTCAGGGGCAAAGTGGCGAAAGATAAATACGCCAACGATAGATTGCAGAATATAAAGGCTAAAGGCGAGTTTGCCGACATTTTGCAGTGGCTTTAGCACGGTCGAGCGGTTTTGGCAGATATAAACCACTATATGGATATAAATCAGCGCCATCGGGATAGCACTCAGCATGACTAGAATGTCTGAAAACATTACCAGTATTGGGTTTTGAGTTAATCCTAGCAGGGTATCTAGGGCGGATAGCGCTAAGCTGGCTAAAACCAGCTTGATTAAGGTGTTACGCTCAAACCCCTGCTCGAAGCTACCTTGGCGATAGAGCGCCATACCGAGCAGCATCAGGCCACCCGTGAACCACATTAGTGTAAAGGGAATAACCAGCGCCATGTAACCGACCTGCATGACATGCAGGAACAGTTGATTGCTATAACTCGATGTCCAAGCGCTGTATTGCTCGGCGAATAAGGGCGATTCGCGGGTAAAGAGTTCGTCACTGCCCATGATGCTGATTAAGCAGATAACCACTAACGAGCTGAAGATAAAAATATTGGCCTTACGTTTTAACTCGGCGATGCTGGCATCTCGGTAGCAGAGTGCTAAAAAGCCGCTGACCCCATAGGTCAGTAAAATATCACCTGGCCAGATAATGATGCCGTGGATCAGGCCAAAGACAATCAACCATTTCAAGCGTGAGCGCAGCAGCGGATAGGCCGCTAAACCTTTATCGCTAACTCGTTGATATTGAATATAAAGCCCGACACCAAATAAGATGGAAAACAAGCTGATAAAGCGCCCTTCAATAAAGAAATTGCTAAAGGCTTCGAGCACTTGGTCCGAGAGCAATGGGATTTGATGGGGCGCATAGCCATAAAAGCTGATCCCCATAAAATAGATATTCATAAAAAATATCCCCAATACCGCTAACCCTCGTATGGCATCGAGGTTGGCATTACGTCCAATTGGGATTGGTTGATGGGGCATGTGAGTCGCATCGACGGGATTTCCCCAAGGGGCCTTGGCTGCTTGAGTGATAGGTTTGATAGCAGGCATCCTTTTGCTATTGGGGAAAATGAACCGAGTCAGCCTCGGATTATTCGAGTTGATAATACAAGTGTTAGCCTAACAATCGACCATTCGAAAGAATACTTAGGGTGAGCGTTGTTTACGTATTCTATCCAACTATTAGGGCGAACTTCACAAACTTATTCGTAGTACTTAATAATGAGTCCATATTTTTTTAGGAAAATTTCAACTAGCAAATTTAGCTCTACGTTTTTGGGCTCCGGATTTGTTACCACAATACTCTGCAACTTTTTTTCGTCCATATATTGCAATGTCAAAGAATATTTACCATTACACCAGAAAGAGCTGTCAGACATAAAATTGTGATAATCCCAAGAGCCGCCGATATCAGTAACTTTTAAAGTGCTCCAAATTAGTCTTTCTATTTGTTTGGTATGTTTAAAGTCTGACCATTGGTATTTAGGGGATATGGTAATTTTCAAGTGTGATCCGTACTGATAATAGGCTTAAAAAGCTATTGGCTATTCACCAATATCTTCGTTCCATAGCTGTGGCTTGGCGGCGATAAAATCGCGCATTAACTGCTTGCACTCGTGATTATCTACCACTGTCACGTCGACTCCGCGGGACTGTACATAGGCTTCCGGCCCTTGAAAAGTGACATTTTCACCGACCACTACCTTAGGGATGCCGTAGAGTAAAATTGCGCCACTGCACATATCGCAGGGGGAGAGGGTTGAATAAAGCGTGGCCTTTTGATAATCGGCGGCGGTCAATCTGCCAGCGTTTTCGAGGCAATCCATCTCAGCGTGTAACACGGCGCTGCCTTGCTGCACACGTTTATTATGCCCGCGGGCGACAATTTTACCGTCAATCACTAATACTGAGCCAATGGGGATACCGCCTTCGGCTAATCCTTGTTTGGCTTCATCAATGGCGGCCTGTAAAAATTCATCCATGTTGTCCCCCTGTTAGATTGTTTTGCTTAGCATAGCAGTCCGTAAGGTTTGGGCAAGACAACTTAACTTGTTATCTTGCTTGACGATTAACCTTGGCTCGGTGGCGTTAACTTATTTTTGCGGCTTTTCTGAAATCCATAATTTGATATGCCCCTTCACGACCACGACTCCTTGAGTGTCGTAGGCGGTTACGGGCACCAGCATATCGCCGGGGGCCCATTGCTCTGGCGTGACTTCAGCCACACACAAAATATCGCTGCCCGCTTTGGCGGTGTAATCCACACTCATGCCCTTAGGGATCCAGCGTAAATGGGCGGGTATCGAGGCTTCGGCCATCACGCCCATTGCCATTTCTAGGCCATTACAAATCGCAATCACGTGCACCGTTTTTATATGGTTATGAACAGCATGACGTTTTTTTATTAAACATGAACAGTAGTTAAGGCGTAATTCAGTGATCAGTGGTTTGATGGTGCCAAAATAAGGCGCCATACGTGACACCATCATTGAGAAGATTTTTTGGCCAAAGGGTAAACCTTGGGTCTTGTGGTAAAGCGCAAGCACCTTGTTAGGTTTGGTACGGGTTTCTTCGTGAGTACTCATGTTTATCCTTCATCGGAGTGCAAACTAAGGGGGATAATCTTTGGCCAATGATTATGTTAGGTCTTAGTGGCGCGGTTATCTTTTTCTGGTCGGATGAGTGTAACATTGAGGTAACAATAATTGCCAGTCGGCTGAATTAAGTAAACTTCATTTCGCTGTTTTTAGGCTAACACCGTATAATCACGACAAATTTGTCATCAATGACACCACATATTGATTTAGCAACAAGGACTTACATTGAAATATTTGCTGACCTATTTTAAGGGCATGGCCATGGGCGCCGCCGATGTGGTGCCAGGGGTTTCGGGCGGCACCATCGCCTTCATTACTGGCATTCTTGATACCTTGCTTGAAAGCGTTAAGCGCATCAATCCATCCCTTTGGGGGGTGATTAAGTCGCAGGGGCTAAAAGGCGCTTTTATACACATCAATGGCGGATTTTTAGTGAGTTTATTGGCGGGGATCCTGACCAGTATTTTTAGCTTCGCTAAGCTGATTTCGTGGTTGCTGGTGGCGCATCCCATTCCGATTTGGTCATTCTTCTTTGGCTTAATCATTATTTCTGTGGTGCATATGCTCAAGCAGGTGAGCGGCTTTACGCTGGCACGCTTAGGTTTATTCGTGCTCGGCGTGTTAGCTGCTTGGGCAATTACTGTGCTTAATCCTGTGTCGGTGGAAGCCAGTTACTTAAATATCTTCTTTGGCGGTGCGATTGCGATTTGTGCCATGGTGTTACCCGGGATTTCGGGCAGTTTTATCTTATTATTGCTTGGTTTATATCCTGTAGTACTCGCAGCGGCGAAAAATATTCAACTGGATATTCTAGCGTGTTTTGCTGTGGGGGCCGTAATGGGGTTACTGACATTTAGCCATTTATTGTCGGCGCTGCTACGTAAATACCATGATGCTACTATCGTGTTTTTAACCGGATTGATGCTTGGTACCTTAGGCAAAATTTGGCCTTGGAAACAAACCTTAACCTGGCAGACCAACTCCCATGGCGAGCAAGTGCCTTTGCTGGAACAAAATATTTCGCCACTTAATTTTGAGCAAGTGACTGGCCAGCCCTCACAACTCTTGTTTGCTATTGTGTGCATGTTAGCGGCGATTGCTTTAGTGTGGGGCTTAGAAAAGGTTGGTAAACGGGATTAGCTAATTCTGTGGATGATGTTGAATAAAAGCAGCGAATATCGCTGCTTTTCTGTTTTAAGGGCGATGGAATATCTCGACTTTAGGGCAATGTCATTTTGCTCGTTCTTTAGTTACAATCGCCCAATTATAGTGAGTGCTCAGCCATCGATGTTGTGCATCCGTTTAAACTCAGTGAGAGTTTGTCGTTACGATAAGGATATAGTTGTGGAAAAAAAACAGGTTCCCTGGGTTGGTGTGGCGCTAGCAATTTTTGCTTTAGGTCATGTAGTTAACTTACTCATTGATAAACAAGATTCTGAAATATCACCTGAATTAAAGCAGCAAATTTCTGACACGATCTTAGCTCATCGGCCATCAACCGCCGTGAATAATGTTGTCACTTCCACCCCGAACAACCTTGAGCTGGTTGACGATTCGCCCAAAATCCCGATGCCCGCTCAGTTAGCCCAAGTGAGTCAAATCTACAGTAATCTCAGTGCATTTGCGGCGCTCAAGCAAGATGGCACTGTGGTGGCATGGGGCGAGCCTGACTGTGGCGGCGATATCAATAATGCCGCCGAGCCTCTGGTCAATGTAAAACACCTATATGCGGCAGAGGATAGCTGTGGTTTTGCGGCCTTAACCCATGACGGAAAGCTTATTCCTTGGGGAATGGCGATGAAGCAAGTGCTGACAGGTGTTCGTTCTTTTGTGTTGGGAGAGGTGCTGTATGCGGCCATCAAACAAGATGGCAGTGTAGTGAGTTGGTCTAACTTGGATTCAACGCCTGCCGAACTGATCTCAGGGCAATATGCCGCGCCTGCTATGACCAATATTGACACAGTGTTGATTAACAAAGGTGCCTTTGCTGCCTTAAAGCAAGATGGAACTGTAGTCACTTGGGGGGGCGCCGATTATGGCGGCGATAGTCGTCACGTGGCCTCTGAACTTACCCATGTCGATTTGCTCTATGCTAATGATAATGCCTTTACCGCGAGGACAGCGACAGGGAAATTAGTGTCTTGGGGCGGGCCCAGCGATGAGCAAAAAGGCCGTGAGCAATTAGCCAAACTTAGCCAATTAGTGCCTGCCGTGAAAGTTGTTAACACCGATCATGGGTTCGCGGCACTGCTGGCTGATGGCAGCGTATATTCGTGGGGTGAGGGCGAATTGACTGAGTATCATGCCGCGTTTCCAGCGCGTTTATCTACCACAAGTCGCGCCAATAAAGTAATTGATATTTATGCAAATCGTGGTGCGTTTGCCGCTCTAACCATCAGTCGTCAACTGTACGTATGGGGCAGTAAATTCAATGGTGCCGATACGTCAGTCATACAGGAAAAGTTGCAAAACATTGATAAGGTTTATCCCTTTGATGAGGGATTTGTCGCGCTACGTCGGGATAATACGGCCGTTGCTTGGGAAGGTTGGGACTTGGGACAGCATCAACCACGTTATCAAGAAATCCCGCAGGTGGACAAGGTGGTGACCTATGAGCGGGAGTTTGCCTTTTTAAAACAGGATGGCACTGTGGTTGATGGTCACTCTGGACCTAAAACTCAAATCACTCAAGCATCGGATATTTTCCCGACAGGCTTTGGGTTTACGGTTAAACGCCAAGATGGTTCCATTGCTGTATGGATGGGTGAAGAGCCTGCGATGACGTTAGATAAGCAAGCCGTTGATTTGAGTCAAATGCGTGAGATTCGAAGCAATTTGTTTGATGCCATTGCTTTAATGGCCGATGGCACTGTACAGGCATGGAATATGATGGGCTTGAGCGGACAAGCCTCGCAATAACGAGTGCAAAATACTAAAACGCAAGGGCTAAGGTTATTAGATCTTAGCCCTTTATTTTAGGCTGAGGCTTTGTCGTTTTCAGCTTGATTGGCTTTGATTTCACGCAAATAGCGGTAAATGGAATGCACTGAAATCCCCAATCGAGTGGCGGCTACTTGGGCGCTGTCTTTGAGTTCAAAAATCCCTAATTCATAGAGTTGATTGACGATTTCACGACTTTTTTGCGAAGGTGAAATCGCCGCGTTAGCACGAACTTCATGATTCACACTGTCAATCGCACTATGTAGCGCCTCATCAATATTGCGTGCGAATACTTCGGGTGAATGGGTCTGCTCACTGCTAAACAGTTGCTCTGGCATCATAGTGCGCAGGACTGATTGCAATGGGGCATCCATATCCGTGTTGATACAGAGCAATCCAATCGGTTGATCTTTGCTATTGCGGATAATGGTGGTGGTTGATCTGAGTGTTTTGCCGTTGGCACATTTTGTCAGGTAAGCGTTAGAAATATCTTGTCCCGATTTTAGTTTTTGTATCGCAAGATTGGTAATCGGCGCGCCAACTTCTCGCCCGGTTATATGACCATTGGCAATTTTGACCACCGAAGGATGCTTAGCATCTAAGCTGTGCAGCACTACCTCTGTATGCTCGCCATACATGGAGGCAATCCCATCGACGATATTTTCGATCGACTTGAGTATATCCAGATCGCTTTGGGTTAAATCTTGCAGTTTCACTCTTTTAGCCTCTTCATCAAGCGCTTATCGCGGATAAGTGCGTTATTCCGACATGATGTTGATAATAGTGACATCCGTAGAGGACATGCCGTTAAGGACCATTCTGCCAATGTTCTTAATGGTTGTTTCTACATCTTTGGCAATGATGCCTTGCCCAGAAACGTTTTGGCTGTTGAGCGCCATTAAGAAGGAGCGCACCGCCGCACTCGATGAGGTACTGACCTTCATAGCGCAGGAGGCTTTCGCACCATCACAGACCATACCCGAGCTGTCGCTGATAACGTTTTGAATCGCAAAGCAGGATTGCTCGAAACTGCCGCCTGCTAAATACACCATCGCCATAGAGGCGGCGGCGCTGGTGACCGTATTGCCACAAAATGCCGATAATGGCGGGTAGTGTGACTTAATATAAATCGCCCCTAAGTGGCTCATAATTAAGGCGCGCGCCAGTTTTTCTTCACTGACTTTATAACACTGAGCGGTGATCACTACCGGAATCGTGGCCGCAATCCCTTGGTTACCACTGCCTAAATTGCTCATGGCGGGCAGGTTAGCGCCGCCCATACGCGCATCGGAAGCTGCCGCAGTTAGCATCACAATTTTATTGAGTAGGTCTTCGCCAATAATCCCCGCGGCAATACCGTTTTTCATGGTGCGGCCGACTTCTAACCCATAGGGTTTGGACATACCTTCATCGGATAATTTGCTATTTAACTCAGAGGCTTTAAGGATAAATTGGATTTCTTCGAAGGGAACTTCTTGGGCAAAACGGTAAATCGATTCAATATTGATATCAACGCCGTCGCAGATAGATCCCGTTGCCTTAGCTTGAGTGTTATCCGCTGTGAACACTAACTCACCATTTAGGCGCTTTTCGGCTATTAAAGTATGGCCGCCACAGATTTTCACCATGGCCTCTTGTTCACCCGCGGTTAAGGTCACACAACAATAGATAAATTCATCGGTCTCGGTACGCTCGACTTTTACTTTACCCGCATCAATAAGAGTTTGTGCTTGCGCCACTTGCTCTGGCGTGACACTGGCTAGTACTTCCAATCCTGCGTCGGCATTCCCTGCAAGTGCGCCAGTGGCGGCAGCGATCGCAAGACCAATTTTGCCTGTGCCTGGCACATAGACGCCCATTGAGTTTTTATACAGATTATCAGAGACCTGCACTGCAATTGCATCTGGATCACCAGTCAACAATGTGCGTGCAACCGCCGCCGCGTAAGCTGCGGCAATCGGCTCTGTGCAGCCTAAAGCAGGTTTAACAACTTGGTTGATGATGTGAATATACTGCTGCCATTGGGGTTTCATCGGGCTACAACCTTACAGATGCTTAATCGTTAACGTGGGCGATGGCTTCGATTTCCACTTTGACACCCAGTGGGAGATCCTTCACCGCAAAACAGCTGCGCGCTGGGCAGTCGGTTTTAAAATAGGTTTTATAAACGTCGTTAAAAGCGGCAAAATCACTGATTTCGCTTAAGTAACAAGTGGTTTTAAGTACGGTTTCAATGCTGCCGCCGCCAGCTTCGAGCACGTATTTTAGATTCTCAAGGCATTGCACCGATTGCTCGCTGATGCCGCCATCAACCACGCCACCTTTGTCTTTGCATACTGGCAGTTGTCCTGAGGTAAAAATAAGGTTGTTATAGCGAGTGCCGTGGGAATAAGGGCCAATGGCCAGAGGCGCGTGTTCTGCGTGAATAATGCTTTTCATGATTGAATCACCAAAGTCTAAATTTGCAACATTATTTGCATTTTTTGGTGATAGAGCAATCGTTATTGCAAATATTTTTGTATCCATAGAAAGTTTTTGTGTTTTTTATTTAGCTATATCAGATTGTTATGTTCTGTGGTGACTACTGTTGGAAACACTCAACTTGGCTTTGACTCAAATGAATTTGCATTAGATAGCGGTTTTATGACTCGGTAATACCCTTGTTAGCTTTAACTCTGGTTAATAGGATTAATAGGATTAATAGGATTAAGCCCAAATGAATCCGAGCGAAGATTTTGGCTAGATTCTAAAACTGTTGCCAAATTTAGTTGACCACTACAAGGTGAGTTTACGCGGTAATCGTGAGCTTATTGCAAGTCCATTGAACGTAGTTATCATTGCAATAAGCTGTTTGATATACATTTATTTATCTGAGCTTGGGGTATTCAGGCAAACGCTTACTCTTACTTTTTGTCATAAGAGCTGCTCGACATTGAAGTAGAATAACTAGGCGTTATTCCTTGTTTCACGAGCACGATCTTGCCATAACAAACAACATTTAATCTCGAAACATCCCATACGCCCGAGAAATGAGCACACCCTCAAAATTGTTTGAAGGTGTGTGAATCAAGCTAAAGCTTAAACTGCGAAGTCGCATTCTTCAGTTCATCGGCAAAATCGACTAAGCCTTCTGACACATTTCGCACCTGTGACAAAATCTGTAAGGTTTCGTCAAAGGAAGCATTCATACTAACCACATTATTTACAACGAGAGAGGCGACAGAAGCTTGTTCTTCGGTTGCAGAAGCAATATTCGTGTTCATTCCATTAATACTGACGATTTGCTCTTGGATTGATTTTAAGGCGAGGCCAGTATTTTTCGCGTTGGTTTCATTTTCTGAGGATTTGGTTAAGGCGGCATTCATGGTATTGACGGAAGAAACCGCGGCGGTTTTAAGATTTTGTAATACTTGACGGATTTCAGTGGTTGCATCGGCGGTTTTAGAGGCTAGGGCGCGCACCTCATCGGCGACGACCGCGAAACCTCGGCCTTGTTCACCCGCACGTGCGGCCTCAATCGCGGCGTTTAGCGCTAACAGATTGGTTTGTTCTGCAATCGAGGTAATCACATTTAAAATCGAGGTGACATTTTCAGTATCTCTAGCTAACTCATTGATAGAATTTGAAGCAACTTGGATTCCTTTGTTGAGATCTTGGGAGATATCTATGGTTCGTTGCACCACATTCATGCCTTGCATGGCTTCTTTTTCGGCAACTTGGGCGGCACTGGCGGCTTGTCGAGCATTTTGCGATATTTCAATCACGGAATGACGCATATCCTCCATTGAAACTTGCACTGTACTCGCATCTTGACTCTGTTGCTGAGTCGCTTTAGTCGCATCTTCCATACGCTGTTTTAACGAATGTGAACTCTCTAACAGCGGGTCTGTTACGTTCACTACTTGGAGGATGGAATCGGCAAGTAATCTTAGAAATCGATTGAAGTTGCTGGAGACTTGGCCTAACTCATCAGTGCCAGAAACAGTGAGTTGATGATTTAAATCCCCTTTGCCATCAGCGAGTTCTTCAAGCGAGCGGGCAACGCTATGGGCGGCGGAGCTAATCGAGCGAGCAATTGCAATGGTTACAATAAACATCACGATAAGTAATGCAATACCAGAGGACACCGTTAGCCACAAGCTTTGCTCCGATCTGTCTGCGGCTTCTTTGATCGCTTGTTTAAACTCAATGATTTTACTCTGTTTGTAGGCTTGTACCTCATTGAGAACCGCTTCAAAGGCTTGGGACTTTTCTTGGCTGATTTGGCCAATATTTGCCATATCGATAGTCCCAGCCAGCATGCCTTTAGCTAGCTTTAGCGTCATGTCATTGTAGCGGGTGAGTTTATTAGATAAGCCGTTTAACTGATTTGCCTGCGAGGGATCAACGCTATCAAGCTGTTGTAGATTCTTACGAACTGACTCGTACATATTTTCCGCGTTGGTCAATAAATCTTCATCTGCAAAGGAAACCGATTGGGTATAAAGTTCATCGAGTCGTTGCACGAAAAATACGTTTTGATTGGCTAACTCTACTCTTTGATAAACTTGTTGCTCCATATAATTAAGCGTTGCGCGATTTTTATTAATTGAAATAACACTAATGCTTAAATTTAATGTGAATATAACGACAGCTAAAATAAAAATTGCGCCAACTTTTTTAAAAATAGAAACGTTGTTAAAAAAATTCATTATCAGCCCCCAAAAGGTGCCGGAGTATACTCCGGCACACCAACTTAAAATTCGGCAACCACTTTGACCGAATCATTGGCCTCACTACTATCAATATAGCCAATAATATTGGGGTTTGAAGAAACAAGTTTAATCATTTCTGCCCCACTAGTGACTTCTTTGGGCGGTGTTCCTTTACCGGTAAATACTTTTTGTGACCAATAGGATTTGAGTTGACTCGATGATTTACCTAAGACTTTTGAGTCAAAGGTTTCCCTTAATGGTACGGCACTGTCCAAATTCACTGGAACAGCGGAGGCACCGTTAGGAAAGGTTTTTGTTTTTCCTAGATAAATGTTTTCTATCGCTTTTTGATCAATAGTATCGCCATTGCTCGGATGAACAATTACCACCACGCCTGCCCAAATGGGCATTGATACTAAGCTAAGTAGGATTGAGCAAAGTAATTTTTTCATGTCTCTCTCCTAAAATACCAAGTCAACGCCGAGGCTGATGGATTGCGAGTCTCCCGCGACCTTCATGCCTGGGCCGCCTTCATCTTTTACATCATCGTATTGAATTTTAAAGGCTGCTGAGGGATGGAAATCCCAGCGAATTCCCGCAGATGTAGTGTGATGAACTTCCCCACCTTCACCATCATCAAAGTCAGAATACGAGACGAAAGGCATAACTGAATTAATGCGGTATCCCAATGTGACCAGATAAGTATCTAGATTACTACCATCGAGATCTAAGCGATTCAGCTCAGATAAAAATAAGAAATTGTTATAGTCAATATTTACAGATAGGCCGTAAAATTTGCCTGTTCTTTGTTTATTGCCGTTCCATTCTTGTTGTACGCCACCAATATAACGTTCATTGGTATATTGCATATGGGTTAAACGAATATCTAACCAATCACGGTTAAATTGTACTACGATGCCGCCAATATCTTTCCAAACTTCACGGGTGTTCTCTAGGAAGAAGAAATCAGAAAGTAATTTATTGGGGTCACTATCTTCACTGCCGTAATAGACCTGTCCTGACATAGTCCATTCACCCATTAAATAGTTATATAACGCGCTAACACCCGTGTAGTTAAAGACTTGCCATGTGTAGTTATCTGCTGGTGGACGGATCCAAGGATAAGCATATCCCACGTCGAAAAAGTCACTGTAATAATAGAGTGGCAGTCTTTTTTTACCGCCTTGTACCGTCCAGTGTTCATTTAATTCGTAGGATAAATAGGCCCACTCAAAATCGGCTGAAAAGTCATCGGCACCTCGGGAAACCACCTGTGCAGTGGCGGATAATCCTTCAAGTAAATCGGCTGAAAATTGAATACCAAAAAGTGTGTCGGGTTTAAAGCTGATATCTTCATCGTATGCGCCCACGAGTGGATAATCAGCTAGGAAGGTTGGACCAAGGTCAAACTTTGCAACGCCAGTGCCATCTATTACTCTACCCGCAACCACTGAGGCAAAACCTGAAATATTCACTTCGGCTTGGGCACTGGTGGCAAGTAAGAGAGAACAGAGACTGAATAACAGTTTATGTTTCATAGATAAACCTACTTTTGTAAGGTATGTGCATTTTTAAGCCTAGAATGAATGTGGTTTTTTACCATTATTTTTGGAACAATTTTGCAACAATTACGTCTAAGTTTCATTTTCCGACAGAGCTTCAGGGCTTTTTTACTTTTATTTTGATTTATTTGGTGTTTAGTCATTTTGACCATGCATCAGTTAAGAGGCTGTCGAGCCAAACATGTATAAGTAATGTGTGACAACGTTTTTAAGAGTACTGAATTGACCGACCGCTAAACTCAATACCTTTGCGACAAAATGTCCCACTTATCTTAACTGTTCTTGCATTTATGTGCTCTTTAAGGGGTTTTTGGTACATCGATCCCATTCCCATCCACGACACTATTGAGGTGCAGATGGGACTTTCTATAATCGCTATCAAGTACTTTAGTGGTCTCCTTTTTTCTAATACTTATCAATATAAGGAATGTCTAATGCAAAGGCGTGATTTTTTGAAAGGTGCAGCAATTCTCTCGGCAGCGGGAACCGTGATGCCAGTGTTGGCGGCGTCGACCCAAGGTTCAATGGTCGATAAAGCCTGCGGCCGTCGCCGTTTTACCTTAACCAATACCTATCAATTAGTCGCGCCAGAAGGGTCATCCGGTGTGGTGAAGTTATGGGTGCCGCTACCCGAAAACACGGCCTTTCAACAGGTTGAAAAACTTAACTTTAGCGGCACTTATCAAGATGCTTATATCAGTGCTAATAACCATTATGGCGCCAAAACTCTGTTTGCCACTTGGCCCGATGCTAAAGGTAAAATGACCTTAACATTAGAATTAGTGATAGAAACCCAAGATTGGGAACCCCTTAAAAGCGGCGAGTTAAGCCATTATCGCGCGCCAGTAAAACCTGAGTATCCTGCTGAAGTGGCCATCTACCTTAAGCCAACCAAGCATATGCCAGTGGACGGTATCGTGAAGCAGACCGCCGATAAGATTGTGGGTAAAGAGACCGA
The DNA here is from genome assembly GCF_012843185.1 of Shewanella sp. DNRA4. NCBI lineage: Bacteria > Pseudomonadati > Pseudomonadota > Gammaproteobacteria > Alteromonadales > Shewanellaceae > Shewanella > Shewanella sp. DNRA4. Next base: position 261,950 of record NZ_JABAIP010000002.1, read on the forward strand.
ACCACTCAAACAAGCACAACTCATTTATAACTGGGTGAGTGCCAATATGTACCGTGATAACAGTGTGATAGGTTGCGGTAATGGTGATGTGGCAGCGATTCTTGAAAGTGGCAAACTCGGTGGAAAATGTACTGATATCAACTCAGTGTTTGTGGCGCTGATGCGCGCAGTGGGTGTGCCTGCCCGTGAGATGTTTGGTATTCGTTTAGGCCAAGCGATCAAGATGGGGAAATACTCTAAAAAAGCCTTTGGCAGTGCTGATGAAAAAGGGGTTGCCGATGTCACTGGTGGCCAACATTGCCGTGCTATGTTCTACCTTGCTGGTTATGGCTGGTTACCCGCCGATCCTGCGGATGTGACTAAAATGCGCCTCACCGAGAATAAAGAACATAACGACCCTGCTGTGCAAGCGGTGAACGACTACCTATTTGGTAACTGGGAAATGAATTGGGTAGGCTTTAACTATGGCCGTGACTTTGACTTATTCCCAGCCGCAGAGCAGACTCCACTCAACAATTTTGGTTACCCTTACGCTGAAGTGGATGGCGACCCTGTCAATTACTATGAGCCAAAAGTATTTGCCTATGACTACCAGTCAAGCGAACAGCGTTAAACAGCTGTTAGCCACCATGACCGCCGCAGTGATTGCGGCGATCGCCTCCAGCCTTTGTTGTATTGCGCCCTTAATCTATTTAGTGTTTGGCGTCTCTGCCGCGGGGCTGTCGGGGTTATCGAGTTTAGGTTGGTTACAAGTGCCTATGTTGATCCTGTCAACCGGGCTTATCTTGTTTGGGTTTTGGCGTTTGTACTTTGCTAAAAAGCCGCTTTGTACCGGCAAGTTTAGCCGAGGACAAATGTTGCTCATTTACTGGCTTAGCGTGCCGATTGTGTTGGCCTTTCAGCTGTATCCCTTTGTTTTACCTTGGTTGCTTGAGGTGTTTGAATGAAGCCACGATCACGTATCACAGAATTTACCACACGATTAACCACACTATCGACCCTATTAGCCATCACATCATTAGGATTTACGCCCTCCACTTGGGCAGACAATCTGTTGGTCACACTCGATGTTAAAGGCATGACTTGCCCATTATGCGTTACCGTCGTCAATCAAGCCCTGCGCAAAACCGATGGCGTGATTAAGGCCAAAGCCAATTTGAAAACTGAGCAAGCGGTAGTGACAGTCGCTGAGGATTATAACCTCGACAATCTGCTAAAAGCTGTTGATGCCACTGGATACAAAGGCAGCATCAACAAGGTTGAAAAGCAGAGTTGAGAAACTTTTAGCCGTTCGAGTGAGTCGTTAGAGCAGGCTAATCTTGGCTTTCCAGAACGGCTTTTAAGCGCGCAAAGGTTTTCATTGAGTCAGTGGCTAACATCGTTTGATAGGCTGGATTTTGGGCGTGCAACTCATATTGATTCGGCGCTGTTTTTCTAACAACGCGGAGCAAATATTGGTTATCACCCGTATCTTGCTTTATCTGGTGGTGTTGTGGTTTTTTTAAAACGATTCAGATTGCTCTTGCTACAGTTAATATTAAGTCCATTTTGCGTATTTCCTAATAAGTTAAGTCATTTAAGCGGCTTTATATTAAGGCGCACAGCTTGGGTTGACGAGTTTTATTAGGGATTGCAGATGTTAACTATCGTGCTAGCGGGGAATGGCAAGGGGTTAACAGTTGAGTGTTAACCCCTTTTTTTGAAGCGTTTTACTTCGGTTTTTTAAATCATTTTTTGAAGAAGGCTTCGTTGGTGCCGTATGGGCCTAAATCTAAGTCGCGTTTGCGGATGGCATCTACACGGTCGAAGGCTTCTTCGGCCACGCGTAGGTTTTTCACATCTTTACGCCAGTAGTATTTAAATCCATCAAAGTGGGCGTTGTTTGGATACCAGTAAAACACACCTAAACCTTCTTTATTGAGGATTGGGGTGTTGTGAATATGGGCACCAGGAATATAGAAGTACTGACCTTTTGCTAAGGTTTCAAATTTATTGTTTGCCAGTGTTTTACTGGTGCCGTTGACCACGTAGTAACACTCTGGTTGACCATGGAAATGTGGCTCATGGTCGGATTTCAAACCATTGGTGATACCGATAACCATTGGGCTGTCTGAGAGTTCTTTCCAGATATAACCCACTGGTGAGTTTTTAGGATCGCAGTTTTTGGCTTCGAGTACGTTACCGTGGTCATCCAAGGTTTTACAAAAACGTTGGTCTGCAGCAATGCTGTCATTGGGTTTGATGGTGTTAAAGTCGATTTTGCCTGCTTCCCAATCGGCAATGTAGGCTTCGATTTCTGGGTTGCTGCACTGCTCTGGCATGGTGTTTTGCGGCACATAGGGCGTGCTGTCGTACGGCACTGGCGTCATTTGTTGATAGGGCAGTTGCGCATGGTTACATTGTGGGCCTTGAGCCATAACCGCTGTAGACGTTAGTGCGGCTAATCCGAAAAGCATTTTTAATTTCATCATTCCAATCCTATTTTTACATCGCTTAATGGCGATATTGTGTTGGTTATTTTGTTACGTGACTAACAATAAAGTGATTGGTTGATGGTAAAGGTGAATTGGATCACGGCATATTTTGAGTGGCAAACTTATTCGTGACTCTACTCGCGAATAATCTTACCGTCTGAGCCGCTTTACAGCTGCAATTGCATGCTGAGCTGGGCATAGTTGGCCATTCCCTGCTGCGCATAGGGATGGGCTGAGCTGTTGTTATCCTCAATTTGATAGCGGCCCACTTCAATACCTAGGGTGAGTGCTTGGGTTAAATTGGTAAACAGATTCACACCAACGTGGCTGCGATCCGTTTGTTCTCTCTCAGTGCTTGTGTGTCCAAAAAAGAGTGTCGAGCGGGTGTAGTCAGTCCAAAAGTGCCTGTAGGCAAACATGGCTGATGTCGAGGTTTCTAATTCTCCTTCAATAATATCGCGCGCAGCGTCGGTGCCGACATAACGACCTAGGTGGCCGTAGTGCAATTGTAGGCGCAGATCATCTTGGCCAAAGGTAAAGAGTTTGGCAGCAAGGGAGAGCCCGCCAGCCCATTGCGAAGTGCCCGCTGGATCTAAATAACGCACTAAGCCTGAGAGAGACACATTGCCCCACTCGCCGGATTGGTTGTAGCGGGCAATCATATCTGGGATGTAGTCATGGCTGGTATCAATCCAGTCAGGTTTGGCTGCTGTAATGCTGGTTAGCCCATCCGTTTGGGCTTGGGTGCCGTAGGTGTAGGGATTTTCGAGGGCGAATTGCCATTGTTCGGTGCTATAGCGGATAAGTGCTTGTCTTACCATGGCTTGTCCAACTAATGGCCCGCCTAAATCGGCTGTTTCGGCAAAGGTACTGGTATTGACTAAGGTTGACCAGGTTTGCCCGGCGGTGATGCCTTGATAACTGATATAGGCATGCCTAAGCCGTGGACTGTAGGAGTTGGAGATAATCGGATTTCCTTGGCTGGAGCCAACAAAATCGATTTCGGCAAAGGCTTTGGCCTCATCGGTGTTGAGTGTCAAATTAAAGCGGCTTTCTTGGGCGCCAAATTGGGTGCGTTTGCTGTGCTCAACAACTTTGCCTCCACCTGTCCAACTGTCTTGAAAGGCTAGATTTCCTTCAACAAAGCGAGTGTTGGCCTTAATAAAGCCGCCTAATTGCACATCGGCGGCATACAGTGAGGATGAACAGATAAAATAAACAGCAAGTGTAGGTAAATATTGTAGTTTCATCGTTCACTCTATAAGAAAAAAGCATAAAAAAAGCCCTAACGAATAGGGCAAAAAAAGGTATAGCAGTCTAAAACGGCAGGGAGGAGGGACGTCCTAAACTGCGCAAATATTAGAAGTAGTAACCAAAGTTGATGTTGATACGTTTATCCCAATCGTTACCGACTTCTGGTAGGCCAACGTGGTCGTTATTGGCGGTCGAGAAGGTCATGTTTTTACCCATGACAAAGTCAATCATGGTGTAAGTTGGGCCAGCAGAAATCGCCATACCGGTGACGTTTTGCATGCTGTTGTCGTAGCTATCGTCATCAACATCAGGCGTCATTAAACCAAAGTCGTTATAAAACTTAATGCTGCCCCAATCTGTGTTAACCGTTTTGGCAATGTTGATGTTATAGGCTTGGCCTTTTGAGGCGATTTCGTACTGCCAGCTCACCACCGATACGCCAATTTTGTTGTCGTCGATAGCATCTGCAGCATTGTATTCATACTGCATGGCTTGCATTTGTAGGTTCCAGCCGTTGTAGCTGCTGTCTACATGCAGTGCGACGGCATAGCGGTCGCCATTATTACCGGTTTTGCTGTTGTAGATTTGGCCGACCTGTACTGAGCCACCAAAAGTGGTTGCGCCACCTTCGTATTCGGCGGTGTAGGTTTGGCGCACGTTGAGTTGGTTGGTTTCTTCGTTGTTGTATTCAGTGCCATTGATGGTGCCGGTATACAAGTCAGTTGAATAACGCTTGTTTTCGGTTGGGCCGTATTCGGCATTTTTATAAAACGCTAAATCCGTGTGCCAGCCGTTTTTCTCATAGGTCGCTTTTAAGCCGATGTCATGGTCATCTTCAAAGCCTAAATAGTAAGGCAGACCAAACCACCAACTGTTAGAGATAAACTCGCGGTTACCAAAGGGCACTTTGTTGATACCAAATTGCAGTTGCCAGTCTGGATCAATGTTGTAGTAGCCATAACCATACTTGATGTAGTTAGTGCCTGAGGTAAAACGGTATTCCGCCGCTAAACCGAAATCGCCTTTTTTACCATCAAATTTAATCGCGGCCATGTCGAAGTTAAAGTCGCCGCCTTTATCCTTCGATTTTTCATCATAATCGCGATAGCCATAGTTAACGCGCACGGCGCCGCCAACATTGATGCCATCTTCTTGCTCTGCGGCAAAGGCGTTAGTTTGAGATAGTGCGATAGCGGTTGCCACCATGGACAACATAAACCGGGTGGATTTTTTCATCATCATTACCTTTCTTAAGTTTTTGTATTATAAAAATTAAATTACATTTCTTTGAACCAAGTGCGGTGACACTCAGCGCACACTGGAGCCTTTTTCTCATGCTCGCTGTGACAGGCTAAGCAGCTGGCGCCTTCGTTGTAGTGCAGTGATTTGTGTGGATGGGCTTCAGGGATGGCAAGCTTGGACTCATCCACCGCAATACTGGTAATTTCGCCATGACATTCAACGCAGGCCGCATCGGTGGCATTTTGTTTACCCGAACCTTGGTGACACCCTTTACAACCATCTTGGTAGATAAATTCGTGGTTGGTTCTGCCTTGGGTGCTGCCTTTCATCTTGACGAGGTCTCCGGCATTGGCTGCGCCAGTGAACAGAGTTGCAACAACGAGTGTGAGTAGTAATGTTTTCATCATGATTTAGGCCTGCATGTCAGATTTGATGGTTTCAGCAACGATAATTCCCATCGTTAAGCACTCTAGACAAGCTGTTGAACTTAAACGGGTTCCACCGTGAGTTCCGCCTGTCGCTTCGCCGACGGCATAGAGCTTTTTGATGGAGGTCAGTGACTGGCTGTGTATGACTCGCGCACCTAAATCGGTTTTTAAGCCGCCCATGCAGTAGTGCACTTTTGGCCAAATACGCGACACAATAAACGGCGGTTTAAGCTCAACTGCCGTATCCATCATGCGGCCAAATAAAGGGTCGATGCGCTGGGGCACTTGCTTGTTGTACTCGGCAACGGTTTGTTTGAGCTGTGCAACTGGAATATTGAATTGCTTAGCTAATTGCTCAAGGCTATCTACTTTCCAAGCGATTTGGTCACGCACTGCGCGGGTCACTTCTTCTGCACCAACATGATCGTCATGGTTAAAAAACACCACGGGATAGGCGGGTGAGCCATCTGGATGACGGTTTTTCATAATGGCATCGGAGCAGGTTTTTCTATCGGCGCGTTCATTCATAAAACGCTTACCGTCTAACACATTGACTGAAATTCCTTTATGGAAACCAATCGAGAGCAGAGCATTTGACCAGCCAAAGCCGCCTTCATCGGGCGAGCCCCAGTGACCTGTTTGAATAAAGCTCATATGAACCGGAAAAGCACCGTGGGCCATAGCCGTTAGCGTGACTTCGCCAGTTGCGCCGAGTGCATTGGTACAATCTAAGGTTTTATCTAATGCAGGGTCGACCAGTTCACGTAGTACTAAGTTACGTGAGAAACCACCGTGGGCAAGGATAACGGCCTTATTGGCTTTGATGTAGATCGTTTTACCGGTTTTGAGATCCGGAAAGCGATAATTTTGACGCACTTTCAAGCCAACAATCTCTTGGCCATCCATGATGAAGTCTTCAACATAGTGTTGTAAACGGTATTCAACGCCTTCTTTTTTACCTGCTTCGTACAGTTTAGTGGTGATATCGCCACCGACACCGTGCTGAGTGCGGATAGCACGTGCTTTATTGTGGCCACCCACTTGTTGGTTAAAGCCTTCGCGGAATTTGACGCCAGTGTCGATACACAATTGGTAGGCATCGAGGGCGCGATTGGCAATTTGTCGCAGCATGTCGGTATTTTGCATACCGCGGCCAGAAATGATTTGATCCTTCACCAGCTCTTCGGGCGAGTCATCGTTGATCCCTTGAGCTAATTGAATTGGGTTTTTAGGGATAGCTAACCAGCCACCGTTGATCGCAGAGTTGCCCCCGATCACCTGCATTTTTTCTAATACCAGTATCGAGCCTAGACCTTGACGCTTAGCATTTAGTGCGGATGACAGACCCGCAAAACCCGAACCTACGACAATCACATCGCGAGTTTCATCCCATTTAATGTTTGAGGCGCATTCAGTGGCTGATGCTGCACTTGGTAGTGCCGCTGCGATACCACCGACCGCTGCGCCTGCACCTAGCTTTAAAAAACTTCTTCTATCATGCATTTTTTGTTAACCCTCTATGTCAGTTATCAGCAAGATAGAGGTTATGAACCGCGCCTAAGGAGAAGTGAGTCACGACTTTTTTTCAGTGACAATTTTATTCGTGAGTTATCTCGTGAATATCTTTTCTTTGAAGTAGATTGCTTTAATAACGAACGAGATGAAGATAATTTAATCTATGAAAGTATGCTGTTGATAAAATGTAAGTTTGAGGTAACTCACAAAGGTTGGTATTTAAGAGGTTTGGATGTGACCTTTATCCCGATTAACTATTTACTGTCTATAAATATTATTTGTTAGCAACACATAATGTACTTTTTACGTATGTTGGAATAAATGAATGAAATGTCCATCTGATTCACTCTCTATTTTACGTTGTAATCAAATATTGGATGCGGCTGAAAGGCTGATTGAATCACAAGGTATTGTATCATTTAAGTTTTCCCAGCTGGCACATGAGGTTGGATGTTCTACAGGTACTTTATATAAGTTTTTTGAACGTAAAGAAGATGTGTTGGTTTGTTTATTTTTAAGAAGTGCAACATCAAATCACTTACCGATATTTATCCATAAGAATCCAGAGTTAACTGCACAAGAGAAAGTGCTTTTACCGATATTATTTACCTTTGAAACCATTAAGCGTAGTAGTAGCTTTTTTACGCTGCGTTCGGTGTCGGTAAATACCATGGTTTGGAAATTGGCGAGTGATGAAAAAGTTGAACGTTTTAAAAAACGTATTAATGCTTTTTGGGGGTGGTTTACAGACTCATTACATTTAGCGGTTGAGAATGGTGAATTAGTCGCCACTCCATTACAAATAAAAGAATTAGTTCAAGGAATTACCTTTTATCTAACGGGAGCTCTGACACAATTTGAAAGTCAATTGATTGCGCCTGAGTTCTTATCTGATCGCCGTGAAACCTGTTATCGACATTTGGCAAACCTGATGGCGCGATACGATTGGAAAACGCCGTTAACCTTTGCGCTGTTTGATTCGTTAGAGGCCAGAACCATCAAGTTTTTTGACCAACATTATCGTGACCATATGACCTGCGCAGCCTGTAGCGCGCTATCAAATACCGACACCAAGGCATTATCTCCCTGTACTCGTCAGTGTGGTTAGGGCGTCCTGCAATTCGGGTTTTATTCCACTCGCAGTGAGCGAGCTTTGTCTCACTGCGACTAAGAATTAGGCTCATTAAATCATAAGCTTAATTTCAAAATTTATGATTGGCTAGCAACCAAGCAAGTTCGGCGGCGTTACTCACCTGCATTTTTTGCATGACTTTTTGCCTATGCAACTCAATGGTTCGCTGCGCGATATCTAGCTCCGCCGCGATGACTTTGTTCATTTTCCCTGCCAGTATGCCTTCCATCACCTGCGTTTCACGCTGGCTGAGGGTGGCGAGTCGATTGGCAATGTCTGATTGCAAATTTTGTTGATGCCATTTTTGCTCAGTATGTTGTTGGGCTTGGGTTAAAAGCTGAAATAGCTTCTCACCATCAACCGGTTTTTCAAGAAAGTTGAGTGCGCCCTGTTGGATGCAGTCTACGGCCATGGCAATGGTGCCGTGACCGGTGAGCATGATGACGCTGATTACACTTTGCACTTGATTTAAATGGCTTAGCAGTGCCACGCCGTCCATACCTGGCATTTTGATGTCGAGCAAAAGTACGGCGGGTTGCTTGATATCAACGCTTTTTAAAAACGTATCCGCAGCGTTAAAGCCTTTGCAGTTAAGCCCCATCCCTTCAAGCATCCAGCTTAACGAATCCAGTACATCTTGATCATCATCTACAAGGTAAAGTGGTGTCATTTGAGCTCTCTTAAGCTGATGGCTGGTTGAGTGGCAGGGTGACTTTTACCGTTAACCCCGGCGCGGCGTGCTGTGCTTCAATTTTGCCTTTGTGTTCCTCAATAATGCGTTTGCAGATAACCATGCCTAGGCCAAGCCCTTGGGGTTTTGATGTTTCAAAGGGAAAGAATAAGCGTTCGAGGGCGTTATCACTCAGGCCGCAACCCGAGTCAGTGATATGAATATAGACGCTTTCGCTTGTGGTACCTGTGTCGATAATCAATGACTTATGGGGGCTGTTTTCCATGGCATCTAGGGCATTGCGTAATAAATTCACCAGCACTTGCTGGAGCAAACTGGCATCGGCAAATACGGGTAAGGTTTGTAAGTTGACTTTAGGGCTGAGTTTGAGCCGCTGAAATTCAGGTTGCATCAAGGTCAAGGTTTCTTCTATCACGGCGCGTAAATCACAGGACTGGTAATCACTGGTTTGTTGGCAAAATGTGCGCAGACGATGGATCGTGGTTTGGGCTCTATCGACTTGGTTGATGACCTTATTGAGCGCGGTAGCAAGTTCGGTTTGGGTGCTATCTAGCCGATATAAACAGCCTTGGGTGAGATAGCGAATACCGGCCAAGGGTTGTTTAAGCTCGTGGGCAATGCCTGAAGCCATTTCGCCCGTCAGCAGTACCCGTTGGGCGCGATAAAACTGTTGTTGTTGCTCGAGTAAGATTTTTTGGGTGTGCTGATGATGGGCTATTTCGGCAGATAAGGCTTGGGTGCGTTTGACCACTAAACGTTTAACCCTTAAGTGGTGAATATAGCCGAGTAGCAAGGCAAAAATGAAGCTTGCACCCCAAGGTAAGGCATTGTGCAGTAATCGCTGCCAGTTAGTGACAAATGGCCATTGCTCTAATTGTTTTAACAGTTCAAATACCGGGCTATCGTCCACGGGAGCCGACCAATATTGATATCTTCCTTGCACCGCCGCTTGGCTCTCTGGGGATATTTGCAACAGGCTGGTGACCACTTTGGTAGCAAGTTTATGATCCGTATGGCCTAATTTGGTTAAGGCGTAGCCGGGATACAACTGGGTGGACACTTCGCAGGCAAAATCAGGATGCGGTTGCTTAAGGACCACTTTTAATTTATTTGCTGGAATGAGTCCTCGCTCTTGTGCATTTTCCAATACGCAGCTAGGTAATATCGCAACATCAGCCTCACCCGATAACAGCATTTGCAATAGTTTTTGCTGTGGAAAACCAATAAAGCGCAGCTGGGGAATATCGCGGTAGGCATTGATGCCTTTGGTTGCCATAGTCGCTGCAAAAATTTGAAATCCGCCAAAGGCTTGTGGGTCGCTTGATACTAACTTTTCATCTTTAAGTTGTGCCCATTGGCTCAGGTTGTTGTCAATTCGCGTGACGATGGCAGAGCCGATGCTCTGTTCGGGTGAATGCACTCGGTTATGGACTAGGGTGAGTAAGTGACTGGTACCATAGTTTTTTTTAAATGCGACCGTGGTGAGGGCATTGCCAATTAAAAAGTCGATACGTTGCTTAGCGAGTGCTTCATCTAATTGGGTTGGCGTTAATGGCATGAGTTGTACCGGACGATGCAACTGCTGGCTCAGCCAATCAGCGGTAGGCTGCCAATTGGCCATGACTTCATCGGGTTCATTAAACGCCATTATGCCTATTCGCACCGGATCATTTGTAAGGCTATCGGCGGCAATGGCAGGTAGCTTAAAGCCGATAAAAAGGGCCAGGATAAACATTAATCGAGAGAATAATTGATACATGATTTAAACCTGGCTGGGCGATTTCATTTAGTGGTTAACACAACACGACGTTACAGCATCGCTGTAAAATAGGCTGCGCTATGCTGAGCTGATGGCCAAAAATAGTGGCTATATTATGCCTATTAGTGATTGCTGATGTATTGAGCCGCTTCACACATTAGCCTAAGGGGTGAGTTTAGCGCGATATTGTTCAAATTGTGGGGTGGCGATTTTGGTGCCTTGTTCATCCAGAAACCATACCGCTTCAATATCGCCAATACGCTTTATTAAGGCTTGCGCTTCAGGCATCGGTAATAAAAACAAACTGGTTGAAATCACATCCGCAAGAATGGGTTTATTCTTCATAATAACCGATACTGAGATACCTTCATTTTTCGGATAGAGTGTCGTTGGATCAATAATGTGATGATACTCTTGACCATTCACAGTGTAATAATTGAGATAATTCCCACTCGATACAATGGTTATATCTTCACCTTGAATGATTTCATGGTAAATATCACCGCTATTAATCTCGATATTATCTTTATTTTCTAGTTGATATTTGCGGATTAATGGATTTTCGATTGCTGTAATAAATTGGCGGCCATCTGGGTGGGTGCCAAAATGGCGAATATTTCCACCGGCATTAATCATAAAGGCAGTAATACTATCGGCTCTTAATTGGTCATACACTTTTTCAACCATCCAACCTTTGGCTATACCGCCTAAATCCAGCTTCATTCCTGATTTCATTTGAATGGTATTATTGTTCACATCGAGTTTTATCTGTTTTATATCAATGTTTTTTGCTGCGTTGGCTAACTCGATATCACTGGGTAGTTCGCATGTGCCGCCCTGTTGGCAACGTTTTCGATAGCTTCGCCAAACTTCTAACACGGGGGCTAAAGCAACGTTAAATCTGCCTTGGGTAATGCCATGCCATTCAATACTCGTTGCTAATAATTCGGTGAGTTTTACATCGATATGGTGTAATTTTTCAGGATTGTTATTGATAGTCTGGATATTGGTGTAGCCAGGGTAAGTGCTAAAATTTGATGCTAAATAATGATATTCCTGCACTACATTAAGTGCATGGCATAATGCTGAGTAGGCTTTGTTTTTGTCTGCCTCATAAATATCAATGGTAATGGAAGTGCCAAAATATTTTAACGTATTCATACTGCCTTTTCCGTGCTCATAATTAAATGTTGCATTGGTATTGCAGTCGAATGGTGAAAAAGTCGCATTTGCCATTGTTGGCGTAAAAAAGAGATAAATTAATACAGTAAAAGATAATAAATATTTCATACATCCCCCATCTTGATGACGATTAAATTAGTAGCATGAATTTCAGTTGATGACAGTAATCAATCAGCAAAGTGTTAGCTAACTCAACTATTTTGAATTGAGGTTGGCATATTGCGGTTATCCGCAATTGTCGAATTCTTTCCGAGGTCTATGCTGGCGGCAAGTTCATTAGTTGAAGAGCGTTATATGATGAAAACTGAATTACATTTCAAAAAAAGTTTGCTGGTTAGTGCGGTTGCATTCGCAACATTTGCCTTAGCAGGTTGTGCTAATACTGCACCGCAGGGGAAATATATTGATGGCGTCCATCATGTCAGTGGTAAGGGTAAAAAGAGCGACATCACCCTTGAAGTTAAGGTTGAGCAGGGGAATATCACTCAGGTAAAAACTCTGTCACATAAAGAAACCGAGTCACTGTACCTTAATGCTGAGCGTTTGCTACCCGAGATTGTGAGCCGTAATGGTCATGAGGGGATTGATGCCATCTCAGGCGCAACCTACTCATCCAATGGTATTTTAAAAGCAATCAATGATTTACCTCGTGTAGATGGCAGTAAGCCTGAATATCAAAGCGTGGGTGCTCGCAGTCAAACAGGGGATGATGATTTTAAACTGAAATGGTCTATCCAACCGCGTTTAGGCTTAGTGAAAGGTGATTACTACTTTGAAGAAGCCCGTTTCCGTCAAGGGCATATGGGTAGCATGTTGGTGGTAGTGGATTCAAACAACCTTCAGGATGTGATCCTGGCCGAGTTTAATGAGAGTGGGCGTCCGAATTACTACACCCGCCTTTACCAAAATGTGCCTAAGCGTATGTCTGAATACAATTTTTCTATGGGCAAAAAGAAAGGTACCGCATGGGTACAATCCGCATTAACCATGGAAAAGTTAATGATGGAAAAAGACCAACTTACCTTTGAGTTAAATCCTCACTACGATCCTAAGTTAGGCAACCAGCTCAGCGAGCCTAACCGATTAAAATATAAAGGTATTGATATTGTTGCTGGCGCCTCAAACAGCATTCAGCAATCGATGATCCCCTTGACCGCTAAGATCCATAGTCGGATTCAAGCAGGAGCGAGTGATGCGCTTTTTTATCAGCAAGCCGAAAAATTGCTCGATGAAAAAGGTCGCTGGACAGGCGTTACCGCGATGTTGCGGTTAGTGGTTGATAAAAATAGCCACAAAATTACCCATGCCCATTACGATGAAATCTTTGCTGACGAGAAGAAAGATATCCAAGACGCCTCATTGAAAGCATTTTATCGCCAATCCAAATATGACTCGATTAATTATGTTGAACCCGCGCGTATCGGATTTAACGTGATGATTGATGCCTTATCTTCGCATCTGAAAGAGGGTGGTTCGCTGTTCAATATTAATGATTTACCAGCAGCAGGTGATACCGGTAGTTACGCCCAAACCGGCTTTACTAAGCGTTCAGATGCCTGGGACAACTATCTGCGACTCGCTGATGTGTTGTACAAGCAAATGCGTGCCGATGGCGTGATTAATGAACATGCCTTACCTGCTCAGTAATATTGGATACTTAACATGATGAATAAATCATTTGCTATTTCGATGCTTACCTTGGCGCTATGTGCTACACAGGCCGTGGCCGATGAACATAAGTTTTATGGTCGTATCGATTATTCGGTAACCAATTCCGATAGCGGCAGTGCGACGCATAAAAATAAAAGCGGCACCGTATTAGAAAATAACTTTACGCGCATCGGTATTAAAGGCGCTAGCCAATTAACCGACAGCACCTCACTGTTTTACCAAATTGAGGTTGGCGTAAATGGTGAGAGCCAAGATAGTGGCGATAAACCATTCTCAGCACGTCCAACATTTATTGGTGTGAAGCACAGCACTTATGGTGCCTTAGCGGTTGGACGGATTGATCCGGTATTTAAAATGGCTAAGGGGATGTCTGATGCAATGGACAATTACTCCTTAAAACATGACCGTTTATTTGCCGGTGATAAGCGTTGGGGGGACTCCTTTGAATACAAATCCGCCCATTGGAATAAGTTGCAATTAGGTGTGAGCTATTTATTGGAGGACAATCATTACACTAATAATGATAACCGCCGTGATAATGGTAATTACCAGTTAGCGGTTACCTATGGTGATAAGTTCTTTAAAACGGGCGATGTGTACGCTGCAGTTGCCTACAGTGATGGTGTGGAAGATATTGAAGCTTACCGTGGCGTTGTCCAATATAAGTGGGATAAGTGGCAGTTTGCGACAATGCTACAACATTCAAAATTGGTGAATACCGATAAAACCGATTGGCAACAGCGTGAAGGTGATGGTGTTATCGTTAGTGCCAAATATCAATTAGGCCAATTATCATTAAAGGCCCAATATGGATTTGATAACTCCGGTACCGGATTAATCGCGAATCGTGTTTATGCCAGTAAAAACACCCTAATTGATGAGGTGCCAGAAATCTCTCAGTGGGCGATTGGTGCTGAATATAAATTAAGTAAGTCAACACGGCTACACACCGAAATCGGTCAGTTTGATGTGAAGCAATATGATGATTTTGACGACACCATTATTAGCCTTGGTATGCGTTACGACTTCTAAAATTTATCAATAGTTTGTCACCTTGCTAAGTTATGTACTGTATTTAGCAAGGTGATAATTGTTTAGCTTAGTTGTTATTTTCGCAACATAGTGTTTACTTTGTTGCGCTGGCAGTATTTTTTGCTTTAAACCACTATTTAGTGATATTTTGAGTTCGGTGCTTTTCTAATTATTTAATATTCCCTCCTTCTTCAGCCCTCGAAAGATATAGCATTAAGCGACACGCTAAATAGCCGTTAAGCCTGCATAGAAAAAATACTATGCTAATGACTACTATATAAGTAAAAAATAACCTAATAATTTTCTTTATGTTCCATGAACGGGCATAATGCGGCGTTTAATTATTTAGTTACAAGGAATAACCATGAAGTATTTGGTTAGCGTAGTGAGCTGTTTTCTATTATCGGCCTGCTCTTTTGGGGATGCTGATGTGGAGTTTAATCCTAAAAAAGGTGAAGAGCGTGCATATCAAGTGTATAGCTCCACCAAGATTACAGTCGATACGGATAGTCGTACCGAAACAGTGAATACCACATCCCATCAATTATTGCGTTATAAGGTTCTCGATACGGGCACAAATAGTCGGTTTGAAGTGCATGTCGATTATATGAAAATGCGTGATGGTCAAGGGAGTGGCGTGAGCAGCGGTGAACGGGCTGAACGGAACCCTGAAATGCACGCTATTTTTTCACAGGGTTTTGAATTTACATTAAATTTAGACGATGGCAGCGTTAAAGCATTTAGCGCACTCAACAAGCCTGTATGGCAAGCGCAGTTGGCTGAGCGGGGGCTTGAACTGGAGCAGGAGCTTAAAAAGCTATTTAGTTCATCGGTCTTTCTTAACAGTATACCCGCTAAAGAGGGCGCTATCGTTGCGCTTCCAGCCTATCAAGGCCATGCTAATGCCAAGCTTACCGTGTTAAAAGTCACAGAGACACATGTACTGGCTCAAGTACAAAGTGACGGTGCCCAAGCCAACATTTACGGCCAACTGATGCTAGAGCGTGAGCGAGGTTGGCTAGTGCAGATGGCTTTAGTCGCTGAAGCGCCATTTGAGCGTTATGGCTTTAAAGGTGTGATGCGCAGCAATGTGATAATGGTGCCCAGTGAGCGAAAGCTGGGTGACCTGTCGCAACGAGTGGATTTTGATTATGATTTCCCGCCAACAGAGTACCCAAAACAACCTGAATTAGTGCTAGAAGATGCGAATAAAACCTTAGCGGAAGAGGTGGTATTTGCGTTTGATGCAGGTTACTTTGACTTAAGTGATGACCAACTAAGCCTTGCCTATCAGCATGATGTTTCAGGTTTAAAAGCCTCTGGTGATTTTCACTTAACCGATATCACCGCCCACAGTGCCGATGGCAGCGTGCTGCCAATACAACTATTTAAGGTCGGTGGTTACAGTTACCCTGAAAAGGATGGTTTTTATCGTTCCCTTGAGCAACATTTGCTTATCGGCTGGAACGAGCCCTCGACACTGTTTGATCTGGTAGCGGAGTTTCGTGCTAAAGCCCATTATCAAGGGGCGAAACTGGTCAAACTGACCTTGACGCCAGATCCAAGCAAAACGGTGACCTTGCAGTATCAAGATTTACAACTAGAGCTGACCCCCGTTGCCGATAAACCCTTCACTTATCTGCTGACATCGCAGGATGCGACCAATACATCTTGGTTGACTGGCCGATTTGACGGGGGTGAAGGCGCTATGCTGAAGTACCAACCCCCTACTACGACAGGGCCGGATTGGTTAACCCCTGCTGAGCTGAATATGTTGGCGTTAGTCTCATCGGAGCAATATCAATCCACCACCCTGTTTAGCTTTCCTGCTGAGCCGCCGACGCTCACCATTTATGTTAATACTGCTGCGGATAGTCGCGAATTGACTAAAAATGTTCGTTTTATTCCGATGAACGATTACACGCAAAATATCAACTATCCCCCAGTGTATGAGACAACGCTTTACCGTGACGATATGTATGCGCGTTACGATGAGCAACCGCAACCCTCTATTCCCGATGATCCCGCATTACTCGAACCACAAATGCTGGCCAAATACGGCGTTGGTTTACAGTTAACCTCCGAGCAGGCCGCGGTGTGTCGTTTAAGCGTGGTGGATGCGCCACAAGTCGATGGTCACACGTTGCAATGGACATCTATCAAATCTGAAAACAGCTTAGTGGAACAGCTCGATAAGTCCATACAGTATCAACTGACGAGTGCCGATGGCATCCGTCGCAACTTTTATGGTATCCGTGTGGCCAGCACTTTAGCCTGCACTGGTACTCCTCAATGGCAAGCGCTTGCCTATCAACCTAAACAAGGTTGGCTGATTGATATCACCCAACTGCCCAATTTGGATACGACTCAAACGGTGGCCGACTTTATGCGCCGTTATCGTTTTTTAAATGCGCAGAATGTAGCGTTAGCTCCAGCTATTCAAGGTGATGGCAGTGATTTTTATCAGCGCCCATTGCTGCAAGTATTACGTGAGGAGCGCTGGTTTTTGCTGGCAGGGCGAGCTGCCGCGATAGAATATCTGACCATCAGCGGCGACCCAGTGAATAAGCAGTGGGTTACCACCTTCCCAGCATTACCTTAAGGAGCCGAATATGAGAGTTTTATTACTATTATCAGTGCTCTTGATGTCATTTAATTCGTCTGCGGAGCGGATCTTACTCGACGAACAATGGCGCCTTAGCGATGTGCCGGGTGAAGCCATCTATTATCAGCAGCAAGCTGCAACAGCGCAAAATGGCGAGTGGTCAGTGCAGCTATTTTATCTGGAGACGGATAAACCGGTTTTTAAGGGCCGCGTTAACAGTCCCAATTTAGCGGAGAGTTATATCGTTGGTGATTTCGAGTTCTTCTACCCCGACGGTCAACTGTCTCGCAAGGGCAGTAGTGATGCACAAGGGCGTTATCAGGGAACACATTTGCATTACTGGGAAGATGGAAAACTCTCGGGAGAGTACCACTACCTGAACGGCCAGTTACATGGAGAGCAGAAAAGTTACCATACCAATGGTCAATTACGCGACCATCAACATTATGTGAATGGTGTGGAATCTGGATTAGCGCAAAGTTATTTTGACAATGGCCAGCTGCAAACACGGGTAACCTATGGCGCTAACGGTATGGAAGGGCTTTATGAAAGCTTCCATAACAATGGACAGCCGGAGCAAACCGTGAATATGGTGGCGGGAAAAAGAGAAGGTGAGCGACTGTATTGGACAAAGGAAGGTTGGTTATTCACCAAAGAGTTTTATCTTAACGGCAAAATACATGGCGAAGTGTTGGTGTACCAAGCGGCAGATGTGTTACAGGAAGTTAAACATTATCAGCATGATAAGCAAGTAGGGATACAGCAGCGTTTTGATCCACAAGGGCGGTTAGCAACGCAACAATTGTATGATAAGGATGGCCGCGAAATTCAAAATATTAGCTACGATGATGCAGGCAAAGTAACAAGCCAAACTGACACCCAGTATCTTGCCAAAGGCCAGGTAACTACTGAAAAACGCTTCGATGCAACTGGAGCATTAACCGCTCAATATCAGCGTGATACTGTAAAGGACTGGAGTCTGCGTCAGCGTTTTAGTGCAACCGGTGAGTTGATTGAACGGGAAGAACAACTCAAGGGACTGCATGACGGTTTGTATATTGGGGATGGCTGGAATGGTTATGTCCGACGGATTAACTACAGCAAAGGTAAAATGCACGGTGCATATCGCGAAGATAATGCCTTAGACGGTGGATTTGTCACCGGGCAATATCATTTCGGTGTAAAGGTCGGTAAGTGGGTGACCAAAAACGCTGATATGACCCGTAATGAGCAGTTTAATCAACAAGGCCAGCTTAACGGTGAACAAACCGAAATCGCCGCTGATGGTACGCTAATGCTGCAAGCGTTTTATCAAAACGAACAGTTACATGGTGCGTATTTACAGCGTGGCTTTGATAAACAATTGCAGGCTCAAGGCCAGTATGTGAACGGTCAACGTGAAGGTAAATGGCTGGTTGATGACAGTAGCTATAACCAGGTTAAGCTCTGGCATGGGCAGTACCGTGCGGGCCACGAAGTTGGTCGCTGGCAAGCGTTTTCGGCAAATGGCCATTTATTAGGGCTGATGCAATATGATGATAAAGGCCGCTTGCAAGGTAAAAGCTACAGCTTTAACGAAGATGGCAGCTTGGATCGAAGCGAGGAGTACGTTGATAATCAATTACACGGTCAATTAGTGTATTACTTCAATGGTGAAGCCTCATCCGTGTATCACTATCAAAAAGGGGTTGATGTCGGTCAATAGCAGAACGGTAATCGCCCAGAACACATCTTGGGCGATTTGAGGTGAACTTAACGTATTAGCTCAAGGATGAGTTAATGCACATCAGCGCTAACGATGTGCTTTAAGCCAGCGTCCTGGTGGCATTCCAAATTCTCGTTCGAATGCGCGTGCAAAGGTTGCACTGCCACTGTATCCACCACTCAGTGCAACCTGAGCAATAGGTTCCCCAGCCAATAATTGTTGGCATGCCATCATCATTCGCCACTGAGTCAGATACTCAAGTGGCGATAATCCCGTCAACAGTTGAAAATGAGCCGCAAAACGTGAGCGAGACATGCCCGCTTCTTTCGCGAGTGTTGCTACTGTCCATTTTTCCTCATAACGCTTATGCATCACGCCAATCGCACGCGCTAGTCGTGGATCAGATAATCCAGCCAATATGCCTTGTTGAGTGTGGCCATTATCAACGATGTAACGCAACAATAAGATAAATACTGTCTCCAACAAGCGAGTGATAATGGGGGCTTGGCCATATTGATTCGCAAATGCCTCTGAAAAAAGTAGGGTGACTAGCGGTTTTAATTCTGGCTGTTCACTCAGCGGTAGCACTAATACATTGGGGAGTGCCATTTGTATTGGGGATTGGTTTCCTTGTCCAAATGAAACGCTCGCACAGACGAGATCACATCCTTCAGCATCAACGGGTTCCATGCTGTGTTTAAGCCCCCGAGGAAAAAGGATTAGGCAAGGTTCTGTTAACAATCGTGGTTCATCAAATTCCTGATAAAGCGTCATCGCACCCGCGTTAAGCAAGTGTAGATGTCCCCCTTCAGGATAATCTTGGCTAAGCGAGGTTTGGCATAAGTTACCAGCGAAAAACATCGAAGCACGTGGCGCTGTATGAGCCAATAGAATTGAGAGAGGATCCATTTTGAGACGATAGGCGTTTAATTAAGGACTATTTGCGATAAATCGTATCATTGTGGGCTGTAAGCTATCAACCGTAACTTACACAATTAAATTGGAGCACGACTATGAGCCGTATTAAACCTGTTTCTCAACCTTCTTCAACTGTTGCACCAAGCTTTGCCGCAATGCAGCGTAACCTTGGTATGGTACCTAACCTATATGCCACGTTAGCTCACTCGCCAGTGTTATTTAATGGATTTTTGGCTTTTGCTGAAGCACTAGGTAAGGGGCGGTTAACGACGACTCAGCGTGAATTACTCGCGTTGGCAATTGGCCAAAGTAATGAGTGCCAATATTGCCTATCTGCACATACATTGTTAGCGAGTAAGGCCGGCCTATCAGTTGACGCGATAAAGTCTGCGCGCCAAGGAAATGCAGAGTCTCCTCTCGATAATGCTTTGCTGCAACTGGCGACCGCGTTAGTTCATCAACGTGGAGTGCTCACCGATGAACAACTTGCTAATGTTCGTCATGCTGGTGTTGATGATGAATTAATGCTCGAAGTACTAGGCCAAGTTGTAGTCAACACCCTGACCAACTATGGAAATCATTTGGCCGCAACAGAAATTGATTTCCCAATAGTTCCTTTGCGTCCTTAGCCAAGGAGCATTTATGAAACAATATGATAAAGGTTTTTTGCTTGCTCTTGGCGGTGTGGTATTGACACTCCTCTGGATTGGCATATTTAAGTTTACGCCAACCGAAGCGGCAGCAATTCGTCCTCTCGTTGCAAGTCATCCTTTGATGAACTGGCTCTATAGCATTTTATCTGAACAGGGAGTATCTAACTTAATTGGTGTGGTTGAGATAGTCACAGCAATAGGGCTGGTGATAGGGATTTGGCGCCCACGTGTTGGTTACTGGGTGAGTTTGAGTGCACTCATCACTTTTATCATGACGCTGAGCTTCCTGTTGACCTTACCCTCGGTATGGAAGTTGGTTGATGGTGTACCCGTTACCGAGTTCTTTATTCTCAAGGATCTGGTATTTCTGGGTGTGGTTTGGTCTTACCTTAATCAAAATAAGGCGCAACTCATTCGGGCATCTTGAGCTATTAGCATGACAACGTAAATATATGTGCAGTGCATATCGTCCATTTAAATAAAGTCATTGATATAAGCACAGCCAACTATTTTTATCGTAAATATAAAAAATGCCGAGTGATAATTCACTCGGCATTTTGATATTTTTGATAGGAAAAGTTTACTTAGTAAAAAACACGAGTGTCCAAGGTATTATGTATGCTTGGATCACTGTGAGTAAACCAATAAAAGTACAGAAAAATAGACTGTGCTTTAGAGTAAAGCGGAAAAGATCAGATTCTTTACCTGCTAACCCTGTAGCAGCACAGGCAACCGCAATAGATTGTGGCGAAATCATTTTTCCTGTTACCCCACCAGTCGTATTTGCGGCGACTAATAACTCCGGTGTTACACCAATTTGGTTTGCAGTGTTGGCTTGCAGCGCACCAAAAAGAGCATTTGATGAGGTGTCTGAACCGGTTAAAAATACCCCTAACCAACCTAAGAATGGTGAAAAGAACGGGAAAGCCACTCCAGTGCCTGCCAGTACTAACGCTAAGGTTGAAGATAGACCTGAGTAGTTTGCTACAAAAGCGAATGCTAATACTAAGCCTATGGATAATATCGGGAATTTTAATTCAATTAATGTTTCTTTAAATGATTTAAGTGCATTACTTACTGACATTTTAAGAATAAAAATTGAAATTATTGCGGCTAATAGAATGGCGGTTCCTACAGCGCTTAATATATTGAGTTTATATATTGCAGCATAGGGGGTTTCTTTAGTCACAATCGGGGCTGTTTTTATCACTAAATTATGCAAGTAAGGCACTTCGATACTGATAGTGGCAAAACTTAGTGCGAGTTGTACATCTTTTAAACTCCACAGGGTTACAATCGCGGTAAGAATAATAAATGGAGACCAAGCTTTAAATATCTGACTATTAGAAAACGTAGATTTTGGCGTAATAGCTCTTTGCTTCATTCCTGAAAAAGTGAAAATTTCTTTTGGTTGCCATACTTTTAAAAATAATGTCAAACAAACTAGGCTGACTAAAGCAGAAGTAATATCGGGTAATTCAGGACCGATAAAGTTTGAGGTAAAAAATTGTGTAACTGCAAATGAAACGCCTGCCACTAATGTAGCGGGCCATGTTTGACGAATTCCCCTAATACCGTCCATCATCGCAATAAGCCAGAATGGCACTATTATCGATAATATTGGCAGTTGACGGCCGGCGAGTTGTCCAATATGGAATGGATCAAGTGATGAAACCTGACCTGCGACAATGATAGGAATTCCCATCGCGCCAAAGGCTACAGGCGCTGTATTCGCGATTAAGCAAAGTCCTGCTGCGTACAACGGATTGAATCCAAGCCCGACTAATAATGCCGCAGTAATAGCCACGGGAGCACCAAAACCCGCCGCTCCCTCAAGGAAGGCTCCAAATGAGAAACCAACCAATAGCATTTGTAAGCGTTGATCTTCTGTCACTGAAATGACAGAGGAACGTATAATCTCGAATTGACCTGTTTTAACGGTGATTTTATATAAAAATACCGCGGTAATAATGATCCAAGCTATAGGCCAGAGACCATAACTAAAACCATATATCGCAGATGCAACCGCCATAGTGACAGGCATTTTATAAGTAATTATTGCAACCGCTAGGGCAATCAATAAAGTTAAAGCTCCGGCAATATAACCTTTGAGTTTTAACACCGTCAAAGCTAAAAAGAAAAATACAATAGGTAGTAAGGCGACTATTGCAGTTAGCCACAAGCTACCAAGTGGCGTATATGTTTGGGTCCAAGTCATAGGGAGGTAGGTCCATGTAGTTATAGTATGTTAATAAACGGTATTGCATACGCAACGTCACAGATACTAATGTTTGGTGATGTAGATGTAATGTTTCTTGTTGCGATAAGTGACTTTGGTCACGCTATATGTGGAAGCATAGGGTTTTAGTCAGATGGCTGGCGAGTGAGTGCATAAATTTAGTGCGTTAATGCTATTTAGCTAAATTAGTTTTTATTTATTATGTTGAAAGAGTTTTATCTTTATTAGAGTAACTGAATTTTAGCCGGTGATAACGTTATATTAATTAATTCATATATCTGGTTATCATTAATTTTAAATTAATTTATTTTAGTGATTAATTAATTTCAACTTCTTCTCTATATTAGAAATCTAGGATTGTTGAAATGTGATCAAAATATAATTAGTCTTAGTGAATGTTTGGATTTAATCAAAACAACTTTAATACAATAAATTAACCATTTCAGTTTCTTCTTCTGGTTTTATTTTTTTAATTTTATTACTTTCAATGTATTGGATGATTTTTGAGAATGATTTTCTTTTGTTTTTTTTAGTGATCTAAGGCAGGTTTTTAGTGGTTTTTAGATGTGGGCTGGCTTATTGGATGTTTATTATTAACAATCGTTAACCTTGGTTTCTTTGTGGTTACTATAAAAGTGGATTTTCCACTGCTAAGTCATGTTAACCATAAGGCATTAAATATGAGATGGCGTAAAATTAAAACTCTGATAATGGGAGCGAGCTTGTTCCTTATATTATCTCCATCTGTTAAAGCTCAAGAAATTTCATCAAGTCCCAAACTGGGAGAGCAAATAGAAAAAATACTCACAGATAAGTTTGCTGAAGGTAAATATTCCGCTAAAGGCGCAGATACTTGTTTAATGTGCCATCGTAAAAATAACACCGTTATGGCTATTTTTGATGGGGTGCATGGCGATATCAATAATAGCAAATCCCCAATGGCAGGATTGCAATGCGAGGCATGCCATGGGCCACTCGGACAGCACAATCAAGGAGGCAAGGAGCCAATGATTAGCTTTGGTTCTGACAGTCCATTGTCAGCACCGAGCCAAAATACCGTTTGTTTAGGTTGCCATCAAAAAACTGAGCAAAGTGGCTGGCATAGCAGCTTACATAACATGGAAGAAATAGCCTGTGCGGATTGCCATAAAGTCCATGCAGCTAAAGATCCGGTACTGCAAAAGCAACAGGTGAGCCAAGTGTGCACTTCTTGTCATACTCGGCAGAAATCCGATATGAATAAGCGTTCATCTCATCCATTAAAGTGGAATGACATGACCTGCATCGATTGTCATAACCCCCACGGTTCATTTAATGAGAGTGCCTTAAAAAAGACCTCAGTTAATGACACTTGCTATAGCTGCCATGCGGAAAAACGCGGTCCTTTCCTGTGGGAACATGCTCCTGTGACCGAAAACTGCTCCACTTGCCATAACCCCCACGGCAGTGTGAATGACGCGCTCGTCAAGCAACGCGTCCCTCAACTATGCCAACAATGTCATGCCGATGATGGACATGCTAGTCGGGTGGTCACTCAACCAGGTTCTGACGCGTTTGGTGCTGGTATGGGATGCCTCAATTGTCATAGCCAAATCCATGGCTCCAACCACCCTAGCGGCAGCAATTTTGCCCGTTGATTAAGGAGTCTGCCATGTCTTTTAAACTTAATATCATTACCTTGGGATTGCTTGCTGCTACCAGTGGTGTGAGTGCTGCAGACTTTTCTGTGCACAAAGCTAATCTGCAAGGGCTAAAGTTGGATGCTTATCAGTGTAAAAGCTGCATAGGAGAGAAGCGTTATCAAGCTGAGCTGCAGTTAAGTGCAGGCTGGGCCGAGAATGATGATATTCATGCGGGGAATGCCTTTGGCGATGCCAGCGATGGATTGCGCGCGGCTATGGATGCGGACGTAGGTTATCGCAATGCGGGTTATGAAGCTAATGTTCAAGCATATCAATTGGGACTAGAGAACAGCTATGCCCACCTTGATGCGGGTCGGTCTGGACAGTATGCCCTGAACCTTGATTATCAATTATTAACTCGATACGACAGCCGAGCGCAAACGCAGTTGTGGCACAACAATGGCCTACTTTTGCCAGACACTGCGACTCGAGATGTCGATTTACAGCTGGAACGCGAAAAGGTGGGCTTGGGATTAGCCGCGCAATATGGCGTCATGCAGGCGTTTATTAACTACGACCACGAACAAAAAACGGGTAATCGTCGCAGTAGTTTAGTAACTCCTCGCCCTGTTAACTTTGCACTGCCTGTTGATGCTAACACTGAAAACCTCAATGCGGGCCTTAATATTTCGGGTGAAAATTGGTTAAGCGAACTGGCTTACCATGGCAGTTTTTACCGAAATAATATTAATAACTTAAGCTTACCTTATTTGCCCGATGTTTATGCTGCTACGCCTGATAATGATGCCCATCAAGTCTCGTTATCTGGGCAATACATGCTTGGACGTGGCAACGTCAATGGCCGTGTCGCCGCTGGACGGATGCTTCAAGATGGCGATTTAATCCAAGTCAGTGGTAATCCGTTACAGAGCTGGGATGGTCAGGTTGATACCTTAGATGCGCGGATCGGCTTTAGCAATATGTTAAGCCCGCGATGGCGTGTTAACGGTCAGGTTGACTATAGCGAACGCGATAATAAAAGTTCGGTATGGGAGTTTGCGCAATTAGAGTTTGATAATGTCAGTGGTGCATTTAAGCAAAATGTCCCCATGGACATCGAAAGGCTGACATACAAACTCCACAGCAGTTACCGTTTTAACAGTGAGTATCGCCTCATGGGAGGCTACGACCGTAAAGAGGTAGAACGCAGTTACCTTGAGCGGGAACAAACCCATGATGACGCATTTTGGGCCAAGCTGAATATCAGATCCTTGGCAAACACTGTGATTGATTTTGGTGGACGTTACGAGAACCGCAGCGGCTCGGTCTACAACGCTGTCGAAAATACCTCGATTGAAGAAAATCCACTATTGCGTAAGTTTTATCTCGCAGACCGTGAGCGTCAGGCGGTTGATCTGAAGGTGAATTATGTACCACTTTCGTGGTTGACTATTGATTTAAATGGATATTATGCCAAGGATGATTACGCTAAAACCATTATAGGCCTAACAGAATCGACCGATTATGGTTATGACCTGCAATTGGGGATGCAACTCTCTGAGCAATTGCACCTCTATGCCTCTGCAAGCCAACAATGGATAGACTCCGCCATCGCCGGTAGCCAATCGTTTTCCTCACCAGACTGGTATAACGATGTTGCTGATGAATTTATCAATTTAGGTGCGGGATTTACCTATAGTGGTTTATTCGATGACAGGCTGACACTTGGTGGGAATTATCAATTCTCCAACTCCGCAAGCGATACCTTAATCACCTATAACGAGATCCAGCCATACGGTGATTACTACTCCTATAACCACAGTGTCGAGCTCTATGGGCGCTACGCCTTGAGTGAGCGTATGGGGCTCAAGCTAAGTTATCAGTATGAGCGTTATTACGACACCGACTATAGCCAATCCGCAGTCAATAGCATTCCTGGGTTAATCACCCTAGGCGACTTAAACCATAACTACAACGCGCACTTGCTGATGTTCACCTTCAGCTACCTGCTGCCTTGATTGATAAGAGGTAAAGACAATGGAACGCAGAAGTTTTCTAAAAATGAGTGCAGCCATGGGCTGTGCAGCAACGGTCACTGGCTGTAATTCAGGTTCTAGTGATGTGAATGTGGTGCCACCTAAGCCGCCAGTAGGTGATGAAGTACAAACTTGGTCATCTTGTTTGGTTAACTGTGGTTCAAATTGCCCCATCAAAGTATTTAGTCGTGATGGCATCATTACCCGTATTGAAGCTGATCATGAAACTAGCGATGAATACGGCAACCACCAGATCCGAGCCTGTGCCCGTGGACGCTCACTTCGCAGCCGAACTTACGCACCAGATCGCTTACGTACACCTATGAAGCGTGTTGGTAAGCGTGGAGACGCTAAGTTTGTGCCAATATCATGGGATGAGGCTGCTTCAACGATTGCGAGTGAAATTCAGCGTATTGCCAGTAGTTACGGTAATAAGTCGATTTTGAAACACTACGGAACAGGGGCTTATTATGGATTTGCTAGCTCAGCGTGTTTTGATCGTGTGCTCAATCTGAATGGGGGATTCCTGAAGATTTATGGCAACTATTCTTGGGCACAACAAAATGAAGCGGCCGCAGCAACTGGGTTTGGTAGCACATCAGGTTCTTCTTTAACGGCGTTATATGATAGTGATCTGTTCCTCGGTATTGGCTACAACCCAAGTGAAATGCGTCAAAGTGGGTCGGGTGAAGGATATGATTTCTTAAAAGCGCTTGAGGCGAATGCGAACCTTGAAGTGATTATGGTGGACCCACGTTATACGGACTCAATGGCGGGTAAAGAAAGCCAATGGTTACCGATTAGACCAGGAACCGATGCGGCATTTGCAGAAGCGATTGCCTATGAAATGATTAGCTCTGGATGGGTTGATACGCATTCCAAGGCATTTTTAGATAAGTATTGCGTTGGATTTGACAAGGCCTCTCTTGAAAAACTTGTCGCTGAATTTACCGCAAGTGGCGATCCTAAAAAGACTCAATATTTGCCTTATATCGACGTTGAAGACAACTATCGCAACTACATTCTTGGTGAAGGTAAGTTTGTCGATAATGGCCCAAGAACCCCCGCTTGGGCAGCTAAAATTTGCGGAATATCAGAAGCAAATATTAAATCTGTCGCTAGCAAGATTATGAATGCTAAAGCACCGTTTATTGTGACTGGTGCAGGCGTAAACCGTCATGCTAATGGTGAACAAGCTATGCGTGCTTGCTATATGCTTTCGTTCCTAACCGGCAAAGTAGGGCTGCCAGGTGTTAGTAATGGCGCATTGCCTTATCAAGGCAGTTTAAACCGTGCAGGTATGAGCGGTGGTAATAATCCGGTTAAAGAATCCATTTCTTTCTTTACTTGGGCAGAAGCGATAGAGCGTGGCCATGAAATGACGGCGCGTAAAGATGGGATCCGTGGTACAGCTGATTTAGATACTCCACTTGGCGCAGATATTAAAGCGGTATTTGCGATTAACAGTAACGCATTAATTAACCAACATTCAGACTGTAACGGTACCGCTAAAATCCTCGAAGATGACACCAAATGTGAACTTATAGTCGTGTGTGATTGCTGGATGACACCTAGCGCACGTTATGCGGACATCTTACTACCAGATACCACTTGGTTAGAGTCGAATGACTTAGTCAATGATAGCTATGCATCCGGGATCATGGGTTATCTCGTTGCCATGAAGGCTGCCGTTAAGCCGATGTGGGAAAGCATTTCGATGTTTGAAATGGGACGCTTAATTGCTGCCAAAATGGGTAAAGAAGCGGAGTACACAGAAGGTAAAGATGAAGCCGCTTGGTTAGAGGAACTATACCAAAAGACTCGCACAAATAGCGCGAATACGGATGCACAACCTGCATTCCCTAACAGTTACGCTGAAGCGCAAAAGATTGGTGTGTTCCGTGCGTTTAGCAAGACGCCAGTACTTGCACTCGATAGCTATATCAATGGTGGTAAAGCGGTGAGCACACCATCCGGTAAGGTAGAGATCTACTCATTGTCGATGGCGCAAAAGGGTAAAGATTGGATCTTTAATCCTAATGTTAAAGGCGATTACATCACTGCAATCCCCATGTATCAACCCACATGGGAAGGCTACGACGATGAAGATACTAAGGATGATTATCCTCTGCAATTAATGGGTTATCACACCAAGGGGCGTACACACTCAAGTTATCATAACGTGCCATGGCTGCGCGAAGCCGCAGAAGATGCCGTATGGATGAACCCAACTGATGCCTTAGGTCGTGGTTTAAGAAGTGGCGATAAAGTACAGATGTGGAACGATCGTGGCACAGTTGAATTACCTGTACGGATTACCCCAAGGGTTGCCCCAGGTGTTGTGGCTTTAGGTCAGGGTGCTTGGTATCAACCTGATATTGCTCGGATTGGAAGGAGCGGGCACCCAATTGATGTTGGTGGCTGTATTAATACGTTAACTCGTTACCAACCAAGCCCTTTCGCAAAGGGAAACCCACAACACACCAATCGCGTGCAGATCGTCAAGGCATAAGGGGTAGATGAAAATGACTCAACAAACACAATATGGTTTCTATTTCGATAGCAGCAAATGTACTGGCTGTAAAACCTGTCATATTGCCTGTAAGGATCGCATGACTGGCTTGGTTCGCGCAAAAGATGATGTGATGAATAATGGTGTCGCTAATTTGCCCGGTATTATTTGGCGCCGTGTTTATGAATATGGTGGTGGTAATTGGTCGCAAAACGTCGATGGTAGTTTTGAGCAAAATGTCTTTGCTTACTACATGTCTATTGGTTGTAACCATTGCAGTGAGCCTGTGTGTGTTAAAGCCTGTCCAACAGGTGCAATGCATAAGCGCCGTGAAGATGGATTAGTCCAAGTTGCCACTGAACTTTGTATTGGTTGTGAAAGTTGCGCGAGAGCCTGCCCATATGATGCTCCTCAGCTAGATATTGAGCGTAAGGTGATGACTAAATGTGATGGTTGCAGCGATAGACTCGCGGAAGGTAAAAAGCCTATTTGCGTTGATTCTTGTCCTTTACGGGCACTCGACTTTGACACTATGGATAATTTACGAGCGAAATATGGAGAGGGTGATGGTCATATTGCCCCCTTACCATCGCCCTCAATTACTTCACCAAACTTGATTATTAAGGCCAATCGAAATGGTCAACCAGTTGGTGGTAGTGGGCAATTATTAAACCCCGCAGAAGTGTAATAGTGAAAATGGGGGGCTTAGTCCCCTCATTTTTCTTCGTTTGTAAAAGGAACACTATGTCAACAATCAACACGAATGATTACCAAACCTGGGGTGCAATGGCAAAAGTGCTACATAACATTTTGTACTCGTACCCTAATATGCCGTTACTGACACAATTTAAGCGAGATGAGTTAGCAACACAGTGGCCAGAGCTTGAACTCTCGACAGGTGAGCAGTCAGGAAAAGCTTTGCTAAGTAGCTATTTGACTCAATGGCAAGATGATGAATCGCAATTAATCGAGCTTCAATTAGACTATGGGCAGCTATTTTTTGGCCCTGGCGATCCTAAAGCTGCCCCCTGGGGATCGGTATACACCAGTGAGGGGCAGTTACTGAATGAGGCTTCGACTCAAAATCTGGCTAGCTTTTATAACACCCATGGTATCGAGTTATCCCTGACGCGAAATGAACCCGTAGACCATTTAGGCTTGATTTTATTAGTGTTGCAATACTTGTTTGATGAATTAGCGTTAAACCCCAATGACACACAAAAGGTGAGAGTCTGCACGCTATTGTTGCAACAACATACTTTACCTTGGGCGGGGCGCTGTTTGGCATTAGCAGAGCTTCATGCAAAGACGGATTTTTATCGTGGCATATCTATGCTTGCTCAAGTGTTTTTTGCACATTTAGGTACGAAGTTTAACGTGATACCTCAAACCGTAAAACTCTATCGCTAAAGGTTAGCTAATGACGTTTGTGACAGCAGTGAGTCATCAATGGTTAAAAGCACAGCTTGCCTATCGACTTCAATTGAGTTTGGCTGCTTGTGAAAATATTCACGACTTATGTTGTGGCGGTACGTCATTAGCGTCAGTCACTAATATTATGTCTGCGATTATTTTTATTGAAGGTCAGCCACAATGGTTAGTTCTCGATAAAACAATGAATGAGCAGAAACTACAGGATAATATTGTGCTACATTGCTTTTTTGAATGCTGTAGAGTTTTATTTATCAGAGAGTTATCACATCAATCTCTAAGTCAAGCGGAACAACTTATTTTCACTTTAGCTGAGGTTTGGCGGAGAAAATATATCAAGACACAAGAGGTTGATAGTGTTTCTGAATCCATTTGTTCAATGATTGAGCGTTTATCTAAACAGCTTATGATGCATCGTCTACAATTGCGCACAAATACCCGAAACATGGGGGGATTGTAATAGTTCAAAATCCATTGTTTGGATAATTTTTAAGCGGAGTCCGTCACCGTCAAATAGGTTATATTCTTTATCCCTTGGTTTTGCCGTTTTGATTTCTTTATCTGTTAGGCGAGTAGTGACAATGGTCATGATGGATACACTGTAGTTTCGAAGTCAAGGCCGTGTACCCTCAGGTGTACCTAAAAATCAAAGCTGTAGTTGGAGGTAATTAGACGTTAATGTGCTGTAAGTTATTGATTTTGCGTTGTTCAAGGCAAGAAAAAAGACGTCCTGAGACGTCTTCGTTCTTATATTTGGTGGGGCGGCGTCATTTGAATCTGTGTTTTAAGTTTTTGTATTTAAATTATTTTTATTAATTTGATTTTTTATTGGAATACCTTTTGGAATACCAAAATATGATGTTTTTGACTCTTAACTGATTGGGTTGCCATCTAGCGAGTGTGTCATAGTAAATATTTGTCACATGAAGCAATGCTTGGTCATGAATTTTGAGGAGTTTTGTCATAAAACGTTAAAATAGACTTGTTTGTTGCTCATTCTGTTTGCTAACTAAGCTATGTAGTTTTGAGATTCCGTCAGCAAGTTCTTTTTTTTGATTCAATTGCTCTGTAAGTACGTCACATGGGAATTGAAGGCTACATGTACAAGGAGACATCATTGTTTTTTTTGATTCTTGAACAGCGATTTGCTTTTTTAGACGCTCCTCCTTTTGTTCTGCTTTCTGTTTTGCTAATTCACGTTTTTCAGCTAAGTAACTTTGGTAGTTGTTAGATATGAGCTTAGATATGATGTCAGATTTGTTTTCGCCTCTGCTCATTTGCGCTAGCAGTTCAGCAATAGAGGGCTTGAGACTGATAGATATTGAAACCGTCTTTCCATTTTTACGGGAATTATGTGTGCGCCACGCATTTCTCATTCTTTGAGCAAGCTCTTTTGCTTTTTGCGTGTTATAGCCTTGGCGCACCAGTTCTGTTCCCAACCAAGCGATCAGGCTAAAGCTATCCTTAAATGGCTCTGCGACATTAAGCTTTATGTCATTTTTCCTTAGATATTTAATTTCCCACTCGAGGCTTCTTGGTGTTTTAGATTTCAAAAATGTAAATAGTTCGGTTGCAGCTCTTGCATGAAGGTCATTCACTGGTCATCCCTCTTGGTTAAAATCTATGTTTAAAGTTATAGATACTTTGTGTTTGATTTTGTGTTGTGTGCCGCTGCAGGTGTAACATTGTCCTTAAGCTATTTGCAATAGTTGTTGGAATTACATGTGACGCTACATGTGTATTATGGTGCTAGGGGGCTTGAGGATTTTGCTGTTTTATGAGCATAAATCGTATTTTTGATGGAGATTAAATTGGAATTACTGCACTCAATGACAGGAGCTACACCTGAAGAGCGGTTGTTATTGCTCCAGTGGGCACTTGTAATAGAAATGATGAAAAACACAAATGTCTTGGAACCTTTGCTCGTTCCCGCAGAGCCTAAGCAACTAGCACGAACTTTCAAGTCCACTGAAAGGCGAGTTAGGCTCTCTCTAGAGTATCTAGTTCAGGAAGGATATGTGGATAAATACTCGAACACTTATTTGAGGCTAAAAGGAGTGAAAGGACCAAAATTTGAGTATTTTTTAGCTGCCACAACTTGGCGGTTGTGGGGACAGTTATACAGTCAATGCTTATTGAAAGAAGAGTTTTACCAAGCTCTTCTTGGCATGGATACTAATTTTCCGCGCCGTCAAATAAGATTGCTATGGGCTATTTTAGCTTGTTCTGCTGATAAATTTGGATACATCACTTCACAACGCATGAGTGAAATGAAACACCTTTTAGGTGGCATTTCAGATAATGAAATTAGGCTTAGTCTTCAAGTCTTAAAGCGTTTAGGTTGTGTTTCCATGCTTGCTAGAGAGGTTGGTTACACAGCGTTTTGGGGGTACTTACCCGCCATATTTCAACTTCAACTCAAGGCTGATAATCCACAGGTAGTTCGATTAGGCGTTTCGTTGCCTTTATATATCTTCAGACAGTCTGATTTGTTAACTCAGATTTTTAGATATCGACGAAGGGCCAAGTTGAGGGTAAATAAAAAAGACAAGGTGCTTGAACAAAGTTATCCAGTAACAGATGAGCAATACTACGATTATTTATCTAAGCACTTTTTTGATAAAAAAATTATTTTATATATACATCAACTATGTATTTTGACCATTTTTTCATTATCTCAAGAGATTATCGAATCATCCAAAGAACGAGATTTATCTGATTTGCTCAATTCTCATGAGTTGAAAAAAATGGCGATTACCAAGCTTCGTGATATCTTGATACCATCGTTATCTGGCTCAGTTCTACCATTAGAAATAAGTCTACCAATAGAGCCAAAAGACAATGTAGACGCTCTCAACTCTTTGCTCAAAGGTTTTTTATTGAAAAAGTTGGCTACTGAAGTGACTACAAAAGTTATAGAAGTTGTCCAACAAGTCGATGTCTTTGCAAAAACGTATGATCTTTCGATTCGGCAAATTAGTTATGTACCTAAAGAAATGATCATTATCACAAAGCCTGAACTTGATTTGATCGCTAAGTCTGTCCTTCAGGATACAATTGATCCTGAGTCATCTATTGAACAAAATGATTCATCTGAACAGCAAGCGTCTAATATAAGTTTTTTAGTCTTGATGTTAAATCTTACCTGCTCACAAGAGATTAAAGATAGTGTTGTATTTGGTGGTGTCGTGCTAACGGCAGGACCCAAGCCCAAGCGCAACCCCAATCCCACCCCCAAAGATGAAGATGTTAATTCTAATTTTGTTCAGGTCGATACTATCCATGTTGTATCAACTGGAAGGCGCTCAAAGAATTAGTCAAACATATCAAACAACGTAATTTGTAAACATTTAATCTTCGAGTTGCATCGACCGCAAAATACTTGGAATTTACCGTAGTTGAGAACACTTTTCCCTTAATGCGATCAAGCATTCCAGTCTGGTGCCATGTCTGTTTGTTATTACTATCTTTTTCCATTCCTCTTAGGCTGTTATTAGCTGCACTATGTCGTGCTCAAGATTAGCTTTGATTCCAAGTATCTAAATCACAAAACGATTGTAGGACAAGTGCAACAGAAGCCAATTGACCTTGTATTACCCCAATTCATCCTTGGATATTGTTTAATGAATACTAGGAGCATCAGATCATAAATGAGCATAAGTTTAAGATTACATTGACCATTTAGGTTATGAAAAATAACCAATATGGAATCGTAACATGTCAACTTTTAACGCTTATCCCATAATCAGTAATGGCCAGTATCAAGACTTTAAGGTTATCTCTAGGCCTTTAAGTAGTGCGTACTTAGAAATAATATTGAAGACGATGCAGACAGCTATTATTGACCATCCAAGAACCTTCATGGTGAGGTTTGATTTACATTTACCACAGCTCAATTTTTGTGATTCACCAGTAGTTTATGATTCAACGGTGATAACCAAGTTCTTTAAGTCTCTTACGGCAAAAATCCGATATGATAGGTTTATCAAAGGGCGCAAAGCTAAGCGTGTTCATCCTTGCACTTTGCGCTATATATGGGCAAAGGAGCGAGCAGATGCAGACACAGATCACTACCACGTAGTGATATTTCTTAATAAGGATGCCTATAGCCATCTCGGAAATTTCAATCGAAGTGGCCAAAACCTGAGTACTAAGATTGTTGAAGCCTGGGCTAGTGCTTTGGGGTTAGATGATTACAGTACTAGGCATTTAGTACATTTCCCTGAGGATACTCCGGTTTATTACATCAATCGTAATGCTCAAAAGTATCCTCAGACCTTCGGTAAAGCCTTCTATCGTTTGAGCTATTTTGCTAAGTTGGAGACTAAGCATTATGGCGATAGAACACGTTCATTTGGCTATAGCTTAGTATAGGTGGATAACATTTATAATTTAGAGTGTCTACTGGAACTACAACAAGACATTCCGAGCACTGGTTGCTCGGAATGTTACTCAATGGTGGCAGCTGCAACCAGTGTAGTGGTAAAGCCAAGGCGTTAACCGTGTATTTTTATCTACTCAGTAAAGCCCATTAAGTCACTTGGGTTGATTCGGTTGATGTATTGGCTCAATTAGTTTTGAGCTGTTATGGGCAAGAGTAGAGGAATAAGTGATGAAGTATTTGTTACTGCTTATCGGTCTTTGTTTGTGTGGCTGCACTTCCACGACTCTGGAGGTGGCCAGTGTTCCTTCCGTCAGTCCTTGGGAGCCCGTTCCCGATACTAAGGAATACACGTATAACAAAAGCCTTGATGATATTATTGAATTTTCCGACGTTAACTTGTCGTTGTTATTCAACAATTATGAAACCAAGTACCGGGGTAATGCCATACTGGGTATAGAGATGAACCGTTGGCGTGATAGTCAATTTAATGATGATGAAATTGTACTCGCATTGGGGGTAAAACCCTTGAAATTGGATGTTGAGTTAATAGCAAACAATATCGCGCTAATCATGAAAGTTGATGGTATTGAACAGCATTTCAAGCCATATAGGGTAATGAAATATAAAAGGAAAGACCCAATTTTTTGTGGTTTTGATCGCTCTATTGATGGTGAAAGAGGTACTCGTAGTGTCGATATTGCCGATAACAAAGAGAGTTTACGGCTCGGCAGTGAATTTGTAGATAACTGTTATAACTTGTACTTTAAATTCCCTGAAAAGGTCAAAGATGTGGATTTTGCTCTCGATTTTACCGACTCCCTGCTACCGTTGGATAATCATAAAATCATCTATTTTCATAAGAAACTGATTAAGTGGAGATCATCAAACTAAAACGGACTAACTTTTTGATTTTACGAAAGACCTAAGTACATCTTGAAAGCTAGCCCCTCATTGAGTGCAGGTTTTATGAGAATTTTACATGTGTTGCTTAAAACGGTTGCTATAGTGCTTTCTAGCTTAAGTTTGGTGGGTTGTCCTACTCAATTTAATGTTGAGGTTTTGAATGAGAGCAGTATTCCCATCCACATTCTGTCTGGCTATTCAGATGTTGAGTTGTCTCGAATTGAACCTGGTGAAGCAACCCGAGTTGCATATAACCTCGATTGTTTTAGAGTTAGGGCTGGAGAGCAGATTTATGAGTACAAACCTGTGATGCCACCAGCTCAGTATGTTCAAAATGGATTGTTTAGTTCGTCATTTAAAGCTGTATTCACAGGTGCTCAGGAGCTAAAAATTTATGTGGATGGTGAAAAGCAAAATGAATCGTTCTATCTTGTAAAAGGTTGTAGGTAATGCCAACAAATCAGCAAGTTAAAGCATACTAAAGGTTTTAATGTGTTCGAAAATGCTGTGCAAAATTATGGTCGAGGTTTTCGTTGATGATGGCCACAATGAAAAATTTACTGTTGCTTTATTTTTGTATGCTTCTTGCTGCATGCGATCAATTTCCAGGCCCTAACATCAGAAGTGAGTTTTCTATTCCGGTTAAATTAACCGTTACTTACAGTAATGGTGAAACCTTTTCCCATGAGTGGCCACCATGTCGTGTATTTGGTTTGGGAGCCATGGGGGAGGGTATTTTTGGTGTAAAGCAGAACGAAAATGTCACTTTAGAGCGGATTGATATCGAAGCAGAAGGAAAGATTATTCATACTTTTGATGGGAGCGTAATCAATTTATTGCTTGAAAAGGAAAAAAACGAGGGAAATGAGTTGATCTGGGTTGTTGATAGATCTGGTATCCGTTTTTCTAAGGATATGGAGTGTACTTTACGGGCAGGAGATTAAAAAAATAAGGAGGGTAATCCTTCCTTGTTGTTAGATTTCCAGCTCAGCAAAGTCCTTATCGATATCGTTAACATTGAAAAATGAGCATGGATAAGGATTCTACTTTATGTCTACCGTAATGAATTTTACTGCAGTGAATTATGTTTATTCTCTCTTAGGCCGATAGTGTAAGGCGACAGATAGAGGTGAGCTATGGTCCTAAAAAATAGTCTCTTATCATGTTTATTATTGGGAATAAGTTTTATGACTTCAGCAATGCCTACGCAGGTCATCACCTCTAAGACGTTAGAATTTAACAAAGGTGCTGGTACTGGCATAATCAGTGTTATTGATATAAAAACTCGCGACATCATAAAAGAATATCATGTGAATGCGGGTAATAGCCCTGTTATGCAAGTTTATGGCGACAAGTTATCCATCTCCAATGGGGTTTTAAATCCTGGAGAGTATATTCTTAATCTTACGAATTCTTCCGTTGAATATCACCCTGAGCGCCGAGGCACCGTTTTTTTTACTGAAGGCTCATATATTTATTTTTCAGTAATCAACAATGTGGGTGAAATTGTTTTTGTTAAGGAAGGCAAAGAGGTTCATCGCATTGATGAAGTCGGTATAGTTATGCGGCCACCTAATGTGTACGCCTATCCTGATAAAGTCGTGAGCTTCTATCTTCGTAAAGGTGATTTATACCTTGTCAATGGAAACGATTTATCCTTTAGTAAGTTTTCATTAAAAGACTATACAGACATGATCTATCTAAGTGAGGATAAAGCCTTAGCTGTTAAGGGCGGAACATTATACTGGCTGCGCCTTTCCGATGGACAAGTGTTAAGAACGAAAAAAATATCTGTCATGGACTTATTTAGTATTGTAAGTAAAAGTGATGATGGCAGATTTATCACACTTCGAACTTTGAGTATCTCTTTGGTTCCTTGGTCAGATACTTTTATGCAAGAGCGTATCGATTTATATGTATTTGACTTGCAAAATGAAACCTTGGAAAAGCTTGCAAGCAGCGTGGCAGGTAATGGAGTGGGCCTTACGGTGAGATAAAATCAAGTAATTGTTTATAGATGATAGTCCTTGAAGCTTACTGTGAGTACCAAAATGTAGAGGGTGAACTGGCACCCTCTTAACCTGTTAGATTTCTAGCTCGACAAAGTCCTTATCGATATCGTCTTGCTCAATACCAATATATCGCAAGGTGGTTTCTTCGGCGCTATGCCTGAGCATCTTCATTACTCGACCAATGTCTTTGGTTTGTTGATACAGCAGATAGCCACGGGTCTTACGCATCGAGTGAGTGCCTAAGGCGATTTTGAGTTCTTCACCAATCATCGCCAGAGCGCGGCAAATATAGCGGCGTGACAAAGGCGCGGGTTTGGTGTTTTTCGCTCTTTGATTACGGTAGGACTGAAACAGGTAGATATGGTTAGGATGCTCGCGCGCAATACGCTGTATCCGTTCTAGCGTTTTTGAGTTGAGCTTGATATTGGCGATTTTGCCGGTTTTGGACTCCTTAATGATGAGTCTATCGCCGTGGATATCACTGAACTTAATTGAGAGTAAGTCGGATATCCTAAGCGCGAGATTAAGGCCGATATTCCACACATCGGCCAGTTGCTGGCTAAACTGTCTTTCGAGTAGATAGCTGATAAGCTTAACGGTGTCTTGATCTTTAACCGCTTGAACTTCAGGCATGGTCATGTTCCTCTTTTTTGCTATAGCGTGTTTTTGGGTACTTGCGTTGTTGAAAGCCTTATGGGGCAAGGGGTTGAGTGTTCCCGTTTTATGGTTACGGGAACTTGCGGGCGTTCAACAACATTGAAATAACGATGCGGGCTAATCCAAGCTCACCTCCACTTGATAGGCTTCCATCTGGTAATAACTGACAAAGTTATCGCTAAACAACTTAATCAGTCCCTGTGATTCCCGCTCCCCAATCCAGCCGCTAAACAGGCTATAAACCTGCTTGCTGTTAAAGCAGATATCGATATCTTTAACCAGTTCAGGGAAGGGATGACCGCGAAAAGCAAAGTCGGTGACGTAGACTAAACGCCAGTGATCTTGCTGTTTCTCAAGCCTGACTTCGACGGGATGAAAGCCACCCGCTTCGGCGCTGTAGTCTGGATCTCGAAAATTAAGGGTGATAGCGTTGGCGTCTTTTGGATCGAGGTTAGCCAATTCCTTTTCAATCACTTGGTAAAAACGATTGGGCATCGCTGGCTGTTGGTTACGCTTGATGGTTAATGTCATGGGATATTCCTTGTTTGATTGACGTGCATACGCAAGAGCCAAGGCGCAGTCATGCCTTGGCTCTTGTTGTCTATGCGGCTGGGTTAAAAAACAGTGGTTGGTCGAGCTATTTAAGATGAGTCGCTAAGGGTTGCTTGATAGAGATCTAAAGCTAGGGTTTAGGAAAAGGTGCTTACGGTTAGGGGATTGGTACAGGCTTACGAACTCGAACAAGTTATCGAGTGATGGCGAGGTTGCTGGTGGTTAGTGGTTTAGCTTCGGTTTGATAAATCGCAATATACAAATAGCCATGACTGCCTAAGGTATCAGCCTCACAGGTAAAGCCTGCGTGTTCAATGCTCACGCAGTGCTGCTCTGTGGCATCAATCTCGCCAGTGGCCACCAGCCGCTCAAGCTGTTTAACCATGGCGGGAAAGGCCTCGACAAATTGTTGTTTAATTGCTGGTGGAAATTCACCGACAAAACTGGCGCGGTCATGGAGATAATCCAAGTGCAGACCGCGCAAAATTAGCCTCGCACCAAAGCGGGGTGACACTTTACGGGGCAAGCCCCAGGCGTGCTCAATATCGAAAAGTTTTAGCGTTGTCATAGTGACCTCAATGGTTGAAGGATAAAACTCAGGTTGTGGCTTGCTGGTTAGCGGATTAGCGGGAGCGGTGATGAATATCTAGTTGAGTAGAAGTGGTGAATACCGCTGTATATCCAGCAGGTAAAGGTCTTTAAGTATGCACACTCCAATTAGGCTGTTCATTACTGCCATGGTTAAAGTACACGCCATTGATGACCCGCTGCCATTCACCTATAGGCACACCATAACTGTTACAGGGGCAAATATAGCGGCAAAAGGCAATCTCCTTGGGCAAGTGCTCAACCACATCACGGTGAAACACACTCAATACGGTTTTATGTAGCTTTGGATTCGGTGCCACAATCGGTTTGCCAATCACTTGGCCCATGGCATTAAGTGGACGGACAAACATCGGCAAAATTAGCTCAACCGCTAAGCGGTTACGCAGTTCCGGAAACGCAGCACAGGCTTCGGCAACACAGGCCTGTGAAAAGCTATCGGTAAATTCAATCATGATGGACTCCTTAAAAAGGTGTGGCAGGTTTAAACGTTGGCTAGAGTAAACCGCGCTCAGCAAAGGACACTGGCGTGCGGCCAACCACGATATGGTCAAGCACGCGCACATCGATAAGTGCCAGCGCATCGGTTAACCGTTTGGTTATGTGCTTATCTGCCATTGAAGGTTCTGACTCACCGGAGGGATGGTTATGGGCAAAAATCACCGCTGCGGCATTGACGGCTAACACCGCCTTAACCACTTCCCGTGGATAAACACTGGCGGCATCTAACGTGCCAAAGAATAACTCTTTAAACTCGAGTAATTGATGCTGATTATCGAGCAGCATCACCGCAAATACCTCCCGCTCATAACCACCGAGTTTGTAAGTTAAAAAATCCTTAGTGGCCTGTGGATTGGTATAGGCGTCCTTTTTCACATAGCGCTCGGCAATGATATTGGCGGCAGAGGCGAGGATGACGTCATCCGAGGGCGGCCATAGCGTCACTGGTCGAATGGTCGTTCTGGTGTGCATAGGTTTTGTTGACATATCAGGCTCCTTGAAAGCGTTAATGGGCTTATGCACAGGAGTGATATATAGCTAAAAAATGTTCGAAACAGACATAAAAGCCAAGGTGCCCACAAGCACCTTGGCTTCGTGAGGGCATGACTAACCTAGGCTACATACCTTTGTTTTTCGCCCAGTCGTAACCAGCAATCACGCCGAGAATAAATAACTCAGCCATTGGCCGATTAATGAGCAGGCTAAACATAGTCCTTCTCCTTCAGGCTGCGGTAAATTCCAACGCCAAGCATAAAGCCGGCGATAAATACGATAGGCATAAAGCCTCCTTCGTTTAAATAGATAGATTGGCCACTGGTCGCAATCGCTTCTGGTAGCCGGATGTGACAGTAAATGTGTTACTGCATCTTAGTGATATAGATGTGAAAAAGGTTGGAGACCGCCAAATTTCACAGTTAAAGATAACCGCCACTCCTCATGGTTTGAACTAAACCAGAGGATTCAAAAAATGAGATTAATCAGACTAAAAGACGTTATCGACTGCACAGGCCTTGCCCGTTCAACCATCTACAAATACATCGCAGAAGGAGCTTTTCCCAAACCCGTATCATTAGGCGATAGGGCCGTTGCGTGGGTAGAAAGTGAAGTACAGGAGTGGATTTTTGAAAGGATAGAAGCAAGAGATTGTTAACGTTAAGAGTTTGAATGCACAACTTAGTAAGTTAAGTCTTAAATGAAATTCGCGATTATAGATATCAGTTTAGAGATGATTTAGTTGCTAAATATGACGTAGGTGTCACAACAAGGTTATGGTGAGTAAGCGTTTATGAATGTAGTATGTATTTGAAACGGAGAGCACACTAAGGTTTATTATGGATGATTTTTCACCTTCTGATTTAAAAACAATTCTGCACTCAAAGCGCGCCAATATGTATTACTTGGAATATTGCCGTGTGATGCAAAAAGATGGCCGTGTGCTCTATTTGACCGAAGCCGATAAAGAAAACCTCTACTTCAATATTCCGATTGCCAACACCACCGTACTCATGCTCGGCAACGGTACTTCAATTACTCAAGCCGCCATGCGCATGCTCTCACAGGCTGGCGTATTGGTTGGATTTTGTGGCGGCGGCGGTACGCCACTGCACATGGCTTGCGAGGTGGAATGGTTCACGCCTCAGAGCGAATATCGCCCAACAGAATACTTACAAGGCTGGCTTTCATTCTGGTTTGATGATGAAAAACGCTTAACTGCCGCGAAGCAATTTCAAAACGCACGGATTGATTACTTGCAGCGTGTTTGGCGATCAGACCGAGAACTAACCCTTGAGAAATTTAATCTGCAAGATGAAGTGATAAAACAATCCCTTGAAACCTTTCACCAGCGTACCGAATCTGCCAGCAAACCTGCCGAACTGCTGCTTACGGAAGCGCAGCTCACCAAAGCGCTATACAAGTATGCCGCTAATAGCACAGGCAAAGACTGTTTTACTCGCCAGCACCAACCAGACAAAAAATGCACTGACAAAGCCAATGATTTTTTGAATCACGGCAACTACTTAGCCTATGGGCTTGCAGCAAGCTGCTTGTGGGTGCTTGGCATTCCTCACGGCTTTGCCGTCATGCATGGCAAAACCCGAAGGGGAGCTTTAGTGTTCGATGTCGCGGATTTAATTAAAGATGCCATTGTGCTGCCATGGGCGTTTGTTTGCGCTAAAGAAAACGCCACCGAACAAGAGTTTCGCCAACAAATACTGCAAGCTTTTATCGAGCATAAAGCACTCGATTTTATGTTCGATACGGTGAAAAGTATTGCTCTGCAAGGCCAGACAGAGTCCGAGAACGAACTTGAGAACAAACCAGAAAAGCACCTTGAGAGCAAGTCGAAGATTGAGCAAGAGAGTGAGGTGAACCCACGATGATGGTCACCTTTGTCAGTCAATGCGAGAAAAATGCCCTTCAGAAAACCCGCCGGGTACTCGATGCCTTCGCCAACCGGATTGGCGATAACACCTGGCAAACGCTCATCACCGAAGATGGTTTGTTGACCGTGAAAAAAATGCTGCGTCAAACCGCCAGCCGCAGCACCGCCGTCAGCTGCCACTGGATACGCTCCCGTTCGCGTAGTCAGTTTTTATGGGTGGTGGGTAACAAGAAGAAATTTAATGCAGAGGGATATGTGCCAGTCAATAGTACTGAGAAGGATTTGCTCAACAGCGAATATGAAAACGATTGGAAATATTTACCCCTGATTAAGGTGATCAC
Organism: Shewanella sp. DNRA4; assembly: GCF_012843185.1. Taxonomy (NCBI): domain Bacteria; kingdom Pseudomonadati; phylum Pseudomonadota; class Gammaproteobacteria; order Alteromonadales; family Shewanellaceae; genus Shewanella; species Shewanella sp. DNRA4. The sequence continues at coordinate 304,390 of NZ_JABAIP010000002.1, forward strand.
TGGCATGGCCGCTTTGCTGCACGATTGGGGTAAAGCATCTTTACTTTTTCAGGAAAAGTTAAACCCAGAAGTAAAAACCAAGCATAAAGGTGACCCGCTACGCCATGAGTGGGTATCTTGTTTGCTCTTTCAGCAATGGGTTACTCATCAAACTCATGAACGTCTTGATGAGGTTTGGCTAAATTCACTGATTGATATAGGCATTGATGAAACTTGCTTTAATACCAATACATTACCCAAAGAAAAGGCGCTTGCCGAATTACCGACAGCGGCAGCTTTGATCGCTTGGTTGATCGTTTCTCATCACCGGTTGCCTTTACCCAAAGAGCAAGACCTGTGTGATAAACAACGAGAAGTTGATAACTCGTCGTTGGCTGATTTACTAGCCAGAATTACTCCAGCATGGGGCTACGAAAACCGCTTTGATGAGTACAACGAGCTACTGCCGAAATGTTTTGAGTTTCCGTTAGGGCTGCTCTCTAATTCTTCGATTTGGCTTGCTGAGCTAAAACGCCGCGCGAAAGACTTATTACATCACCTACCTTTACTCGTTCAGGCTATAAATGATGGTAGTTGGCGAGGGATTCTACACCATGCAAGGTTGTGCCTGATGTTAGGTGACCACTATTACTCTTCACAACCCAATGATCATCAATGGAAAACCTCGGTAGAGCTGTACGCTAATACCGATCCCACCACCAAAGCACGTAAACAAAAGTTGGATGAGCACTTAGTTAATGTCGCTAAAGTAGCGGTGAACACAGTGAAGCTACTGCCGTTTTTTGAATCAGAGCCACTAAAAGCCACTGAGCTCAGCGAGCTTGCACCTAAGGCCAACACGCCTAAAGCATTCCGTTGGCAAGACAAAGCGGTACGCAAAATCAATGAGTGGCGTGAACAAACGGAAGACAAAAGCCAAGGCTATTTTGTGGTGAACATGGCCAGTACCGGTTGTGGCAAAACCATCGCCAACGCCAAAATTATGCAGGCGTTATCTGAAGAGGGTGAAAGTCTGCGTTTTATTCTAGCACTTGGCTTGCGCACACTCACTTTGCAAACCGGTGACGAATACAAAGAACGGCTCAAACTGCAAGAAAGCGACTTGGCAGTACTTATAGGCTCTAAAGCAATTTCAGAGTTACATCAATCGGGTAAGACGGTTGAAAAAGATGACATTGAACCTGAACAAGCTGACGCTGGTTCTGAGTCTTTGGAGAGTCTTCAAGATGAAAACGATGTTCTGGATTGGCAAGGTGTGCTGCCTGAAGAAGAGCTCACGACCGTTTTAACCAAAGAAAAAGACCGAAAACTTCTGTATGCCCCAGTACTGGTGTGCACCATCGATCACATCATGGCCGCGACCGAAACTAAGCGTGGTGGGCGCTATATTCTGCCCTGTTTACGTTTAATGTCATCCGACTTGGTGATTGATGAAATTGACGACTTTACCGGCGATGATCTGATTGCGATTGGCCGATTAGTGCATCTGGCAGCCATGCTGGGGCGCAAAGTGATGATTTCCTCTGCCACCATACCGCCGGATTTAGCCCTTGGTTTATACAATGCCTATCGTCAAGGGTGGGCAGTGTTTGCCGCCAGCCGTGATCGAGTCAGTACTGTTAATTGTGTTTATGTCGATGAGTTTAGTACCGATACACAGCTGGTGGGCTGCGATGATCCTGATTTAACTGCCTATGAGGCTTTCCAACAACGCTTTGTGTCTAAACGCGTTGATAAGCTAAAACAGCAAATTGCAAGGCGAAAAGCCGATATCATTCCATGCATTAAACAGGGTGGGCAACCGCTTGAGAAACAGTACTTCGAGACAGTTAAGCAAGCGGTTTTGGCCAAACACCAGCACCACAACACCTTAGAGCCAGAGAGCCAAACCAGGGTATCGTTTGGCGTGGTTCGGGTTGCCAATATTCAACCTTGCGTCGAATTAACCCAATATCTACTCAGTTGTGATTGGCCCTCCGATACCGAAGTGCGCTGCATGGCTTATCACAGCCAGCAGGTGCTGTTGCTGCGCCATGAGCAAGAAAAGCATTTGGATGAAGTACTCAAGCGCAAAGAGAAAGCGGGTGAACACCCTGCCGCTTTTGCTCATCCCGTGATACGCGAACACCTAACCGTTTGCCAAGCAAAAAACCTGATTTTCATTCTGGTTGCCACCCCAGTTGAAGAAGTGGGGCGTGATCATGACTTTGATTGGGCGGTGATTGAACCCTCATCTTTTCGTTCGATCATTCAAATGGCAGGCCGCGTGCGCAGACATCGTGATGGCGAGGTGGAAATACCCAACATTGGCTTGTTGCAATACAACGTCAAAGGCTTCAAGGGAGGAGTAGAGCGAGTATTTAATCATCCCGGCTATGAAACAGACTCTATTTCACCGTTAGTCACCCATGATTTAAAAGAGTTGGTCGACGAAGAAGCATTGTTGCAATCAGTCAATGCCATTGCACGTATCCAAAAACGAACAATACCAGAGCCGCAAAAGAATCTGGCGGATTTAGAGCACTTTGCCACCGCGAAAACCCTTGGCACCGATCAAATTGGCAAACCACAGCAAGCCAATACTAGTCGCCAGGATAGATACAGCCGTAATCGTCGCAACAGTGCGCCGCAGTCATGTTGGCACGAGCATCTGCATGGTCATATTTACGGCTACTGGTGGCTTACCGCACTGCCGCAATACTTCAAACGCTTTCGTAAAAGTGAACCCACAGTGCAAATCTACTTAGTCAAAAAAGCGCGCAGTATCGAGTTTTGTTTGCGTGAAGAGCAGGGCGGCTTACATCCGATTGAACGCACCTTGAATATTGAACACCAGCCGCTGGCACCAACGCAGCAACAGAAGCTCTGGCTACAGCGTGATTACAGCGAGTTAGTCAGTTTATACAGTCCAAGCCCTGAGCAGGGGTTTGCCACGTCAGTTCGGTATGGCGAAATCAGTTTTATCTACCGTGAAGGTAATCAGCAATACAGCTACAACGACCAACTAGGGTTAGTCAGAACTTCCTAAAAGTAAAGGCTGGAAAAATCCAGCCTTTTGCTACCTGCATGGTAGTGAACATCTTAAACAATTAGATAATTTTCTAAGCTGCATTTTTGCAGTCGAGGGAGAGGCTACAGCATGAGTAGAACTCTTTCAAAGGATTTTCAAAATGTTTATTTAAAAAATTACATAATGGTTGATCTTGTTTTGTGGTGGTTATAGACTGGACAAAACTTAATCAAAAAGGGAGATGTCAAGTGATAGATCCAGCAATAGCAGCCTTTTTTGCGGAGCGTAAAGAAGCATGGCTTAAGAAAAACATCAGTGCAGCAATGTCTGATGCAGAAGTATTGGAAAAACAACAGGAGTGTGAGCAAAACTTTCTATTAGACAATTGGTTGCCTGATGCGGCCAAAAGAGCGGGGCAAATTTCTGTGGCTTCGCATCCTTGTACCTTTAGCCATCCGAGTGCGCGGAAAAATAAAAATGGTTACGTCTCGTCCATTATTGCTAAGAACAAACCTAGGACAGATGGTTTTCTTCGCTCCGGTAATGTGAGTGTTGAGCAAGATGCACTCGGTAATGCGGCGGCATTAGATGTATACAAGTTTCTCAGCTTAGAGATGAGCGACCAACGTTCTTTACTGTTGCATATTGAGCAAGAGAGCGAGTTAGCTCGGCAATTGCTTGATATACCAAGCTGTGAATATAAGGCGCTACGCGATGGCTTTTTAAAAATGGTTGATAGCGATCAGGCGTCTGTTTCCAGCTCGAAGATTAAGCAAGTCTATTTCCCTATAGCCGATGGGGAATATCATTTATTGTCGTTATTGACTCATTCCGGCCATCTTTTTGAATTACGTAAACGTCTTGATGTCCTTCGATTTGGTGATGCGGTAAAAGAGGCAAGAGAGTGCAAAAAAACGAGCCAATTTCACCCTGCGGGTTACCAAGAAATCTTTGGCCTAACCACGATTGGGTTTGGCGGCACAAAACCGCAAAATATCAGCGTGCTCAATAACCAAAACGCAGGTAAAGCACATTTGCTGGCCTCGATTCCACCGGAGTTAACACCTCGCGATATCCGTCTGCCGAGAACGGATTTTTTCAAAGAGAGTTTTACCGCTTGGCAAGCCAAAGAGGTGCTTGAAGCGCTGCATCGACTCTTTCTCACCGACTACAACAACATCAATCTCCGTGATGGGCGCGACTACCGTATTCAGCAATATGTTGATTTGGTGATTGAAAAAATGTGGCAAGTACGCCTGTTTCTTGAAGCGTATTCCGGTGAACTATCGAGTGCGTTGCCTTTGGATCAAAAAATCTGGCTCTATCCAGAGTTTGCTGATCAGCGTCAGCAAGAGGATGAGTGGCTCGATAAAATCATTCGCGACATTGCGCGAGGCTTAATCAACCATTACGGCCGCAGCAAAGTGATCAGCAGTCCCTTAACTCTAGCAGACCAAGAACTGCTGGCCATTGAAAAGGTGGTTGCCAGCAATAAGGAGAACTTGCGATGAATGTATTGATTCTTCCGCATCTTAAAATTCACAACGCCAATGCACTTTCAAGCCCATTTACCATTGGCTTTCCGGCGATGACGGCATGGTTAGGCTTTGTGCATGCCTTAGAGCGCAAGCTGAACCAAGCAGGTTTATCAGATCTCATACTGCATAGTGCTGCGGTGGTAAGCCACCGTTGTGATGTACAGATTCATAAAGGCGAAGGTGACTTTGTTCATTCAATTATCGGTACTGGTAATCCGCTCGATAAGGATGGTTCGCGCTCGGCATTTATTGAAGAGGCACGCTGCCACCTAGACGTTTCGTTAGTTATTGAGTGGAGTGGCAATGTCGATCAAGTGCAGCACGAGCGCTTCGCAGAACAACTGCAAGCGATTATCGCCACCATGAAAGTTGCAGGAGGCGATGTTCTCAGTATGCAGCGCCCATTTAATCAATCGACTGATATTGAAAGTGAGCAAGAGACCCGAAAATTACTCAATCAACTGATGCCGGGTTATGTACTCATTGAACGCCGCGATTTAATGATTGAAGCAATGCAGCAAGGCGATGATGCCTTAGATGCGCTGCTTGGTTACCTCACCGTACACCACCATTGTGAGCAGCTTGAAGACCAAAGTGTTGTTTGGCATAGCCAGCGCAAGACGAGCGGTTGGATTGTGCCAATCGCCACAGGGTTTCAAGGTATTTCACCATTAGCTGAAGCAAAAAATCAGCGCGATCCCTCAGTGCCGCATCGCTTTGCCGAAAGTGTGGTCACACTCGGCGAGTTTGTGATGGCGCACAAAATTAAGCATCTCGATGACATCCTTTGGCAATACCACCCCGATTTAGAAAACGATCTTTACCTTTGTCAGCAAGTTAATGCTATCAACGAACATCAATAAGGAAATTTCTCATGGCTAAAAATAACGACACAGCTTCAGTACTCGCATTTGAAAAAAAATTAGTGCCATCCGATGGCTATCTCTTTGGATGTAATTGGGAAACAAAAGCGCAAGCAACCCCATTAGCCCTACAAGAGAAATCGGTACGTGGCACGATTTCTAATCGCTTCAATAAGAAAGACGCAGGTGATTTCACAAAAGATCCAGCTAAACTCGATGCAAAAGTTGAAAGTCCAAACTTGCAGCGCGTGGATGCCTGTGCGTTGGGGCAGGATCACGATACTTTGAAGCTACATTTCACACTCAAAGTATTAGGGGGGCTTGCCCAACCTTCGGCGTGTAACAATGCGCTGTTCAAACAGAGCTACAGTGCTGCGGTTTCGCAGTACATTACCAAATATGGCTGTTTCGAATTGGCGAAACGTTATGCCACCAACCTTGCCAATGCCCGTTTTCTATGGCGCAACCGCGTTGGCGCAGAAGAGATTGAAGTGCAAGTCAAAGCATTAAACAAAGGGTCTGAGCAGACTTGGACTTTTAATGCCAAACAATTCAGTACTCGCCACTTTGATCATAACGATTCACAGATCAATAGTTTGGCCGACAGAATTGCTCAGGCACTGGCCAGCGAAACAGATCATTTGATGTTGCAAATTGACTGCTATGCCAAAGTCGGTAAAGCCCAAGAAGTTTACCCCAGTGAAGAGTTGGTGCTGGATAAAGGCAACAGTAAAACCAAGAAAAGTAAAATCCTGTATGCGGTTAATGAGCATGCTGCGATGCACTCACAAAAAATTGGTAATGCACTGCGTTCCATTGATACTTGGTACCCAGATTACGCATCTGAGGAGCAAAGTGCAGGAGCCATTGCGATTGAACCTTATGGCGCTGTCACCAATTTAGGAAAGGCGTTCCGTACCCCGAAAGACAAGCAAGATTTTTACACCTTCTTCGATAAGTGGGCGCGTGGTGAAAACTTGCCCCGTGAAGAAGATGAGCATTACGTTATGGCGGTATTGGTGCGTGGCGGTGTATTTGGCGAAAGTGACAAATAGGTGGCAGTGATGAACTACTACCAAGAGATCACTTTACTGCCAGATGCTGACATTGCCTTGGGCTTTCTTTGGCAAAACGTCTTTCAACAAGTCCACATCGCCTTGGTTGAGCACAAAGTGGGTAGCAATCAATCGCTCGTTGCGGTCGGTTTTCCTGATTATCGCCAAGCGCAATTTCCGCTCGGCAGTAAGTTACGCCTATTTGCTAAAGAGCAAACGACATTGGAAAAGTTGGATATCCACAGCTGGCTAACTCGCTTAGAAGACTATGTGCACATCAAAGGGATCAAACCCGTACCAAGCGATGTAACTTACGTAAGCTTTGTACGCAAGCAGGTGAAATCGCCCGAACGAATAGAGCGGGATATGCAGCAAAAAGCCGCACTATGGGCAGCAAAATCCGGTAAACCGCTGGTGGAATGTTTAGCGGATTTGCAACAAAGCAAGCCGACAGCATTGTGCTCTTTGCCGTTTATTTACTTGCATAGCCAGCAAACCAAGCAACGCTCACCAGAAAAAAATAGCAAGTTTCCGCTGTTTATTCAGATGCAGCAGCAAAGCACATCACAAGATGGGGGCTTCGATTGCTATGGCTTGAGTAGCAAAGCGAATGGACAGTCAGTATTGGCTACCGTACCGCACTTTTAAATTGAACGAAAAAGGTAAGTTTTAACCCTTTATTTTTTGCTCTTTAAAAATATATTTTAAATACAACAAGTTACAATGGGTGGTTTTTAATAAGGTAAAAAAGTAATTTTTATCCTAACTGCCTGTTGTAACTTATTTTTATTGATTTAGTCTATTGTTCACTGCCTTACAGGCAGCTTAGAAACTGAACGTTATGGCAAGATTTATGTCCCTGAAGTTCACTGCCTTACAGGCAGCTTAGAAATTCACAGCATCCTTCATGTAGTTATCTATAAGGTTCACTGCCTTACAGGCAGCTTAGAAAAATGAGATACTTATCGAACCGTCTGGTGATCTGTTCACTGCCTTACAGGCAGCTTAGAAAGATAAAAATTAGTGAAGGGGGTGGTCGAGCTTGTTCACTGCCTTACAGGCAGCTTAGAAAATTGCGGCACGCTCATGCGCGCATTGGCTAAGGTTCACTGCCTTACAGGCAGCTTAGAAATAAACCCGTCCTGCCAGACGCTTTTTATTACTGTTCACTGCCTTACAGGCAGCTTAGAAATGACAAACAGGATTGGAGGGATCGCCAGTAGCGTTCACTGCCTTACAGGCAGCTTAGAAAACCCGTGTAATTCGGGTGAGAAAGGGCACAACGTTCACTGCCTTACAGGCAGCTTAGAAACAAATAGGGGCGGCGCTGGGGGCTAAGGGCGCGTTCACTGCCTTACAGGCAGCTTAGAAACATACGAGCGGGCCGTGTGGCTCGAGGACCAGGTTCACTGCCTTACAGGCAGCTTAGAAAAGTCAACGGTCCGCCCTTCGATGGACTTTGAAGTTCACTGCCTTACAGGCAGCTTAGAAAATGGCTAGCGCGCAGGCTTAAGCAGTAGTCGTGTTCACTGCCTTACAGGCAGCTTAGAAAGTTAATGTCGTTTAACAATAACTTGACCATCGGTTCACTGCCTTACAGGCAGCTTAGAAATCTAAATAATAACACGAATTTGGTTTATTTAAGTTCACTGCCTTACAGGCAGCTTAGAAATTTGCGAGCAGGATCAGGGCGTTGATTTTGTGGTTCACTGCCTTACAGGCAGCTTAGAAAGTAAACAGCACGACTACCCAAAGCTTTACACCGTTCACTGCCTTACAGGCAGCTTAGAAATAGGCCGAGTACCGCGCCAGTGGCGACGCGCAGTTCACTGCCTTACAGGCAGCTTAGAAAATGACATACGCCTTAAATTGAATCGTCTACATGTTCACTGCCTTACAGGCAGCTTAGAAAGCCTGAGCAAACCAATCAGGATTACCAACAGGGTTCACTGCCTTACAGGCAGCTTAGAAAGAATGGTCAGCAAATGGACGCAAGCGCAAGGAGTTCACTGCCTTACAGGCAGCTTAGAAATTTAATCGATTCAACACCGCGATATGGCGAGCGTTCACTGCCTTACAGGCAGCTTAGAAAATGAATGGGAAGGTGAAGGCGGTTGCGAAGATGTTCACTGCCTTACAGGCAGCTTAGAAATAGCCGAGCACTAGGCCGAGGAGGTTTAATGAGTTCACTGCCTTACAGGCAGCTTAGAAATAGCCGAGCACTAGGCCGAGGAGGTTTAATGAGTTCACTGCCTTACAGGCAGCTTAGAAATATCCTGCGCTATCGGCCGTCGGGGTGGCTGAGTTCACTGCCTTACAGGCAGCTTAGAAATGATGCATTCCCAAATTATACGTTTGAGCGTGGTTCACTGCCTTACAGGCAGCTTAGAAATTGGCGCTGGCGCCAGTATGCCAAGGTGTAAAGTTCACTGCCTTACAGGCAGCTTAGAAAGGTAAGTAAGTTTTGATAGCGATAAGGCATTCGTTCACTGCCTTACAGGCAGCTTAGAAATCTGATTCTTCGCCAGTCATAGAAAAATGGGTGTTCACTGCCTTACAGGCAGCTTAGAAATACAAGCCAAACCTGTTCTACACTAAACAGGCGTTCACTGCCTTACAGGCAGCTTAGAAATGACAGCTTAACAGTAATATCACCAGCTACAGGTTCACTGCCTTACAGGCAGCTTAGAAAAGCATCAGTCATCAAATCAAGCTCATCATCTAGTTCACTGCCTTACAGGCAGCTTAGAAATGTACGGAAGATAATCTTGCTTCTTGGCTTCTGTTCACTGCCTTACAGGCAGCTTAGAAAGTTGCCATGGCTTTAATGGCTTCTTTAACTGCGTTCACTGCCTTACAGGCAGCTTAGAAATAGAGGGAAATTGTTATGAAAAAATCGTTAAAGTTCACTGCCTTACAGGCAGCTTAGAAATAGAGGGAAATTGTTATGAAAAAATCGTTAAAGTTCACTGCCTTACAGGCAGCTTAGAAATGTACGGAAGATAATCTTGCTTCTTGGCTTCTGTTCACTGCCTTACAGGCAGCTTAGAAAGTTGCCATGGCTTTAATGGCTTCTTTAACTGCGTTCACTGCCTTACAGGCAGCTTAGAAATAGAGGGAAATTGTTATGAAAAAATCGTTAAAGTTCACTGCCTTACAGGCAGCTTAGAAAAGTGGCAATATTGGCGCCACAAATCCCATAAAGTTCACTGCCTTACAGGCAGCTTAGAAAATAAACTAACCGTAGAGTAATTATCATGCCAGGTTCACTGCCTTACAGGCAGCTTAGAAAAGGTACGCCTCTGTCGCGCTGTTCGCGTTGGCGTTCACTGCCTTACAGGCAGCTTAGAAAAGTTAGCGTAACTGCCCCGACCGTGACTGGTTGTTCACTGCCTTACAGGCAGCTTAGAAATTGCACAAGGTTGCGACCCTTTAGCGCTTTGCGTTCACTGCCTTACAGGCAGCTTAGAAAAGTGAGAGGGCGGATTGAACGATACTTACTCAGTTCACTGCCTTACAGGCAGCTTAGAAAAGGCATCCGTTCACTGAACAATGTGATCACTGGTTCACTGCCTTACAGGCAGCTTAGAAATGGCGATAGTTGAGACTTGCCCGACTCCACATGTTCACTGCCTTACAGGCAGCTTAGAAATACTCGTAAAAAATCAGAAGTGTCTTGGATTGGTTCACTGCCTTACAGGCAGCTTAGAAAATCACGTTTAACACCTGTCAGCCTTCCGGCTAGTTCACTGCCTTACAGGCAGCTTAGAAATCATGAAGTATTGGCAAAATATCCTAAGTACCGTTCACTGCCTTACAGGCAGCTTAGAAATTTGATTTTTTAACTAGCCCTGCTGAGTAGAAGTTCACTGCCTTACAGGCAGCTTAGAAAACCAATAACAATATGTGCAACTTCAACATTAAGTTCACTGCCTTACAGGCAGCTTAGAAAAAAAGCGTATCGCTACGCTCCCATCAAGGGGAGTTCACTGCCTTACAGGCAGCTTAGAAACTACCCATCCCTCGAACTTATCGTAAAGCTCAGTTCACTGCCTTACAGGCAGCTTAGAAAACGTATTTTTTGTGATGCCGATTGCCGTGATGGTTCACTGCCTTACAGGCAGCTTAGAAACATGGAAAAATGATAATGGTGAAGGTCGTTGTGTTCACTGCCTTACAGGCAGCTTAGAAAAAGCTGGCACGTTGACGCCAACAGATAAGCACGTTCACTGCCTTACAGGCAGCTTAGAAAAGTGAGCGAGATTGAGGAATTTTGCGATGTTAGTTCACTGCCTTACAGGCAGCTTAGAAAAAGGTCTGCGAGTTGCTCTCCATTTACTGAATGTTCACTGCCTTACAGGCAGCTTAGAAAACCAGAATCAGCAGCAAACGCACTAAATGACGGTTCACTGCCTTACAGGCAGCTTAGAAATTGTTGTAATGCCACACCATGATTAGGTCTAGGTTCACTGCCTTACAGGCAGCTTAGAAAAATCCTGCCGACGGTGATTACCCATATGGATCGTTCACTGCCTTACAGGCAGCTTAGAAACGACGGAACCGTGAACATTAACGGCGCTATCAGTTCACTGCCTTACAGGCAGCTTAGAAAAGCATACGCGACACCATGATCAATAGCATTGCGTTCACTGCCTTACAGGCAGCTTAGAAAGAGACAATCGATAATATTTTTACAGGCACTATGTTCACTGCCTTACAGGCAGCTTAGAAAAACCAGCACGTGTCATGGTTAGTTGTGAAGTGGTTCACTGCCTTACAGGCAGCTTAGAAAGAGTACAGACGCTATGCCAATAATCCGACACTGTTCACTGCCTTACAGGCAGCTTAGAAACAGCTGGCGGAGATAACACCGTGGTCAGGTTTGTTCACTGCCTTACAGGCAGCTTAGAAATGAAAGGTAATGCCGCGATTACTGAGCTAAACGTTCACTGCCTTACAGGCAGCTTAGAAAAAGGTGCGAGAGAGCGTGAAAAGGGTGGGCGAGTTCACTGCCTTACAGGCAGCTTAGAAAGCAAGGCCGTAGGTGGTCATTGCCATTTTGCCGTTCACTGCCTTACAGGCAGCTTAGAAAGCAAGGCCGTAGGTGGTCATTGCCATTTTGCCGTTCACTGCCTTACAGGCAGCTTAGAAATTCTCTGGCGGCAATTTCGGCAACTTTGTTAAGTTCACTGCCTTACAGGCAGCTTAGAAAAAGCTCGATGAAATCCTGCATCAAATTCAGGAGTTCACTGCCTTACAGGCAGCTTAGAAAACACTAACCGCAGTGCTTACCTGCTTTGTTATGTTCACTGCCTTACAGGCAGCTTAGAAATTTATCTGTCGGAAACACCAGCTCGCTAGAGCGTTCACTGCCTTACAGGCAGCTTAGAAAGGGAAGGTAAGGGAAAGTTCAAGTTTGAGCATGTTCACTGCCTTACAGGCAGCTTAGAAAACCTAAGGATTTAATAGATGCATTAATTTGCGGTTCACTGCCTTACAGGCAGCTTAGAAATCAACATAACGTTCTCACATTGTGCGCATCCTGTTCACTGCCTTACAGGCAGCTTAGAAATTTTTAACCAGGTCTTTTGCTTGGTCCTTGGAGTTCACTGCCTTACAGGCAGCTTAGAAACCAACCAGCTAACAATCTCTTTACGTACTAGCGTTCACTGCCTTACAGGCAGCTTAGAAAATTTGCAGCCTTCTAAGCTCATCAGGCTTAATGTTCACTGCCTTACAGGCAGCTTAGAAAGAGTGGAACTGTCACGGTCAACGCAACGTGTAGTTCACTGCCTTACAGGCAGCTTAGAAAATACAACACCTTCGGTGATGACAGTCATATCGGTTCACTGCCTTACAGGCAGCTTAGAAAGTACCCATACGGCTACGCGCTAAGCGGCGACCGTTCACTGCCTTACAGGCAGCTTAGAAATAACGCGTTAGCGCTCGCTTCGGCTCGTTACGGTTCACTGCCTTACAGGCAGCTTAGAAAAATCGTGGGCCTCCACTGTTCACCACCGTTCCGTTCACTGCCTTACAGGCAGCTTAGAAAAAGCGTTGCACCTGTACCAACAACACCCGAGAGTTCACTGCCTTACAGGCAGCTTAGAAAGAGCATGCTAATTAAAACTAAACGCGGCGCTCGTTCACTGCCTTACAGGCAGCTTAGAAAAACTGTGGCAACTTTAAGCGTCGTGGTGTGTTGTTCACTGCCTTACAGGCAGCTTAGAAAAGACGGGCTGACCGTGGGTGGCTGGCTGGACTGTTCACTGCCTTACAGGCAGCTTAGAAAGAGTAAAGGAAGCGCACGCAGAACTGTTAAGGGTTCACTGCCTTACAGGCAGCTTAGAAATTAACACCGCGGCGTTGCGCGCGCGGGTGGTGGTTCACTGCCTTACAGGCAGCTTAGAAAAATGATTGCTGTTGCAGCACCTGTTCCAGCACGTTCACTGCCTTACAGGCAGCTTAGAAATATCTAGCCAGATGATTAACGATTTGCGCTTCGTTCACTGCCTTAAAGGCAGCTTAGAAAAAACTGCTGTTCAAGAGTTCGCTCAGTTTCTGGTTCACTGCCTTACAGGCAGCTTAGAAAGAGCCAACCCAAGGCGACAAGCTGGCAATTGTGTTCACTGCCTTACAGGCAGCTTAGAAAATAGAAACATCGCGGTCATCAAAGGTGAAATCGTTCACTGCCTTACAGGCAGCTTAGAAAAACGATAAGCCACTGTGCGAGTTGAGTGATGAGTTCACTGCCTTACAGGCAGCTTAGAAAAATATGCTTAGATAATCCTTATCTCTCCTGCGGTTCACTGCCTTACAGGCAGCTTAGAAAATAGCCCCAAATGTCTCCGTTATCTGGGTTGCGTTCACTGCCTTACAGGCAGCTTAGAAATTGATACGCACATCATAAGAAAACTAAGAAGTGTTCACTGCCGTACAGGCAGCTTAGAAAATTAACGGTAACCGCTGGCAGTGATGTAGTGGGTTCACTGCCGTACAGGCAGCTTAGAAAAACTTAGGCAGACGATGACGCTATGGTTGCCCGTTCACTGCCGTACAGGCAGCTTAGAAATGTGCGCCAAAATATCAATATGGAGTCGCAAAGTTCACTGCCGTACAGGCAGCTTAGAAATCAATAGCAGCACAAATTTGATTTGTTCTTCGTTGATGTAGCCTAATAACATTAAGCCTTTTGGGTGAGGGCTTTTTATACGTCTACATATATTGATTCAACGTTTTTTTGATGCAAGTCAGTGTTAGCTGATTGGGCTGATTTAAACAAGGATGGCTGAGATGAAATTAGGTGTACCTTTCGGGCAGGATAAAACCACTGGCGAGTGGAAAGATGTTGCAGGGGTCGAGCGGGGGCTTGCCTGTGGTTGTATTTGCCCTTCTTGTCTTTTGCCTTTGTCCGCCCATCAGGGAGATGAGCGAGAATGGCACTTTACTCACCACACCAGAAATACACCTAAAGTAGAAATAGTTGATTGCGAGTTTTCTTTTGAAGTTTTCGTGAGGATGATGATCCATCAATTGCTGCGGGAAGGCGCATCACTCAAGTTACCTGCATATTTTAAGCCTGTTAGTGTACCAAAGGTTTTACGAGAACAATTTCCTCCCGAAGTGATGGTATTTAAAGATCTGGAGTTAAAGGGCTCTGCGGGTGTAAAGCTCACGTTAGACGCTGATTTTTGTGGGCATAAAGTTGATGCTTTATATGAATTCAATAAAGCACTCTTTAGTGCTCTATTTGGAATACCGAGGGCGTAAATGCCAACTCGAAAAGCCATTATTACAAGAGTTGAATACTGGTGTTACAACACTCAATATCGATGCTTTATCAACGTTTTTTTATCATCAGCCGATGGTCGAAACAGGGAAACTAGGAACTGCCAGAGCCCAGTTATTAGGCTGGCTTCAAACAAGTATCAAGGCTAAAGATTGGTATTATCATCCCCGAGAGAAGGCGTGTATTGCTAAGAGAGATGAAGATATCAATAAGGCACTGAAAGAATTAACTACCGGAAGCCATGTTTTATCTATCCCTGCACATCAACAGCTCAAATGCCAGTGCCTTGGTTGCGGCAAAATGTTTATGGGTATTCGTAATAAGGTTAACCCCTGTCCGGACTGCCAAACACATCTTTATGTTACAGATAGATAGGAAGCTACGAAGGTGTGCAACTTCCTGGCTCTTCAATTAGTAAATGCTCTTACGGGGGGCATATGGTGTTGTAATGCATTTTTATAATCTAAATCAAAAAGTAACAGACCAATCGCCATCATCGGTAAGCACATCGACTTGTTTTACATCACAATCACCATTGGCTATCACTGAAATCGATTCTCCAAATTTAAGTAATTTAGGGAGTCCCGACATTACGGTGCCGCCACAATTTCCCCTGTTTATGATGACTTTGTTTATCGTTACAGTATCGCTAATGGCTTTTACGTTGATACTTGGGTACGTATAGCCAAATGTTGTTTGATATTCGTAAGTAATTTCAATGTTAGGCTGCGAGTTTCCACAGCCAAAAATCATCAAAGTTAAAGCTAAAATAACCAATGTTTTAATCATATAAACCACACTTTTTACTGTATGTCAGAGTATCGTTGAACCCTATCAACTTGTGTTAAATCAAGTTGATTTTCAATGTTCTAGACTCACGCCCTTTGCTTTTTCAAAGGGTGAAGGTGAGTCATTACGAGGCACTATTAGTGAGCTTTTTGGTTTGGACAAAAACGGTGATTGAGTATCCAATCCCGTATAATGCTGAAAATATCCCCCATCCGGCAGAGGCTTCTAAATCAACTTCTGCAAACGCAGAGGCAAGAATGAGGCATAAAGGGAAAAACACCATTCCTATGATTGACATGGTTTTTACGACAGACATGTATAACTCCTTTTAAAAATTGTGTTTAACGACATCACCGGTCTTGAAAGAAGATGCTTACTTATAATAGAAGCATTTTTTAGACCTTAAATATCGAAATGACAACTATACAGGTCGAAATGTATCCTTCATGGCGTGGTTTGTCTATAGCCAGTGCTTGAGAATTATCCAGTATTCAATGCCCTGGAGTTCTCAAGTGAATGATGATGAAGTGTTAAAAATGGGGATGGCCTTCGGCCGAGCGGTTAAGTTGCGCCGTGTTGAGGTGGGGTTTAACCAAGAGGAACTAGCTGATAAAGCTGAACTTGCAAGATCATTTGTATCAAGTGTTGAGCGTGGTGTGGCTAAGGCATCTATCGCTTCAGTGTGGAAACTAGCCCAAGCCTTGAATTGTCACCCTTCAGACCTTTGGATTACGGCTGAAAGGCTTTATGGCACTCGAAGTGAAGATTAAAAATAAAAACTTACTACCTAAATAATTCTACAGTTTGATGGTAGTTATGGTCTACTTAAATCTAGATCTGAAGCTATATTCGAGAAATAGGAAGGTAAATTTAGATAGCACTATATAAGGACAATAACCCCCTTCTAAGAGAAGGGGGCATTAAAACAAGGTTGATTACTTAATCGAATTGGCTACTTGCTCACCTGCTATTCGTCCAAATACTATGGTGTCAGCAATTGCATTCCCTGCCAATCTATTTGCACCATGAACTCCTCCTGTCACTTCTCCCGCAGCAAAGAGACCTTTTATTGGTAAGCCATTGTGATCGATGACTTCAGTTTTCGCGTTAATTTTTAAGCCTCCCATAGTGTGATGGACGGCGGGTTTAATTTTGACCGCATAAATTGGGTATTGAAGATCATCTGCCATATTTTTACGGCCAAAGTCTGCATCTTTTCCCTTCATTTTAAAATCGTTATAACGTTTAATTGCGTGGTCAAATTTTTGAGCATTCATTTTAGTTGCTTTAGCTATTTCATCTGCTGAGTTGCCTTTAAAAATAATACCTAAATCCAACATTCCACGTAGTTGGCCTAGTCTATCCAAGACGGTTTCATCAAAAACTAACCAAGCATCCTTACCTTCTTGTGCCCAAATACATTCAGACACCTTATCTCTTGGCCCCATTTCATCACAGAACCGGTCACCATCATTATTTAACATGATTGCTCCGGCACCTCGTGCAGTCCCTGAAATAACCATTTTCCCTGCTGCTGCCGTTGGAAAGGCTTGAATTTCTTTTATATCAACAACCTCTGCACCTGCTTTGGGGGCAAAAGTTAGCGCATCTCCTACGTTACCTGGATTGTTTGTTGCATCGACTCCTTTCAAATCTGGGCGATATTTTGCCACTAGTTCATTATTTCGAGCAAAACCACCTGAAGCAATAATGACTGCTTTAGCTCCAAGTATATGTAGTTTCGAGTGTTTTCCTTGAACAAGGACGCCAGTGACAACCCCTTGTTTATCTTGTACTAACTGGATAACTTTACTATTTGTACGCGTTTCAATCCCGAGTTTCTTTGCTGTTTCTTTTAGGGTGTTAACGATTTCAGGACCTGATTTCGCCCCACCTGTAGGCCTATGTAAACGTTCAGCATTATGCCCCCCAGCACTTGATGCTGACGTTAAATCTGCTCCCATTGCTTGTAGCCAATCAATCCCAGCGCTGCCGTTTTCTGTCAAGATTTTAACGAGATTGGGGTTGTTTATGTTATGTCCACCTTTCATTGTATCTTCGTACCACAGTGCCTTACTGTCAGGATAGTTTTTAAGGGCTTGTGTGATTGTTTCTGCGGCAGACATTCCGCCTGCGGCTAACATGCTATTCCCTCCTATATAGGGTTGCTTTTCAAGAATAACGACATCTGCAACACCATGTTGCCTCGCTGAAATAGCCGCAGCATGTCCTGCTGCACCTGCTCCAATAACAACAACTTGGTGTTGTTCAACTGGAGCTTTTGCAAGGGCTGTATCAATCATTTCTTGAGTAACTTTAGGGAATTGATAGCTATCAAGAATGGGCTTGTCATCAGAAAAGGGGATTTTGAACTCATTCTTAAAAGAGTCGTGACAAGTTTGGCAGACGAATACCGGTTGTTTATGGCCCGAGTGGCAACTAGTACATGACACATCAATAAGGTGGCTATGGTGTGGGGATAGTTTTGTTTTTGATTTAGTAGCTAATTTATCCATAGTACCATGACAACTTTCACAGGACTTATTTTCATAACTTTCTGCATCATCAACTTTTATAGGCTTTGTGTGACATGATTGGCAATTATTGCCATTATCAATATGGAATTCTGATAACGTTTGTCCAAAACTAAATGTTGATATAAAAAAAGCAGATATAGCTAACGGTAATAACTTGGTGTTAAACATTACTCTTACCTCTCTAGTGTTTTAATTCACATTCATCATTGCTTCAGGGGTGCATGTTGACAAAGCAAAAAAATTAATTTGTCAGAATAGAAAAATTCACTTAACACAAGGAGATGGCATGAGAGTTATACCTCCGATAAAATCGATTATTTATTTTGAGGCAGCAGCTAGACTGCAAAGTTTTAAACTTGCTGCAATGGAACTGAATGTTACGCCTGGTGCAATTAGCCATCAGATAAGTACGTTAGAAGATTTTATTGGTAAAAAAGTATTTGAAAGAGGTAGCAGGAAAGTTACTCTAACCTATTGTGGTTTAAGGTATTATTCTAGAATATCCATGATTTTGCAAAATATGGAAGAAGCTACGGTTGACCTGGGGATTGAAGGGAGTAAGCCAAAAATCAAAATAGCTATACCTCCTTCATTATTAAAGAATTGGCTTCTACCAAGGTTGGTAGATAACAAGCTAAAAGAGCTTAATCGTAGTGTTGAATTCATTGATACATTAGATTACCTTGAATTTTCTAAGTGTGATTTAGATCTGGCAATACGTTATGGCTACGACTCTTGGGATAATCTCTACTCAGTTTTTTTATTTCATGAAGAAATGATCCCAGTATGCCATCCTAATTATTTTAATTCTGATGTTCTTAGCTTTAATCAGGAGATTGTCGATAAACATACTTTGATTTTTACCAACAACCGTTTAGTTCAATGGGATATTGTCATGCAGTATTTTGGAGTAGAGCGAAAATCGAGCCAGAGTAAACTTATCTTTCAAAACTCTATTCAAGCAATAGAAGCTGCAATTCAAGGTGCTGGTATTGCTTATGTGAATCGAATTCTAGTCTCAAAAGAGTTGGCTAATGGACGTTTGATTAAGCCATTTGATATATATATGCCAAAACATAAATCTCCCGCGTATCATCTTGTCAGTACTTATGAGCATATGCAGGATGAATCAACATTTAAGCTATATCAAACCATTTTGGGTTTTGCTAAATCAGTTAAGGCTTAATGAGTTTGATGTCATAATTTTGTAGTTTTTTGAGATTAGAACGCTAAGATATTTTTATACTATTTAATGTAAGCGATGCTCATAGCATTTATGAGCTCGATTGATGTTTTTGTTAACCGAGCTCGCGGTGTTTTTATTTAGCTATTTACAACTTTAAATCCTTTAAAGCTTGATGCAGATAGAGACCCTTTCGAGGCTTCTTCTATATGTCCACTCCACCAGCTCATCATCGGGCGTCTTCTTTCCAAAAAGTCTGTCCTGTTATATGCAGTTCTAACTTGATTGGAGTCTACGTGTGCTAATGCCGATTCAATCAAATCTGGTTCAAAACCCTGTTCATTTAATGTTGTACTGGCTAGAGATCGTAAGCCATGACTGACAAGTCGGTTTGCAAACCCCATACGTTTTAATGCCATATTTGCAGTTTGGCTATTGCAGTGCTCTAGAGGATTGCGATCTGAAGGGAAAACATAAGGCCGATGTCCACTAATAGGCTTCATTGTCTCAAGAAGTGCCAACATTTGCTCTGTCAGTGGGATTGTGTGAACTCGTCTTTTTTTCATTTTCTCAGCTGGAATAGTCCAAGTTTTTTCTTCGAAATTAAACTCATCCCAACGTGTCGAGGCGGCTTCAGAAGGTCTAGTCATAGTGTGTAATTGCCATTCAATTAGGCAACGAGTTGTACGTTTGATGGAGGCATTTGCTAGGGCTAACATTAGCTCAGGTAATTCTTCAGGTTTTAGGGTTGCCATATTTTCTTTTACCGGTTTTTTGAAACCAGCTTTTACTCCAACAAGTGGATTGGCAAAAATTAGGCCGCAGTTAACAGCAAATACCATGACTTCATTTAGGCGTTGAGTGAGCCTTTTCACTGTTTCCAAACTGCCTGAAGCCTCTATAGGGCGAAAAAGCTCAATAATCATCGGTGATGTGATTTTTGATATGGGCATATCTTTGAGTTTGGGGAATACGTGACGCTCAAATGAGCGCCATATATCTGTTGCGTAATCAGTTGTTACACTGTGTTTTTTGGTCTCAATCCACTGAGATGCGACATTAAACAAGGTATGTTCGGTAATACTTTGTTCTTCTAATCGCTTTTGGCTTCGATGCTCTTTGGGATCAATCCCTTGAGCAACCAATGCTCGATTTTCAAGAGTCAATTGCCTTGCTTGAGCTAAAGATATTTCTGGGTATGTACCCAATCCAATATTGATACGCGCTTTGGTTGTGGGATGACGATAGTTAAAGTTCCAGAGTTTAGACCCATTACATCTGACTCTGAGTTGCAGTCCATCTCCATCCGATAAGACCTTATCCTTGTCATCGGGTTTGATTGATTTAATTTCCTTATCACTAAGACGAGTCGCTCTGGCACACATAGACTATCTCCAAACCGTTTTGGTATTCCAAATAATAGCGACATTTCGCTTGGAATACCATTTGGAATACCAGAGTATATGGCAGTTAATGGACGTCTATGGACAGTGGTGGAATGTAAGTTATTGATTTTACGTTGTTCTAGACAAGAAAAAAGACGTCCTGAGACGTCTTCGTTCTTTTATTTGGTGGAGGCGGCGGGACTTGAACCCGCGTCCAGAAAACCTACATCCAAGGCGCTACATGCTTAGTCTTTCTATTGTTTAACCGTTTGAACTCCGAAAGACAGGATCCCAAACGGTGAGTCCGGTACTGTTTCGCGGTTCACCCCCGGACAGGGTTCCCTCGCTAGCACGATGTGAGATGACCATCAAATCCACTGCCCATGTGCGAAGCGTGTGGTAGATGGCTAGCGGCATTAAGCGGCTAGAGCGTAGTTATCGTCGTTTGCAACTATAACTTTGCGGCTTTTAACGAGGCCAACCGCCCCTCGGCATGCTCCCAGGGTTTCGTGAATCCTGTCGAATCCAGAATCGCCCCCAAGAAAGTTGATTGTAACTCGTAGCGTAAAGATAACCTAGTATCATTTGCTGCAAGTTCAATCGTTTGTTCATTATCCGCGCGTTTTTTCCTTTTTCATTACGCGGGCTTTTTCGACTTCCCATTCGCGCGCTTTAGTATCTTCACGCTTGTCGTGATCTTTTTTACCTTTACCTAGGCCGATTTCCACTTTGACCCAAGCCCCTTTACGCCAGTACATTGAGATAGGGATAATCGAGTAGCCTTGGCGTTCCACTAAACCTGCTAATTTGTCCAACTCTTTACGACTTAACAGTAATTTTTTGAGTCGTATAGGGTCGCACACCACATGGGTAGAGGCGGTATTGAGCGGAATAATGGTACAGCCGTGCATAAAGGCTTCGCCATTTTTCAGGAAGACGTAGCAGTCCGATAGGTTCACTTTACCCATGCGGATAGACTTCACTTCCCATCCCATGAGGGATAGGCCGGCTTCCATTTTTTCTTCGAAACGGTATTCGAAGGTTGCGCGCTTATTACGTGCGATTGTCGCAGGCGCGGCTTTTTTTGAGTTTTTCTTTACCATAGTGGCGCCATTATACGCACGGTGAATCAATTTGAAATGGATATAAGGGTTTATTTGAGCTATTTCAAGCCTTCATTAGTTTGTTGCTGGTTTTTTATACGGTTTTGGCGGTGTCATCATAGGGATATGTGAGGGGTGCGTTTTTTAAGTATCGTGGTAGAATCCAAACCAATTTTTGTTAGCTTCCCTAGAGATTAGGGCGCGCGGAGTTCGCTTGAGACAGCGTGTTTACTTAGATTGAGAGTGCCAAGCTTTATGCCGCAAATTTCTCGAAGTGTGTTAGTTCGTTTTAGTGCGATGCAAATGTATGATTTAGTCAATGATGTTGAGTCGTACAAAGAGTTTTTACCCGGTTGTGTTGGCGGTAAAGTGCTTGAGTTTGATGGTAAAACCATGGTGGCCTCGGTCGATGTGAGTAAGGCGGGGATCCGTAAGACCTTTACCACGCGCAATCAGGTGGTGCCGGGAAAGAGTATCGAGTTAAGACTTGAAAATGGGCCTTTTAAACACTTATTCGGCCAGTGGCGTTTTACCGAGTTGACTGAAGATGCCTGTAAGGTGGAGTTCGATTTAAATTTCGAGTTTTCCAGCTCATTGGTCGATATGGCTTTTGGTAAAGTGTTTAATGATCTTATGGTGTCAATGGTGACGGCATTTACCAGCCGCGCTAAGGTAATTTACAGTGACAAATGAAGCAGATAAGTTCGTCGTCGATGTTATTTATGCGCTGCCGACTCAGCAGAAGGTGATTTCGGTTAGCGTATTGCCCGGCACGAGCGCGATTGACATAGTGCGTCAGAGCAATATGGTGAGTTTTTTCCCTGAGATTGATTTAGAAACGGTAAAGCTTGGGGTGTTTAGCAATGTGATTAAGCATGACCAAGTGATTTTACCTGGGCAGCGAGTAGAGATTTATCGCCCGTTGATTGCCGATCCTAAGGATGTGCGCCGTCGCCGTGCCGATAAGGCCAAGGATGAAGGTCGTGCCAATAAAGTGACCGGTGGACGGGTGTCTTAATCTGTCTGCAACACCAGCACACAAAAAAAGCGCCATGGGCGCTTTTTGTTTTTAAGGTAAGTGTTAAACCAGTGTACTTACTTGATTGGCTTTTGAACTTGCGCTTCGGTTTGATTTTCTTTCACTAATGGCTTTTCATCTGGGCGCTGTGCTGGCACCTGCGGCGCAGATTCTGCGGTGTTTACCATCGGCAACTTACTTTGCTCAAGCGGCGTATTAAACTCTGGGCTTAATTCATAGTCGCCCTTCACTAAGCTTAATTTGTTGCCAGTAAAGTGCAGGATCAGTTCTTTGTGGGTAATGCTCGCATCACGGCCACTCTTATAGTGGTACACATAATACCAAGTGTCATCGGCAAAGCTGTCACGCAGTACTGGGCGACCAAGAATGTATTCGGCCTGCTCTTTGGTCATGTCGATACGCAACTTTTCAACCTGTTGCGGCTCCATGTAGTTGCCTTGCGGAATATCGGGCTTATAGATCAGCCAATCAAACACGCTACAGGCACTGAGCGAAACTGAGAGCGCAATGGCACTCAGCAGGGTAAGACTTTGCTTTTTATTGATCATTGTATGCGCTACTTCTGAAAATCTGGCGGCCATCATACCCAAGCAGTCCCCCCTATGACAAGGGTAATTGGGCGTTGCGGCGCTTATCGTTGCAATTGTGTGAGTTTTCGACCTAAGCGGCTGGCTTTAGTTCGCTGTGTGTGAAGATTTTTATCATGGACACTGATTTACGGCGATTGTTACCTGTATCGCTTTTTGTTTTATATGTACCGTGTAGGGCGGTAATTAGGTCAGAAAATTTTACCAAATGCAGTATTGTGCTGTGGCATTGTTAGCTGAATGTGGGTAGAGTTGTGAAAGTTTTTTGTTTTGATGATCTTAGCGATGGTATTGGTTTTAGAGAGCGTTATTTCAGCGCTTGAATTTATGTATTAATCCGCCGAGATCGCCTTTTTAGGAGAGACCATTGGGATCACTCGTTTGTGTGGGGACGGGGTTACAGCTCGCGGGGCAAATTAGCGTATTAAGCCGCAGCTATATTGAACATGCCGATATTGTATTTTCACTCTTACCCGACGGTTTCTCGCAGCGTTGGTTGACGAAGCTCAACCCCAATGTCATCAATTTGCAGCAGTTTTATGCGCAAAATGGTGAAGTTAAAAATCGCCGAGACACCTACGAGCAAATGGTCAATGCCATTCTAGATGCGGTGAGAGCGGGTAAAAAAACTGTGTGTGCACTCTATGGTCATCCGGGCGTGTTTGCCTGTGTATCCCATATGGCGATAACTCGCGCCAAGGCCGAAGGGTTTTCGGCCAAGATGGAGCCGGGGATTTCGGCCGAAGCTTGCCTGTGGGCCGACTTAGGGATTGACCCTGGCAACTCCGGGCATCAAAGCTTTGAAGCCAGCCAGTTTATGTTTTTCAACCATGTGCCCGATCCCACCACCCACTTATTACTCTGGCAAATCGCGATTGCGGGTGAACATACTCTAACCCAATTTCATACCTCGAGTGATAGATTGCAGATCCTCGTGGAGCAGTTAAATCAATGGTACCCGCTCGAGCATGAGGTGGTCATATACGAAGCGGCCAATTTGCCAATCCAAGCCCCGCGTATCGAGCGTTTACCTTTAGCGAATTTACCCCAAGCACACTTAACACCGATTAGTACGTTGTTAATTCCGCCAGCAAAAAAGCTGGAGTACAACTATGCTATTTTGGCTAAGTTAGGGATCGGTCCCGAAGATTTGGGCTAAATTGAAGTGTGATATTGAGTCATTATTAACAATAAGGAGAAAACATGTTTGCATTATCGGATTTTTTTACCCAGTTAGGCCAAGATGCGCAGTTAATGGAAGACTATAAGCAGAATCCCGAGGCGGTGATGCGTGCCCACGGATTAACTGATGAAGAAATTAACGCTGTAATGACTGGGGATATGGAAAAGCTCAAAACGTTAAGTGGCGACCAAGACTATCAAGCCTTCTTATTAGTGAATCATGGTAATAATTAACTTATCTTGAAACGGTTGCGTTGTGCCCTATTAGCCATCTTTGCTTTGTGTTCGACAGCGTTGATGGCTAAATCTATCGATTTTGATCAGGCACTCAATGAGCTTGATGTATTACTGCAATCTGATCTTAGCACTGCGCAGAAAAAACTGGCCGAATATGAGACCGCATTTAGCAGCTTAACCCCGACACAAAAAGGCAGACTAAGAATTGACAGAGCCATTAGCTATATTTTTGTCAGTGAATATGCCAAAGCGTTAGACGATCTGCATCAGGCCGAAACCTTAATCACAAATTCTGAGTTATTAGCATCGGTTTATAGTTATAAAGCCACGGTTTATATAGGGATGCGCGACTATGATAAAGCCTTATCGGCTGTCGCCAAAGCATTAGCCCTAGTGGTGAATATCGATGATGTTACGATTAAACGTCACTCCTATCTAAGAATTGCCAATATTTATTCCGAAATGGATGCTTATAGCGATATGGGCCTCTATGCCAATAAGGTGTTACAACTCGCTCAGGAAACCGATGTTCGCGATATTTGCCATGCCAAATTGCTGCGGGCGATTTACTTGCTCGGTGTGAAAAATCCCGACGCCTTCGATGCCTTCGAAGATAGCCGTCAATATTGTGATGCGAAGCAATTTCCACTTCTGGCGATTATTTCGATGAAAGGCAAAGGGATGGTTTTGCAGGAGCGAGGTGACTATTTAGGCGCGAGAGCGATTTTGCTATTAGCGTTAAAAGGGTATGAAGCTTTTCAATTTCAATTAGAAATCAGCCATGTGCATGCACTACTTGCAGAAAATTACTTTGCAACGGGTGAACTGGTGCAAGCAAAAAGTCACGCAGTTAAGGTGCTCACATTTCCCGATGATAATAGTTATATCGAACATAAGCATATTGCCTACAAAGTGTTTGCCGAGTTGATGGCGGCGGATAAACAATTTGAACAAGCCTATGAATACTCCAGAAAAGAGCAACATTATAATCAACTGATTTTTGATGAGTCGAGGATGAAAACCCTTGCTTATCAGGCGGCTAAGTTTAATGCCGATGAGCAGGCGCGTGAAATCAACTTGCTGAATAAAGAGCGCGAACTTTACATCGCTCAGCAAACGGTAAAAGAGCGCGAGTACACTAATATGCTGATGTTTATCACGATATTAGTGGGCGGGCTGTTTTTCCTCGCGATTTTGTTAGTCGTGGGCAATTTGCAAAAACGGCGTTTTATGCGCATGGCCAGAATGGATGCATTGACGGGCGTGCTTAACCGTGGAGCAGGGCAAGATCTGGGCGAAAATCTATTTGTGCAAGCCGCTGCCCGAGGGGGCGATTTTTGCGTGATTTTATTCGACTTAGACCATTTTAAACGGATTAATGATTCCTACGGCCATGGAACGGGTGACTGGGCGCTGAAAAAAGTCGTGGAAGTATTAAAACCCCATGTGCGCAATGGTGATGTGTTTGCCCGGATTGGCGGTGAGGAATTTGCGCTATTCTTGCCTTACGCCAGTGAATCTAAGGGGATGGAAGTTGCCGAACAATGCCGAAGCCGAATTGAAGCCATTGATACGCATCTGTCGGGGCATAAATTTACTATCACCGCGAGCTTTGGGGTCAGCGGCATGACAACAGAAGACTTAAGCCTAGACCCTCTACTACACCGTGCCGATATGGCACTGTATGCCGCAAAATCCAATGGTCGTAACAGTGTATTCTGTTATGAGGACGCTTTAGCCTCCGATAAACGCGCCACCAATATTACCAGCCAGTTGGTAAGGCCGTAGGGGGTAGAGTTGTATTGTCTGTGTAACTGACTGTTTAGGTTAATGTAACGCGTTTTTTTTCTTTCGCTGTTTCGGTTATTTCTTGCGTTTTCTCGATGATTTTTAGGTCAATTTTTCACACTTTTTCCTGCATAACTAGAGTATGATTGCCAGCGGTAGCCGAAGCTTTTTCGCTTAAGGTCATACCCCTATTTTTGCCTTTCGCTAACATTGTGGAGCCCTAATGGAAGAGTCGAGTCTGCTCACTTCTGTACTGTTATTTTTATTGGCCGCGGTGATTTTTGTACCCTTGGGCAAACGTTTTGGCGCAGGACCTATTCTGTCTTACCTCGCTGCTGGGGTGATTTTAGGGCCTGGCGGCATGGCGCTGGTGTCTGATCCCGCCGCCGTGCTGCATTTTGCCGAGCTGGGTGTGGTACTGATGCTGTTTGTGCTCGGGCTTGAACTCAATCCGAGCAAGTTATGGGAGCTGCGCAGCGCCATCTTTGGTCTCGGTAGTGGTCAGTTACTCCTTTCTTGGGCGGCAATTGGCGGTTTAGCTTGGGGATTTGGCTTATCCATTGAGGCAGCATTAGTGGTTGGCGCGGCGTTATCCTTGTCATCGACGGCTTTTGCGGTGCAGTTGATGAGCGAACATAGACTACTGACCACCCCGCTGGGCCGCGATGCCTTTGGTGTGTTGTTAATGCAAGATCTCGCCGTGATCCCCATGTTGTTATTAACCGCTTATCTTGCACCTAATTCGGCCCAGATTGAGCACCATGCGGTGCCTTGGTATTGGACCTGTGTGGCCTTAGTGGGCTTTGTGTTGGTGGGCAAATATCTGTTGCCGCGGGTACTTAAACTTGTTGCCAGTAGCGGCGTTCGTGAGGTGTTAACCGCCTTTGCATTATTGCTGGTGATGGGCAGCGCCGAATTGATGGAGTGGCTGGGGCTATCGGCGGGTATGGGGGCGTTTTTAGCCGGAATTATGCTGGCGAACTCCAGCTACCGACATCAGCTCGAAACCGATATCGAGCCTTTTAAGGGCTTACTGCTTGGGCTGTTTTTTATGGCGGTCGGCATGAGTATGGATCTCAAGCTGTTTTTAACCGATCCCTTACTTATCCTCGCGATTTTACTGGGCATGCTGCTGATTAAGACCCTAGTGCTAATGCTGCTTGGCCGTTTACGGCACCATACATGGCGCCCGAGTATTGCCCTAGGGCTTATCTTGGCAGAGGGCGGTGAGTTTGCCTTTGTGTTGTTATCGCAGGCGCAATTATCCAGCATAGTGGATGATAAAATCGCCCAAATATTAGTGCTCGCCATTGGTTTATCCATGGCAGTCACGCCGATGATTTTCACGCTTTTTAGAGCCACTAAACCTAAGGTGGTGGATACTCGTTTACCCGATACCATTAATGTGACTGAATCTGAGGTGGTGATCGCCGGATTTGGACGGGTGGGGCAGATCACTGGGCGGATTTTAGCGTCATCGGGTATTCCGTTTGTGGCCTTAGATAAGGATGCCAGCCATGTGGATGTGATCCGCAAATACGGTGGTGAGGTCTATTTTGGCGATGCCAGACGCTTAGATATGTTGATGTCGGCGGGAATTGCGCGCTCGCGCTTGTTGCTGCTGGCCGTTGATAATGTTGAGGATTCGATTGAAATTGCCCAACAGGTGAAAACCCATTTCCCCCATATCAATATTGTTGCTCGGGCGCGGGACCGTAACCATGCCTATCGATTAATGAGCCTTGGGGTGACTGATGTGTTCCGTGAAACCTTTGGTTCGGCTTTATCTGCCAGTGAGAAGATTTTGCAGGGCTTAGGTTTATCACAGGTGCAGGCCAATGAAAGGGTGAAGATTTTTGCCGAGCACGATAAAAAGCTGGTGATCGCCAGTGCTGCCCATCAACATGATTTAGCCAAGCTGATTGATTTATCCAATAAGGGGAAAGCTGAGTTGGAGTCGCTGATGCGTGGCGACCGGGAAAACGTTAGTTAAGTCTGCCAGCTAAAACAACAAGAGAGCCAATGGGCTCTCTTGTTTGTTTATGGGCTTAAGGAAAACGCTTAGAAGCTGTAGCTATATTGCAGCTTCACATTACGCTCTTCGCCCGGCATACCACCGAGGAACATCGCTTTGCTGTAATAGTCTTTATTGAATAGGTTATTGATATTCAATTGTAACTTCCAAGAGTCGGTGGCGTAGCTGATGGCAGAGTCCACTAAGGTGTAGCTCGGCACATATCCATCAGGGATGCCAAAGTCTGTTGAGTGCGTGCTTCTATCATCCACATACTTCGCGCCTAAACTCAGCTCAATAGGGCTGGATAAGGCAAACCAGTCTGCACCATAGGTCACCCAAGCACTGGCGGTCACATAGGGTACCCCTTTTTGGCGGCTGTTGTAGGTTAAACTATTTGGGTTTTGTTTATCCCTTGCATCTTGGTACATGCCATTAAAGTTAACTCGCCACTGATCATTTAGGTGGGCATTAAGATCTAACTCGACCCCTTGGGTATCTTCGCTGCCATCGTAAAAGTACACGGGTACCTCGGCACCAGATACGCCAGCGTTATAGTCTGGGTTGTTGTAAGGCACATTCGTGCGTGAGCTTTTAAAGAACACCAGCGATGCTAGCATCTGATCATCAAAGGCTTTAAAGCGCATACCAAGATCGTTACTGACGGATTCTGAGTCTTCGCGGTCGGTATTTTCCCCAGTGATTGAGCCTAAGATGCTATAGGCGGTGCGGCCCTTTGAGTGATTGACGAAAAATGATAAATCATCAATGGGCATATAGGTTAAGCCCAAGTTGTAGGTGACACCATTATCTTTGCTATCTTCCTCAGGGGTAGGGCTCGCTTGACTCGCGCTGTAGCGCTCATCCACACCTAAGTGCTCATAGCTCTGTTTGATTTCGTTAAAGGCCACGCCAACACGGGAGGTAAAGCCATAACCTAAATAACCCACATGTTGCACGCCTAAGCCCCAAGCGCTGACTTTTTTGTTGTAGTTGGCGGTTTTGAGTGGATCGTAGTCGGCAAATTTACCCGTTCCCCAATTTGGATTGCGAATATCGTAAATGTACGGTAGCGAACCACGGTAAATCACTTCGCCTTGTTTGTTTTTAATGACTTGATCTGCATCGTAAATTGAGAATTGCTCGAGGCGAATATCGCGGTCTTCGTAGTTAGCGTTCACCAGTAATTCGTTGTCGATATTGCCGATTTGGAAGTCGTAACGTAGATCGGCAAAATACTGCCATGAGGTTTCTTCGGCATCGAGTTGGCGGTATTCCTGACGTCTGGCGGCAAAGGGATAGATCACGCCATTTTCAACCAGTGGCGCGCGGGGATCCTGGTTAATCACATCCGTCGATACGCCACCAATCTTGATGTTTCGCTTCCAGTACACATAGTTGTAAGCCCCTGTTTGACGGGCAAAACCTGTGGTGTAGTCGCGATATTGCAACTGCTGATTAAGGAACAGATTATCGGTAAAGTAGATATTGTGGGTCAGCTTGAACCTTAATTCTTCACCTTCATTATCTTTTGCCATGGGAGAAATTAATCCCGCGTCACCAAAGGAATAAGGAGTTAAACCATCACCACTGGCGAGTGATGCCGCTAATTGCTGACGCTGCTCGTCAGTCAGTTGTATGCCCAGCCCTTTAGGATCGTTTATCAAATCTTGCCAAGTGACTTCGCTCGCTGTTTTGCCGCCGACTGAATCGGCATTGTAGATGCGAATTGGATGGCCGATGGAGTCAACGGCAATGGCGTCTTTGATATATGCGCCGGATAGCATCAGATCTTGGCTATCACTTAATACCCACTTGAGTGAGCCGAACACTTCATCACGGTCGGCGCCTAAATCACGGTAGCCTTCACTGCGGGCGGTTTTGGCGACTAAACGATAAGCAAGATCATCGGTAATTCCACCCGTGCTATCGATGGCGAGCGAGTAGGTATCCCACTGGCCAACTTCAGTGGTGAATTTGTGCTTGGACTCAAATTGCGGTTTCTTTTCAATCAGGTTGATCACACCGCCAGCGCTGCCCATGCCATAGAGTCCTGTTGCTGGGCCTTTTAAGACCTCCACGGATTCCACATTGGTTAGGGAGCGAGTGGGGTTAAAGGTATTGCCAAGGCCGGCACCGCCATACATGCCGTCATAGGTGTAGTTTGCGCCGAGGCCGCGAATCACTAAGTTATCTCCAATGCCGTAGTTATTGCCCGCTTGAGTCACCCCGCTGATATTGCGAATCAAGTCCTGCAGATTGTCGACTCCTTGGCTGTTAATCAGCTCCTGGTCAACGATAACAACCGCCGCAGGGGTTTCCATCAAGGACATATCTGACTTAGTCGCAAGCCCAGAGTTTTTCACTACGGAGTTTTGTCTGCCGTAGACTGTTATGCGTTCGATGTTTTCATCGCGAGCAGAAGGTGTGTCATCGGCAAAAGCGGTATGTGGTAAAGCACTGAGGCAGGCGAGTGCAATAAGTGATAAACGAAATATAGGTTGTGATACTGACATATAAAGTTCCCCCAAACAGAATGGTCGCGAATGATAATGATTTTCATAACCATTGCAACCTTTGATTGATAGGTCTTGGGAGTTAAATGTTTGTCATCTTTACGTATGATTAACGGTTTGTGGATTAATCCTGTGGTGAGTTTTGCCGCCACTAGGCGCGCAACTTGAAGCAACTCTTAGCCAGATTTCTAATTTGTTTCATTTTTTTTATAAAAAAGTGATTTATTTTTTGGGTTAACCACATCGACTCGGCTTTTTGATCGAGAAACATAACCCGTGATCCCTATCACTCTCATTCTATCCCGATGACTGTTTACGTAAACGTAATATTTAAACGAGTGTTTAAATTTTTGTAATGTTTAAATTTTGTTAACTTATTATTTTTATTGGTTTTACTCGCTTTCCTTAAGGTGGAGTTCAAAACACTGTCTGTTTTCTACTTAGGTCGAATAAGGTAAAAGTGGTGTATATATTAATTTTCATTATGTAATTTAATTACGTATAAAATTACAATGCACTTGAAGTGGTAAAGTTGTCAGACAAATTTCATCACTACCAAAATAGTAATTATCACTTAAATATAAAATTATTTTAAATCAAATATTTATATTTGAAAAATCACTTTGGTCAGACCAATTTTGTCATGGTTTTTGGTCAATTTTTTTAGCTGTCATGACACTTTTGGATAGTTGCAAATACAAATGTTTGTCTGTAAGTTTTGGTTCTAAACGAACATTTGAATGTTTTTCGGTGAATGTTTGTACATGTTACCCATGTCTTTACTGGTAATGAGTCGTAAACGAGCAAGAGTTTTGCCTCTTGGGAGGGTGAGAAGATGACGGAACAAACTTTAAGTGAGCAGCAATTGAATTCGGCACAGAATAAGACCACTGCGAATGGCACGCTGACCATAGTGGGAAATACTATCCCTGGCCAAGAAGTGATTTTTACCGAAGGTGCGCTGGCGTTGCTTGAGTCACTTTGCCGTGAATTTGCGGCTGAAGTGCCCACCTTACTCGCCAAACGTAAAGACAGACAGACGCGTATCGATAAAGGGGCTTTGCCAGACTTTTTACCTGAGACTCGGGCTATTCGTGACGGCGCATGGAAGATCCGCGGTATTCCGAACGACCTGCTTGACCGCCGTGTCGAAATCACTGGTCCCGTTGAACGTAAGATGGTGATCAATGCACTTAATGCTAATGCCAAAGTGTTTATGGCGGATTTTGAAGACTCCTTAGCACCGAGCTGGCAAAAAGTAGTGGAAGGTCAGATTAACCTGCGTGATGCCGTGCGTGGTGAAATTGAATACACAGCGCCTGAAACCGGTAAACACTACAAGTTAGGCCCAAATCCTGCGGTATTGATCTGCCGTGTGCGTGGCCTGCACTTAAAAGAGAAGCATGTTGAATTTAACCAGCAGTCCATTCCCGGCGCGTTATTCGACTTTGCGATGTACTTTTACCATAACTATCGCCAATTGCTGGCGAAGGGCAGTGGTCCTTACTTCTATATTCCTAAACTCGAGAGCCATATCGAAGCACGTTGGTGGGCAAAAGTGTTTGATTTTGTTGAAGAAAGATTCTGCCTGCAGCCTGGCACCATCAAATGTACCTGTTTGATTGAGACGCTGCCTGCGGTGTTTGAAATGGACGAAATTCTCTATGAATTACGCTCAAACATCGTCGCACTGAACTGTGGTCGCTGGGACTATATCTTTAGTTATATCAAAACATTAAAGCGCCATAGCGACCGCGTATTACCTGACCGCCAAGCGGTGACTATGGATACGCCTTTCTTAAGCGCCTATTCAAGACTGCTGATCAAAACCTGCCATAAACGTGGCGCACTGGCGATGGGAGGTATGGCGGCCTTTATTCCGGCGAAGGATCCTGTACAGAACGAAGCGGTGTTGCAACGGGTGCGTAAGGACAAAGAGCTTGAGGCTCGCAATGGACACGATGGTACTTGGGTCGCTCACCCTGGTCTTGCGGATACGGCGATGGGGATTTTTAACGAATATATCGGCCAAGATCATCAAAACCAATTGCATATCACCCGTGATGTGGATGCACCGATTCTCGCCGCTGAGTTATTAAAGCCCTGTGATGGGGAGCGCACTGAGCAAGGGATGCGCCTGAATATTCGTATTGCACTGCAATACCTTGAAGCGTGGATCAGTGGCAACGGTTGTGTGCCGATTTATGGATTAATGGAAGATGCGGCAACCGCTGAAATCTCCCGCGCCTCGATTTGGCAATGGATCCAACATGGTAAGTCACTCTCCAACGGCAAACCCGTCACGAAACAATTGTTTAAAGACATGCTGGTGGAAGAGTTAGCAAACGTGAAAAAAGAAGTGGGCAGTGACAGATTCACCCACGGCAAATTTACCCAAGCGGCGGTATTGCTTGAGGATATTACCACTTCGGATGAGTTGGTCGACTTCTTAACCTTACCCGGTTACGAGATGCTAACTGCTTAATTATAAATGCGTTAACACTTAATGCGTCCTATGGAATGCGTTATGGCGGTGAAACCGTCAATTAAACCAATGGGCAGGGTGACGCGGTGGGGCAGCGTCACTTGCTACAACATCATACAGAAAGGAGTGACACTATGACTAAGGCAACACAGACTTCACGTCAGGCGCAGATTGACGCGATCAAAAAAGATTGGGCAGAGAATCCACGTTGGAAAAATGTTCGTCGCCCATACACTGCAGAAGAAGTCGTGGCACTTCGTGGTTCAATTGTTCCTGAGAACACCATTGCCAAACGCGGCGCTGCTAAATTGTGGGATTTAGTCAACGGTGGCGCAAAAAAAGGTTATGTGAACTCGTTAGGTGCACTGACTGGCGGCCAAGCTGTACAGCAAGCAAAAGCCGGTATCGAAGCGATTTATCTGTCAGGTTGGCAAGTGGCGGCCGACGCTAACTTAGCGGGCACTATGTACCCAGACCAATCGTTATACCCAGCTAACTCGGTTCCAGCGGTCGTTTCACGTATTAACAACTCTTTCCGCCGTGCCGACCAAATCCAGTGGAGCAATGGGGTTAATCCGGAAGATGAAAACTTTGTCGATTATTTCCTACCCATTATTGCCGATGCGGAAGCCGGTTTTGGTGGCGTACTGAATGCGTTCGAATTGATGAAGTCAATGATCGACGCAGGCGCCGCCGGTGTGCACTTTGAAGACCAATTAGCGTCAGTGAAAAAGTGTGGCCATATGGGCGGTAAAGTATTAGTGCCAACCCAAGAAGCGGTACAAAAACTGGTTGCAGCACGTCTGGCTGCCGACGTAAGCGGTGTTGAAACGCTGGTTATTGCCCGTACCGATGCGAACGCAGCGGATTTATTGACCTCTGATTGCGATCCGTACGATCGTGACTTTGTGACTGGTGAGCGTACCAATGAAGGTTTCTACCGCGTAAAAGCGGGTCTGGACCAAGCGATTTCTCGCGGTCTAGCCTACGCACCTTATGCGGATTTAATTTGGTGTGAAACCGCTAAACCAGACTTAGAAGAAGCGCGCCGTTTTGCTGAGGCAATCCATGCTCAGTATCCAGACCAATTATTGGCCTATAACTGCTCACCTTCGTTCAACTGGAAGAAAAATCTGGACGATGCAACGATTGCCCGTTTCCAACAAGCACTATCAGACATGGGCTACAAGTACCAATTCATCACTTTAGCGGGTATCCACAACATGTGGTACAACATGTTTGACCTAGCTTACGATTACGCTCGTGGTGAAGGTATGAAGCATTATGTTGAGAAAGTTCAAGAAGTTGAGTTTGCGGCAGCGAAGAAAGGTTACACCTTCGTGGCGCATCAACAGGAAGTGGGCACAGGTTATTTCGACCAAGTGACTACGGTTATCCAAGGTGGTCATTCATCAGTGACTGCGCTGACTGGCTCGACTGAAGAAGAGCAGTTTTAAGCGAAGTCTGTTGTATCGCGAATAGGTTCTACCCGTAAGATGTTGTACCCGTAAACCCTGTGTTTAGCTGCATTGCAGCTGTTGTCCCCCGTGCAGTTCGCCTACATGTGCTGCACGGGTTTTTAAGTCAACTCTTGTGACTTAACTTCCCACCCAGTCAATACTTTGCTTGCCTGTGCTTGGCGACTCTCTGAGTCGCTATTTTTTTATCTAACTTATTATTCTGGTGCAACTCTGACTCGAGTTGGTGCAATTTTTTAACCGTTTTACAAAGACTTAATGCTATCTCATTGTTATTCAATGGCTATTTATCTTGGCCTAAATAATGCTGTGAATTGGCCGTAAAACTTAGCATTCACAGTGAGGTCACCGTCATGAAATATTACAGTCGTCGTTTAGTCAAACCTGAACATTTAAATCCTGCAAATACCCTATTTGGCGGCCAGTTATTGAGTTGGATTGACGAGGAGGCGGCTATCTTTGCTGCGTGCCAGATGAAAAGCACCAGCCATGTGACTAAGCTGATTTCTGAAATCAATTTTATGACGCCGGCGCGCCAAGGGGATGTGTTGGAATTTGGTTTGGA
The DNA here is from genome assembly GCF_012843185.1 of Shewanella sp. DNRA4. NCBI lineage: Bacteria > Pseudomonadati > Pseudomonadota > Gammaproteobacteria > Alteromonadales > Shewanellaceae > Shewanella > Shewanella sp. DNRA4. The sequence goes on from NZ_JABAIP010000002.1 coordinate 339,533, forward strand.
GCTTGTCAGCCTCGGGCACAGTTCCATTACGGTCAGTTGCCAAGTACGTAATAAGATGACGCAGGCGCCAGTGGTGAGTATCGATAAGATGGTGTTTGTAAATGTGAATGCGCAGGGATTACCGGTTCCCCATGGTATTCGTGCTAATGCGGCATAATGCCTTGAGCTTGATAAGACCTAAAGCTTAATAAAGCAGAGTGACGCACGGGCGTCACTCTGAGTCTTTAGTAAGATCTTCTTTGACCGATTTCACCGCATCCCTAGAAGCATGACCAATGGCTTTGGTGGTGTCGCGGGTGGCATGACCAATCTCTTTAGTGACATCCTTCGTGGTGGTGCCGATAGCGCGCCCCGCATCCTTTAAATCGGCGCAGGCCGTGGTGACAAGTAGCAATGGTAGTATGAGGAGTGTTGCTTTTTTCATGGTTATTCATCCTGAAAACTAACGGTTGCCTCGCAAGATACCAAATAGTTACGCAAAACGCCTTAATAATCTTGCTAATGCAATTTGAGATGGGGATGAATAATGCGACTAATACCTTTAGCAAACATTAAAAGGCTGCCTTTTACCACACCGTGCAGTTCAATTAAATGTCGCCGATAGAGAGAAGTGTAAACAAAGCGAGCGATTTTACCTTCGACCATCACTCCACCACCGATAAATGACAGCAAGTTGCCCACGGTATGAAACTTCGACAAGTTAACAAGCGACCCCAGATCTTTATAAACATACAGATGACGGGCGTCTTGTCCTGCAAGCAGTAGCATAATATTGTCGGCCGTCATGAGTGCCATTTGCCGTGCTGATTGCCCCCTTGGTGGAACAAAAGTACCGTTGGGTTGTGGGCAAGCAGCACAGTCACCAATTGCAAAAATATGCGGATCGCGGCTGGTTTGCATATTCTGTTTTACCACCAACTGGTTGATATGGTTGGTTTCTAGTCCACCAATTTCCTTCAGAAAATCCGGTGCCTTTACCCCTGTAGACCAGATCACTAAATCGGCGGGGATCATCTGCCCATCTGTTGTGGTCAGCCCCGTTTCATCCACCTGATTAATGCGTGTTTCAGTCATGACCTTAACGCCGAGCGCGGCTAATTCTTTGGTTACTGAATCTGAAATTTCGCGCTTTTCTACTTTAGGTAAAATCCGTTTATCAGCTTCAATGAGGGTGACCTCCAAAAGACGTGAATCGATGTTATAGCCAAATCCGCGCAACTGATCCACGGCATGGTGCATTTCCGCAGACATTTCTACTCCAGTGGCCCCTGCACCTACAACAGCAATTTTAATTTTATCGGCCAGCAGGCTATGGCTGGCATAACGGAGAAACTTATTCAGCAAAATTTTGCGGATTGCCATTGCTTGCTCTGTATTATCAAGAAATTGGCAATGTTCACGTACGCCTGGAATGTTAAAGTCATTAGCGATACTGCCAATGGCGACCACTAAATAGTCATAATCAATATGACGAGATGGGAGTAGTACATCACCTTTATCATCACAAATCGCTGACAGCACTACTTGTTTGTTTTGTCTATCGATATCCGTCATAGCGCCCTGTTGAAAGTGATAGCCATGGGCAGCTGCATGGCTTCGATAGCTTAAAGCGTCGATACCAACATCGAGTGCGCCAGTCGCAACCTCATGCAGTAGTGGCTTCCAAATATGGCTTTCAGCACAATCGATTAACGTTATCTTTGCTTTTCCTTTGCGCCCCAGTTTGTGGCCTAATTTAGTCGCAATCTCCATCCCGCCAGCACCACCACCCACGATAACAATGTTTGCTATAGCCATACCGCTTATTCCTATTCGTTGTGTTGTTAGATTGTGCAGAGGGTAAGGTTGTGAAACAAAATATTAACCTTAGCTTTATGTCTCAAGCAATGAGGCCATATGTTGGGAAGTGAGTCAGGAATAATGATTATTTATTGATTTTATTAGTCTTATTTTTTTATGGGGGTTGAGTGTATGATTATGCTGATCGCAAATTGTGATATGTGTCGTGTCACTTTTTGGTGAAATGTGCGCTGGCTCACCTGCTTGTGTCGGGAGAGTTCTTTGAACTGAAACGCTTTATGCCGCTTGTGAGCACCATCGTCATCAGTTAACTAAATCCTAGGGCGCATTGATGTATCGAGATTACATTTCATTCCGACAAGCTAGTGCTCGCGAAACGAAGAATAATGCGTAGTTATTCTACTCAAATGACATGCGGCTCTTAATGACAGAAAGTAAGAGCATGTGCTTGTCTGACGAACTCTTCCGGCAGCGTTTCTGCTGCGTTATTGTCCGTTTATGTAGGATGACTACAAGCACGGATTTTGCCTTGTATAAACACTGGCCAAATTGCTCCAAAAACTGAAACGTCAACACGCCCTAGGCATGAGATCACAATTGCTTACTGCAGCTTTGACTAAAGTACTTATCAAAAAGGCCAAACGTTGGTTTGGCCTTTGGGATAATTGGGCATTTGACGCTATATGCCCACGGCGAATGGTGTTCTATGCCTGTTCTAGCTTGGCTAAACGTTGCTGATAGTCTTGGATTAGGTGCTGCATAATTTCTTCTGGTGCGGCCTTGTCGCAACAGGTATCGAGGAAAATTTTAAAGGTGACGAGCGCATGACCATCATTTTTAAGTCTATCGCTTTGCATCGAAAAATAGGCTTCTTCATTTTCGGCTTTGCGGACGACAAACTTACTGGTTTCAAAGGATTTAGTGCCTGAGAGTTCATGCCATTTGGTGATACGGTTTAATGCAATTTCACTCGATTGGTTTAATTCAATGTGGTTTAACCAACTTGCGGTATGTTCGGGATCTTTGTAATGCGGACATCTAACTGTGTAGTTATATACATGAGTAATTGCTGTCATAGCGTACCTACCTGTAGAGGATGTTGCTGCCATCATAGGCATCGTTTTTGAATTCGGTCAATCATTAATTACGCTGATACCGTCCTAGATAAATCACCGTTTTTACAAGTGTTTTTATATAAAAATGAGCGAGTTAATTTATTTGCCATAGCTGTTATTTAGCATGAGTTTTTAACGAATAACTTTGGGCTATCTCTCAGTTTTGCATTCAAATTCGTTTTTGCTTAACTACTGCGCAATAAAGCACCAATTAATGATAGGTATAAAAATGTTTTGATGAGTATGCTATTTAACATTAGCAAAATATGAGGGAAGTGCATGGTTGATGAGGGCTTGAATGGACAGAGGCCCGTTCCTTAAAACGGGCCTCTCAGCTGGCTTCATCTTTTGCAGGGAAAAAGCGAACTGGAACCAGTCTAGCGGATTTGTAACAGCATGTAACCCACCAAGATCACGTTTTTGCGCTATTTGATGGAATTTTCGATCTGCGCGATCTCAATTGCCGAAGATTAAGGCGTTACGGCGGTTTTTGCTGTGATGATGTGGTGTTAAAGGTGTCTTTGATGCATAAAAAGAAAGGCCCAAACAAGGGAACTTGTTTGGGCCGATTCTATGTCGTTAGCTTGCGCTAGCCGAACAACATCCTGTCAATTGGCGCGCTGATAGGCGTTAGAGCTTATATGACTTATAACGCATTCGTGAAGATCTGGCAGATCTCTTCATGGGTTGCCTGTTTAGGGTTAGTGAAACCACAGGCATCCTTCAAGGCGTTTTCAGCCAGCGTTGGAATATCTTCCGCTTTAACCCCGAGTAACGTCAGGTTTTCTGGAATATTTACCGCAACGGATAGGGCTTTAATCGCAGTGATTGCAGCCGCTGCACCTTGCTCATCCGTCATATTGGCAACATCGACACCCATCGCTTTGGCGATATCTTTTAAGCGATGCGGTACCACTTTAGCGTTGTATTCTTGCACATGGGGTAATAAGAGGGCGTTACACACACCGTGGGGCAGATCGTAGAAACCGCCTAATTGGTGCGCCATGGCATGTACATAACCTAAGCTGGCGTTGTTAAAGGCCATACCCGCTAAGAATTGCGCATAGGCCATCTGCTCACGGGCTTCAATATCTTGGCCTTGTTTTACCGCATTCACTAAGTTGCCTTGGATAAGTTCAATGGCTTTAATGGCGCAGGCATCGGTAATTGGGTTCGCAGCGATAGACACATAGGCTTCAACCGCGTGGGTCAGCGCGTCCATCCCCGTTGCAGCAGTGAGGCTTGCTGGTTTTTTCAGCATCAGCTCTGGGTCATTCACAGACAGTAATGGGGTGGTGTGTTTATCGACAATCGCCATTTTGATATGGCGAGCTTCGTCAGTGATGATACAAAAACGGGTCATTTCACTGGCGGTGCCGGCGGTGGTGTTAATGGCTACTAATGGCAGTTGTGGCTTAGCGGATTGGTCTAAGCCTTCGTAGTCTTTGATGCTGCCGCCGTTGGTTGCCACAAGAGCGATACCTTTAGCGCAATCATGTGGTGAGCCGCCACCGAGTGAAATCACAAAATCGCATTGATTGGCTTTTAACAGCGCAAGACCTGCTTCAACGTTCCCGACGGTTGGGTTAGGTTGTACGCCATCAAACACGGTTGAGGTAATACCATTTTGGCCGAGTTTTTCGACCACTTCACCGACTAGACCAATATTGACTAAAGGTTTATCCGTCACAATTAGCGCGTGTTTAAAGCCTAAGGTTTTGATATCACCAATAGCATCATCTACTGCGCCTTTGCCTAATACGTTGACGGAAGGAATAAAAAATTTAGCAGCCATATATCCACCTATTTGCTTGTATATTAAATTTGTTTCTTTCTGGTGACCAAACTACCAATTAAGGGGTAGCCAAGTTGTGATCTAGATCGGTTTAGATAGATTCCTGAGGTGAAATTCGCACTAAAGTTGGAACTAGATAACTAAATAATGAATTTTTATGACAGAGATTAAGGGCTGCATACGCTATGTTTTTAAACGCTTTTTTCAGCTTTTACTTGTTTAGTTAAACTCAGATTATTACGCGATAAAATTGCCCGCCAAGGTGAGTTGTGGTTGAGTTTCTGGTAAGGTGCGGCCGTTGAGTTGATGAGGAGTATGTGAAGTACGATGGAAAAATATGAACAACTGCTGATTTCACTGCGCCGCGTGATCCGCGCTATCGACATTCATTCGCGGCAACTCAATAAGCATTCCGGCTTGACGGGACCACAGTTGATGGTGATGCAGAAAATTGCCCAACTCGGCGCTCCCTTAGCCAAGCAGGTGGCCGAAGAAATCACCCTCAGCCCAGCCACTGTGACAACGATTATTGATAGGCTCGAAGGGCGGGGATTAGTGATCCGCAAACGCAGCGAGTCCGATAAGCGTAAAGTCCATTTGTATTTAAGTGATGCGGGGCGTGCACTTTTAGAGGCGTCTCCTAAACCACTTCAGGAACACTTTATTAAGCAATATCAAAATCTTGAAGAGTGGGAGCAGAGTCAGCTACTCTCATCGGTGGAGCGAATTGCGGCCATGATGGACGCCGATAAAATCGACGCAGCACCTATGTTGTTAGTGGGTAAAATTCAAGGGGATGAATAATCTCCTTGGGCCGAGAATAATAAAAAGCACTGATAAATCAGTGCTTTTTATTTAACCCCGAGTATTTATCAAGCTTTGGGGCAGTTGGTTTCTGTCACACTATTAATCAAAATCTCATTCACTGGTGTGTCGTTAAAACCGTTGCTGGTTTTGGTCGGCACAATGCTTATCTGATCGACCACATCCATCCCTTCGATGACTTTACCAAACACAGCATAACCATAGCTGCTCGCCGAAGCATCGAGCTGGGGATTATCCAACACATTGATAAAGAACTGTGATGTTGCTGAGTCTGACACTGTGGTACGCGCCATCGCGATTGTGCCCCGTTTGTTACTGATGCCGACCGCGGCCTCGTTTTTAATTGGCGAGCTCGTTGGCTTGCTCTGTAATCCCGTGGTGAAACCGCCGCCTTGGATCATAAAGTTATTAATGGTTCTGTGGAATAAGGTGCCGTTATAGAAGGACTTATCGACATACTGTTTAAAGTTCTTGCCCGTGATGGGCATATGGGTGAGGTCGATGGCTAAGGTTAAATCCCCCTTTGTGGTACTCATTAAATAACAGACATCGGCACTTAAGCTCGGTGGAGTTGGGTCGGGTTTGGGGATATTGGGAGTGAGATCATCTTCGCCACCGCCGCAGGCACTGAGGACCATGCTCAAACTGCTGGCGAGTAAAAGTCCCGTGATTCTTTTCATATCAATTTCCTTATTTTTACGTTGTTCGCCACGCCTCTGCCTGCTTGGATAATGTAAGCGGGCATGGGTAAATGTTGCGATTAAGTGTTGTTTTTGTTTTGTGCGCGCATAGTGACAGAGCGATGAAGGGGATTTCAAGATGAAAAATGTAATTGATACAAAGTGTTGCAGCTAGTTGTTACTCTAATCTCCCCTGTGCCAGAGAGGCATTCAACCTAAGGGATAAATCTCACTAATGTACTCAAAGATAAGATGTTGTTTTGCTTGCGCCATTTAAGCGCGTTGCACCTTTTTTAATCACTCCCTGCTTCAAACTAGTGCGTTTGCTAGATAGCTCGGTGGGCAAAGGCTTGGGTGATAAAGGCACGTATTTTATTCAAGATGCTGATTTATAAGTTTTCTTTTTTGTCACTTGGCTGACACAAATCTGTCTTCATGCTGTTATTTTGCGCTGGCATGGTTACTGCCTATCTAAGGCTATGGATGAGCAGTCGCGGGGGCGACAAATATGGGGCTGGAGAAGTTGCTGTATTTGCGGGGCGTGGGGGCAGACTTTACCGACTGCTTTGGCCAGTACATCCGCATTCCCGAGGCTGACAGGCAAGGGATTTTGACCTGTATGTTGCAGGAAAAAAATACTCAGTCCTGCGAGGCAAAGGATGAACCGTTAACGAGTTTACCCAGTGGCGACGAGCTTGACGCTCAGGTGTATCAACTCGATGCACACCATTGGACACAAGTGTTGCCGGCGTTTCATTGGTGTTATGTCGATGAACCTTGGGTCTGCCTGTATTTACCTCAATCTTACCGTGGCGATCTGCTGCTCACCTTTACCTGTGAGCAAGGGGAGAGGGTTATTCTTGAGGTGCCATTTTTGGCGCTAAAACCGATTGGGGATTATCGTATTCAGGCGCAGGAGTTGGCGCAGTTTGGCACCACCTCCTTTACCAATGAGTGTCAGTTCCTGCAATACCGCCTCGACCTCTTAGGTCATGAGTTTCATTGCCGTGATGCGGGCGATGCCGCTGCCGCTGAGCAAGATAGCAGCGCTGAGCCGCGCCGTTCATGGGAAAATGTCAGCGCCGCGTCAAACACGTCAGGCAATAAAGACAACTTAAGTGATTTATCTTGCCTCGGGCTTGGGTACCACACACTGAGTGTCAGTTTGCTTGGGCTGGCAGATGTTCAGCACGGCCTAGCATCGGCAAGCGCCTCAGCAGCAAGCATTTCTGTAGCAAGTAAGGCGACTGAATTCCATGGCACTTTTATGGTGGCACCGAGAACCGCCTATCAAGGGGTGATGAGCGCTGTGGCGCAAGGAAAGCGCCATAAACCCTGGGGAGTGAGTCTTCAGCTTTATAGTCTGCGCAGCGAAAGCCAATGGGGCATGGGCGACTTTGGCGATTTAGAGCAACTGATCGGTTTAGTGGCCGAGTATGGCGCCGATTTTATTCAACTTAATCCATTGCATGCCTTAGATATTGCCGCGCCAGAACATCCGAGCCCTTATAGTCCCTGCGATCGTCGAAGGCTGAATCCGCTGTATATTCATTTACCTAGTGTGCCTGAATTTGAGCCATTAAAGGCGGAGTTTGGGGCGAAGGAATGGCAAGAAGCCATTGCCCTACTCAATGCGGAGAACTGGCTCGATTATCCCAAGGTGAGTGAGCTTAAGTACCGCGCCTTTGCACGTTTATACACAGTCTTTTGCGAACACCATTTACAGCCAAACACACCAAGGGCTCTGCGATTTGAGGATTTTGTGGCAGAGCAGGGCGCGCCGCTCAGGGAATTTGCCCAAGCCGAATCGCTACGCAGCCCAAGGGCCATAGCGCAGGATGAAGGCTTTTATTTATACCTGCAGTTTGTGGCCGAAGATCAACTGCAATTGTGCCAGCTCAAAGCTAAAGAAGCGGGAATGGGCATAGGGCTTATCCGCGATTTGGCCGTGGGCGCCGCGTTGCAAGGCGTTGAGGTTCAAGCCAATTCGCAGCAGTTTTGCTTAAACGCCAGTATAGGTGCGCCGCCGGATCCTTTTGCGCCCCAAGGTCAAAATTGGGGCTTAACCCCCCTCGACCCGATTAAGTTAAAGCAACATCAGTATCGTCATTTTATTGAGCTGACTCGCGCCAACATGACCCACTGCGGTGCGCTGCGAATCGACCATGTGATGGGACTGCTGCGACTCTGGTGGTGGCCACTAGATAAGCGCCTCGGCCATGGCGCCTATGTGTATTACCCGGTCGAAACCCTGTTGGCGATTCTCTGCCTTGAGAGTCAACGTGCCCGCTGTGTGGTGATTGGTGAGGATTTGGGCCTAGTGCCGCCCGATATTATTCATCGCCTGTATCAGGCGGGGGTCTATTCCAACGAGTTGTTCTACTTCTGCAAAGACCATCAAGGCTTTAAGCCGCCGAGCCAGTATAAGTTCCAGAGTTTGATGATGCTGGCAAACCACGATGTGCCGACCTTAGTCGCTTGGTGGACGGGCAGCGATTTGCACCTGAGGCGACAACTCGAACTGTTCAATACCGACGAGCAATTAGGTGAGGCCTTAGCCGGACGTGAGCAGGAAAAACGCCAGCTCGCGCAGTGCTTAATCTCCCAGGGCTTATTAGCTGAGACAGATATTCAACAGATTGATATTGAAGATTTATTAACGGCGTGGATGCCCTTTGGCGCCTCGGGCAACAGCGCACTTTACAGCGTGCAATGGTGCGATTTGCTGGGGGATCGCCATGCGGTGAATATCCCCGGCACTTGGCTCGAGTACCCCAATTGGCAGCGGCGATTGCCCATTAGCCTAAGTGAAGCCGCAGGTAGGCCTATGCTGGCTAAGCGTTTGCAACGCATTGCTGCGGCAAGACATTTGCCAGAAACGGCTGCGCATACAGATACCCTTTGACTAAAAATGGAAGCCAAATGATGACTCAAGCCCAGACTTACTTCTATGACGGTAGCGATGTCGCGCTGTTAAACGGTCAATATACGGATGTGTTTTCCCTGCTCGGTATGCACAGCATCAACGAGGGCAAGGCCTTGGTGGTGCGCTGTTTTTTACGCAACGCCCAAAAGGTTGATGTGATAAGTCTTAAGGATGGCCGTAAGGTGGCGAGCCTTGAACGCATCAATGAGGCAGGGCTGTTTGCGGGTACACTTGGCAGACGGGTTAAGCCCTTTTTGTATGCGCTACGGGTGACTTATCCCCTTTGCGAGCTGGATATTATCGATCCTTATCAGTTTGGTTCACTCCTCAATAGTGAAGATTTATACCTCTTCGGCGAAGGAAGCTCTGAGCAGGCCTATCGCTTTTTAGGTGCGAACTGGCACCAAGTCGATAGCGTCGAAGGCGTGCATTTTTGCGTATGGGCGCCCAATGCTAAACGAGTCTCTGTGGTGGGGGATTTTAATCACTGGGATGATACTCGCCATGTGATGCGCCAACATCTGGCCAACGGCTTATGGGAGATTTTCCTGCCTGATGTTGCCGAAGGCGTGCACTATAAGTTTGATTTGATTTATCAAAATGGCGAGCGTCACGCCAAATCTGACCCTATGGCGACCCAAATGGAATGTGCGCCGCACAATGCCTCTATAGTGCCGAAAAAACACCAACACCCTTGGGCAGATACACAATGGATGGACAAACGGGGGAGCACGGCTTGGCATCGCGCCGCTATGTCTATCTACGAAGTGCAGTTAGGCTCTTGGCGCCGAAAAGGCGAGTTTGGTGAGCAATATTTTGATTATCAAGACTTAATCGAGCAGTTGATCCCCTATGTGAAAGAGCAAGGCTTTACCCATATCGAGTTGATGCCGATCAGTGAATATCCCTTCGATGGCTCTTGGGGGTATCAACCCGTTGGTCTGTATGCGCCGACCCATCGTTTTGGTGATGCTAATGGCTTAAAGGCCTTTATCGATGCCTGCCATCAGGCCGAGATTGGCGTGTTACTCGATTGGGTTGCAGCGCATTTCCCTAAGGATCCCCATGGCCTTGTGCGTTTTGATGGTACTTGCCTCTATGAACATGAGGATCCGCGCAAAGGCACACACCCCGATTGGGATACGCTGATCTATAACTACGACCGCGGTGAGGTGCGCAGTTTTCTGCTCAGCAATGCCTGTTATTGGCTGCGGGAATTTCACCTCGATGGCCTAAGGCTCGATGCGGTGTCATCCATGTTGTACCTCGACTACAGCCGCGAACCTGGGCAATGGCTGCCCAATGCCTATGGCGGACGGGAGAATTTAGAGGCGATTCATTTTCTGCAAATGTTGAATCAACGCTTGTATCAAGCCTTCCCCGGCATTTGCATGATAGCAGAAGAGTCAACTGCCTTTGCTGGTGTGACTAAGCCGACGGATTGCGGCGGGCTGGGGTTTGGTTTTAAGTGGAATATGGGCTGGATGAACGACAGCCTAAGTTACTTGGGCCGCGATCCCATCTATCGCCAGTATCACCATAACCAGCTGACCTTTAGTTTGATGTATGCCTATTCGGAGCAATTTATGCTGTCGATAAGCCACGATGAAGTAGTGCACGGCAAGGGCTCTTTACTGCATAAAATCCCCGGCGATGATTGGCAAAAATTCGCTACCCTCAGGGCCTATTACGGCTTTATGTGGGGGCATCCGGGCAAAAAACTACTGTTTATGGGCAGCGAGTTCGCCCAGCGCGACGAATGGAACCATAACCATAGCCTCGATTGGCATTTGCTCGCCTTCGAGCCTCACCAAGGCGTGCAGCGCTGGCTTCGGGATTTGAATCAGCTCTATCGCCAATTCCCCGCCTTATCCGTGCTCGACTATGACTCGCAGGGTTTTCGCTGGCTCGATTGTGACAATGGCCGCGACAGTATTTTTAGCTTTGTTCGCTATGGCGAGGGCAGTGATGTGCCCTTAGTGTTTGTGGTGAATATGACACCAACCCTGCACCAAGGATTTCGTATTGGCTTGCCCCAAGGCGGGGATTTCTGTGAGTACCTCAATAGCGACAGCCATCTCTATGGCGGCAGTAATCAGGGTAATGCGGGCAAGGTGATTGCCGAAGATTTACCTTGGCAGGGTATGGCGTCGAGCGCGTTGATCACTGTGCCGCCTCTGGGTTGCTTAATCCTCGGGCCAGCGATGGATGCGCCCGATAGAGATGTTAGCCTATGACGAATCCTGTGCCTGTAAATGCTGATGGCTCAACCGCCTTTAACCTAAGTGCGGGGCAGCCTTTTCCCTTTGGGGCGACGGTCGATGATGGCGGGGTGAATTTCGCCCTGTTTTCGGCCCATGCCACAGGGGTGGAGTTATGTCTGTTTGATGCCCAAGGCGAGGTGGAAATTCAGCGCATCGCCTTGACGGAGCAGACCCAGCAAATCTGGCATTTGTATGTGCATGGGCTGAGTGCTGGCCAGCTTTATGGCTACCGTGTCTATGGTCCTTACGAGCCGCAATTAGGCCACAGATTTAATCCACACAAATTATTGTTAGACCCTTACGCGCGCCAGCTCGTGGGGCGTTATCACCACCATATCGCCAACTTTGGCTATGAGATAGATAGTCCTAATGAAGACTTATCTTTCAGCACCTTAGATAACGCAGCTTTTGTCCCCAAATGCAAAGTGGTCGATACTCGACCTCTTTTTAATGCCGCTAAGGCGCATACTATTCGGCCTCTTACAAGTAAGCGTGAGCCACTACCGCTTGAGCAGTGCATTATCTATGAGATGCACATAAAGGGTTTTACCGCACTGCACCCTGAGATAGATGCACCGCTGCGAGGCACCTTTGCAGGGCTAGCATCGAAGGCGGCGATAGATTACTTAGTTAATCTCGGCGTAAATTGCGTCGAGTTACTGCCGGTTCAGACATTCTTCTCCGAGCCATTTTTGCTTGAAAAACAGCTATCTAACTATTGGGGTTACAACAGCATTGGCTTTTTTGCGCCTGAGCCGAGTTATCTCTCGATTGAGGATATCGCTGAGTTTCGTAACATGGTGGATGCGCTGCACGGCGCGGGTATCGAAGTCATTCTCGATGTGGTCTATAACCACAGCGCCGAGGGCAGTCGCCTCGGGCCGACCTTTAGCTTTCGCGGTATCGACAATCTGAGTTATTACCGCCTGCATCCAAATGATAAACGCTTTTATATCAATGATACTGGCTGCGGTAATACCTTAAACCTCAACCATCCGCGCATGTTGCAGTTGGTGTTAGATTCGCTGCGTTACTGGGTCGAAGTGATGGGCGTCGATGGTTTTCGTTTCGATTTAGCCGCCTGCCTTGGCCGTGAAGCCTATGGATTTGACCCAGGTAGCGGTTTTTTTGATGCGCTGCTGCAAGACCCTGTGTTATGCCGGGTGAAGCTGATTGCCGAGCCTTGGGATATTGGCCCTGGTGGGTACCAGCTCGGCAATTTCCCGGTGGCTTTTAGCGAGTGGAATGACAGATACCGCGACACCATGCGGCGTTTTTGGCGCGGCGATCACGGCATGTTGCCCGAGTTTGCGCGGCGTTTTCATGGCTCGGGGGATTTCTTTGAGCATAGCGGCCGGCCTCCTGCCGCCAGTATCAACTTTTTAACCAGTCACGATGGTTTTACCCTCAAAGATTTAGTGAGTTATTGCGAGCGGCACAATTGGGCCAACGGTGAAGAAAACCGCGACGGCCACCATGAGAACTTCAGCTATCACTATGGGGTAGAGGGCGACACTGAGGATGCCACCATTCTTGCGCTGCGCGCCCGCCAGCAACGCAATCTATTGACCACGCTATTTCTCTCCCAAGGAGTGCCTATGTTACTCAGTGGTGATGAGGCGGGCCGCACCCAAGGCGGGAATAATAACGCCTATTGCCAAGATAACCCCTTGAATTGGTTCGATTGGTCAGCGGATGGCATGGATAGCTCATTGCTGAATTTCACCTCACAGCTCATTGCCTTGCGTAAACGCTTCCCGCTGCTGTGCGCCAAACGTTTTATCCATGAGCAGCTAGTGGCCAATGCCTTCAATTGGTCGCCTGAGGCATCTGCAATCCAAGCGGCAAGCCCTGTCTCAACCCCAACGGGGGTGAGGCTGGATTGGTTTAGTCGTCAAGGGGAGCCCATGAGTAAAAGCCTGTGGAGCGAGTCCATTGGGCGCAGTCTTAGTGTGGTGTTATCAGGTAATTTAACCGCCACTCAGCCGCAGACTCAGGGTGACAACCTTCAAGCACTGCTGTTGATGGTTAATGCTGATGAGCACCCTTTGGCCTTTACCCTGCCGGTTTTTGACGGTTTAGGGCCGTGGCAATGCCTGCTGCATACCCAAACGGACCCACAATTTTTAACTCCCACTGAGCCGCTGGATGCTCAGTCCTCACCGACGCGGTACTTGCTACAGGATCGCAGTCTTATGCTGTTTCATGCTGATTTTATAAGGAATTAACTATGAGTCATAACAGTGAGCTGAGCCCAAATACCAGCGGCGTTACTCCCAAAAAACGTTCAACAAAGACGGTTGAAAGTAAGAGCAAAATAGCACCCGAACCCTGCGAGCCCTGTGATGCCTTACCCGCTTCTTTTACTCGCCATGTTCGCTATGGATTAAGCCGCGGCGAAGGGGCGCGTGGTGAATTATTTCAAGCGCTGGCTCTCAGCGTAAAAGAGCAAATGCTGGATGATTGGCGTGAGACGCGCATCAAAGATAGCTGTTACGACAACAAACAAGTGGCCTATTTGTCACTCGAGTTTTTAATGGGCAGGACACTGGGCAATGCCTTGTTAAACTTAGAGTTAGAGCAAGATAGCCGCGAGGCGTTAAGCCATTACTCTGTTTCACTCGAGGAGATAGAAGAGGCCGAACATGACGCGGGCTTAGGCAATGGTGGCCTTGGGCGGCTTGCAGCTTGTTTTCTCGATAGTTGCGCCAGCATGGACTTATCCGTGACTGGGTATGGCATTCGTTACGAATACGGCATGTTCGCCCAAAAGATAGTTGATGGTTATCAGGTTGAGCGCCCTGATCGCTGGTTACGTGAGGGCAACCCTTGGGAGGTGCGTGTTCCGCACCATAATGTGACGGTAAAGTTCTTTGGTCACACCGAATCCTATGTCGATAAACAAGGGCGCAGGCACATGATTTGGGTCGATACCCAAGATGTGCTCGCTGTTGCCTACGATATGCCTGTTCCTGGCTATCGCAATGGTCGCGTGAATAGCTTAAGACTCTGGAAGGCCGAAGCGACGGATGATTTTGACTTAGCAGAATTTAACCAAGGCGATTACACAGAGGCCGTGGCGCGTAAAAACCTCGCCGAGCAGATCACTATGGTGCTTTACCCCAACGATGCCAGCGAAAACGGTAAGGAGCTGCGGCTGCGTCAGCAATATTTTTTGTCTTCCGCTAGCTTACAGGCAATTTTAAAACGTTGGGTACATCACCATGGCAATGATTTCACTCATTTTGCTGAAAAAAATGTGATGCAATTGAATGACACTCATCCCAGTATTGCGGTCCCCGAGTTAATGCGGCTGCTGGTGGATGAATATGGCCTCGAATGGGATGCCGCTTGGTCGATCACCAGTCAAACCATTGCTTATACCAATCATACGCTGCTACCCGAGGCATTAGAGCGCTGGCCTGTGCGTATGATGGCATTGATGCTGCCGCGTATTTTAGAAATCATCTATGAAATCAACGCCAGATACCTCGATTTAGTTGCCCACCACTGGCCAGGGGATGGTGCCAAACTGGCCAGCATGTCGATTATTCAAGATGGCCCCGATCCACACGTCCGCATGGCCTATTTAGCCATCGTGGCCAGCTTTTCGGTGAACGGTGTCGCTGGATTACATACCCAATTGTTAAAGTCGGGCCTGTTTAAGGATTTTTATAGCCTGTGGCCGCAGAAGTTTAACAATCGCACTAACGGGGTGACGCCAAGGCGTTGGTTAGCCCACTGCAATCCTTCACTCGCCAAACTGTTAACCAACCATTTAGGCAAAGGTTGGGTGACGGACTTAAGCCAACTGACGGCACTCAATGCCTTAACCCAGGACGCCAGCTTTATCCAAAAGTGGCGTGATGTGAAGCAAGCCAACAAGGCGGTGCTGGCCAAGATGATTGCTAAGGAATGTGGCGTCGAGTTTGACCCTTCAATGCTGTTTGATGTGCAGGTCAAGCGGATCCACGAGTACAAGCGTCAGCTACTCAATATTCTGCATGTTATTCATCTTTACCATCAAATCCAGCAGGGGCATACAGAGCATCTGGTGCCACGCTGCGTGCTGATCGGTGGCAAGGCTGCACCCGGTTACTTTATGGCGAAGCTCATCATCAAACTCGCCAGTAATGTTGCCCATATGGTCAATTGCGATCCTGTGGTGGCGCCTTATCTGCGCTTTGCGTTTCTGCCCAATTACAACGTCAGTGCGATGGAAAAAATCTGCCCCGGCACCGATGTCTCCGAACAAATCTCCACCGCGGGTAAGGAGGCCTCTGGCACGGGCAATATGAAGTTTATGATGAACGGGGCACTCACCATAGGCACCTTAGATGGCGCCAATATCGAGATGCTCGAAGAGGTAGGCGAGG
The DNA here is from genome assembly GCF_012843185.1 of Shewanella sp. DNRA4. NCBI lineage: Bacteria > Pseudomonadati > Pseudomonadota > Gammaproteobacteria > Alteromonadales > Shewanellaceae > Shewanella > Shewanella sp. DNRA4. The sequence goes on from NZ_JABAIP010000002.1 coordinate 355,314, forward strand.
ATAACTTCTTCCTCTTTGGCCTCAACGCCGATCAAGTGGCCCAAATGCGCTGTGATTACCAACCTCAGCGCATTATCGCCGAGTCCCACGCCTTATCCGAAGTCATGGCCTTACTGAAGAGCGGCCATTTTAACCTACTGGAACCGGGAATTTTCGACCCGATTATCGCCTCGATTGAAAGCGCGGACGACCAGTGGATGACTGCGGCGGATTTCGATAGTTATCGCCTCGCCCAAGAGGCTGTGGCTAAGGCTTATAAAGATCCGAAAAAGTGGACGCAAATGAGCATTCGCAACACGGCGGCCAGTGGTCGCTTCTCCAGTGATGTGACGATTGCAGGCTATCGGGATGAAATTTGGAAACTGTAAGGGAGTCGTTAATGAGCGAAGGAATACGCAGTTGTATGCAATGCTGCGGCCTTAGGGCGGCAGGGAAGAGTGGTTGTGAAGCAATCGGCACTGATGTGCTATTTGGGGAGTAGAGCCTATGTCTAATGTACGTTATATCAGTAATTTAACTCGTGAAACCTATGCATTGATTCTGGCTGGTGGCCGAGGCTCGCGTTTACATGAACTCACCGACTGGCGCGCTAAACCCGCGCTGTATTTCGGGGGCAAGTTTAGGATCATCGATTTTCCGCTGTCGAATTGCATCAACTCGGGGATCCGCCGTGTTGGGGTGGTGACCCAATATAAGTCGCACTCGTTAATTCGCCACGTGATGCGCGGTTGGGGCCACTTTAAAAAGGAATTAGGTGAGTCGGTGGAAATTCTGCCCGCCTCACAACGTTACTCTGAGAATTGGTATCAAGGCACGGCCGATGCGGTATTCCAAAATATCGACATCATCCGCCATGAGTTGCCTAAGTACGTGATGGTGCTCTCGGGTGACCATGTGTATCGCATGGATTATGCTGGCTTACTGGCCGCCCATGCCGAATCCGGCGCCGATATGACAGTCTCCTGCCTTGAGGTGCCCGTGGCCGAAGCCGCGGGCGCATTTGGGGTGATGGAAGTCGATGACGAGATGCGCATCCTAGGCTTTGAAGAAAAACCTAAATACCCTAAACATTCCCCAGGCAATCCAGAGAAGTGCCTCGCCTCGATGGGCAACTATGTGTTTAACACTGAGTTTTTGTTCGAACAGTTGAAGAAAGACGCGCAAAACGCCAATTCCGATCGGGATTTTGGCAAAGACATTATTCCCTCGATCATCGAAAAACATAAAGTGTTTGCCTATCCCTTTAAGAGCGCCTTCCCGAATGAGCAAGCCTATTGGCGCGATGTGGGCACCTTGGATTCTTTTTGGCAGGCCAATATGGAATTGCTATCGCCCACGCCTGCCTTAAACCTCTACGATGCCAAATGGCCGATTTGGACTTATCAGGAGCAATTACCTCCCGCTAAATTTGTGTTCGACGATGACGATAGACGCGGCATGGCGGTGGATTCGATTATTTCCGGCGGCTGCATTATCTCGGGCGCGACCGTGCGTCGCAGCGTGCTGTTTAACGAGGTGCGGGTTTGTTCTTACTCAGTGGTTGAGGATTCAGTCGTGCTGCCCGATGTGGTGGTGCTGCGCCACTGCAAGATTAAAAACGCCATCATCGATAGGGGTTGTATTATCCCCGAAGGCACAGTGATCGGTTATAACCACGACCATGACAGGGCAAAAGGCTTTAGGGTGTCCGAGAAAGGCATTACCTTAGTCACCCGCGATATGTTAGGGCTGCCGGTGGGCTACGAGTAAGGTAAACCCATTAATTAGCTTGAATATTAACCCTGTTGGAGTATGAAGTTAGGTGAAACGCATATTAATGGTCGCGGCGGAAAATGGGGCGCTGAAAGGGGCGAAAGTGGGCGGCATGGCGGATGTGATCCGTGACTTGCCCCAAGCGCTGGCGGGGGTTGAGATCCAAGCTGATGTCATTATGCCAAGCTACGGATTTTTAACGGGCTTTGACGCCAAACTTATCCATGAGTTTGAGGTGAGTTTTGCCGGGCGACAGGAGCCGATTAAGTTGTATTGGCTGGCGCACCCCAAGGTGCTGGGCGCCAATATTTACTTGCTCGAGCATGGGCTCTGGCAATCGAGCCCCGGGCAGATTTATAGCCAAGGCACAAGTGATCGCCCCTTTGCCGATGATGCGACTAAGTTTGCGCTGTTGTGTGCAAGCGTAGCCAAGACCTTAGTGGCAGGGCTTGTGCCTATGCCTGAGCTTTTACATCTGCATGACTGGCACACGGGATGTTTAGCCATGCTGCGAGCGCTGGCGCCTGAGTATCAAGCGTTAAAAAGCATAGAATGTGTGTTTTCGATTCATAATCTTGCCCTGCAGGGCATTAGGCCGCTGAGCCATGATACGTCAAGCTTTGCGGCTTGGTTTCCTCACTTATTTGCCCAGTTGGATGAGGGCCAACGCGCCCAGAATATCGACCCCCGTTATCCCCATTGCATTAATCCGATGCGGATGGGGATTAGGCTGGCGGATAGGGTGCATTTAGTCTCACCTACCTACGCGAAGGAAGTCTTGCTTCCCTCTCGCCCAGAGTTGGGCTTTTTCGGTGGAGAAGGGCTTGAGGCCGATTTGCAACATAAAGCTGATCAAGGTCGAGTACTGGGGATTTTAAACGGTTGCGAATACCCAGAGGCTTTAGCTCAAACCTCCCTCGAACGTATGGAATTAACGGATTTTACGAAGCTACTGAGTTGCATCGAGTCAGCTTTAGCCCAGTGGCAGGGTGGGCGAACTCAGGTGAGTGGCGTCGATATGATTGCTTTTACGCGGCTGCAAGCCCTGTGGCGCCAAGCCTCTGTGGGGGAGTTCCCGAACTTTCTGTTGACGTCTGTTGGTCGGCTTACCGATCAAAAAGTATTGATCCTGCGCCATATTTTACCTTCTGGCTTATCGGTATTAGAGACATTACTGCAACAGTTGCAGCTGACGCAGCCCAAGGCGCTATTTGTGCTGCTTGGCAGCGGCGACCCAGAGATAGGGCTGTTTTTTCAAACCCTTGCGGCTAAGTATGCCCATTTTGTATTTCTGCAGGGATACCATGAGGAACTCTCCCAGTGTCTTTATCAAGTGGGTGATTTGTTCCTGATGCCGAGTTCTTTTGAGCCCTGTGGTATTAGCCAAATGCTCGCCATGCGTAGCGGTCAGCCTTGCTTAGTACATGGCGTGGGCGGATTAAGGGATACGGTCGAGGACAATATCGATGGTTTTGTGTTTTATGGCGAAGATATCAAAAGCCAGGGCGAGGCTATGCTGGCAAAGCTGGCTGAAGCACTCGATAAATTTAATACGCGTGATTGGACGCAATTAAAACGCAAGGCGAAAGCGCGGCGCTTCGATTGGCATAGCATCGCCTTTGATTACAAGAAACAACTTTACAACATTTTGTGAATTACCCCATGTAATTAGATCATGATTTGTAAGCAATTCTGCTACACTTTTGGGGGAGAGTTTTCGTAAGATAGACCATTTCCTCATTTTTGGAGTTGCTTCCACATCCATGGATAAAAGCATTTTCTTACCCTTAGTACAAAATGCAGCGTTACTGCTCGCCTTAGTGTTTTTGTACGATGCGATTCCTAAAAAGCATCAGCGGCAGTATTTTTTACTATGGCGGCTGGGGATTGGCTTATTTATCGGTGGCATTGGTGTCGCGATTATGAGCACCCCATGGATGTACGAACCCGGTATTATCTTCGATACCCGCTCTGTACTCTTGTGTGTTTCGGGCCTGTTTTTTGGTGGTTTGCCGACGGCGATTGCCGTTGTTATCACTTCGCTGTACCGACTCAGTATTGGCGGTGTCGCCATGTGGGTTGGCGTTGGCGTAATTATCAGTTCCGGTCTTATCGGTGTGATATGGCGGCATTATCGTAAGTCCTATCTTGCCAATATTTCCGGTAAAGAAGTCTTTGGTTTTGCTTTTTTAGTGCATTTAGTGATGTTGTCATGGTTTTTTCTGCTGCCTAACCAGCTTGCATTGCCCGTATTGTCGAAAATCGCCTTACCAATATTATTGATTTATCCCCTTGCTACCTGGCTGCTAAGTCTTTTGCTATCTCGCCGTTTTGAGCTAGAGCGGGACGAGCAAATTCGCCTGCAAGATGATTTTTTATTCCGCAGCCAATTTAACGTCGGCAATATTGGGATTGCCATTACTGGCGTCGATCAAAAGTGGATCAAGGTGAATCCAAGGTTATGCCAGATGCTTAAATACTCAGAGGATGAGTTGCTGCATATGACTTGGAAGCAGCTTACTCACCCCGGTGATGTTGAAGCTGATCTATTAAAGTTTGAGCTAATGCTTGAAGGCAAAATCGATAATTACGAATTAGATAAACGCTTTATTGCCAAGGATAACTCGATTGTTTACACCCATATGACAGTAGCCTGTAAGCGCGCAAATCATCAGGTATTATTAGTGATTGCAGGCTTTTTGGATGTCACGGCGCAAACATTAGCTGACATGGAGGTGCTCGCCAGTCGTGAGCAACTTGAGTTGGTATTGAGCAGTAGCGATCTTGGGGTATGGGACTGGGATATTCGTAATGACCATATCGAGCGAAATGCCCGCAGTGCCGATATTTTAGGTTGCGATATCGATATGCTCAATGCCAATAGTCGCCAATGGATGGACTCGATAGTGGCTGAGGATAGGCCCAAAGTATTGCATTCTATCGAGGCCCATATTCGTGGCGAAACGCCGCAACATAAGATGGAATATCGCTTAAAAACCCTTAACCGCGACATCCGCTGGATTTTAGATACCGGTAAAGTGGTGAGCCGTGATGCCAATAACAATGCGCTCAGAATGTGCGGTACTTATACCGATATCACCGATGCTAAGTTGATTGAAGAGTCTTTAAAACTCTCTGCGTTAGTTTATAACAATAGCTCCGAAGCCATGAGTGTACTCGATGAAAACGGAGTGATTATTACCGTAAACGCCGCATTTACCGATATCACTGGCTATAGCGAGTCTGAAATTCGTGGACAGCATATTCGTATGATGTATTGCGACCTTAATGGTCACGATTTTTATCAGCGCATGAATAATGACATTCGCGAAAAAGGCGAGTGGCAGGGTGAAATGCGCCAACGGCGTAAGAATAATGAAGAGTATGTCATTTGGCTAACCATTAATACGATTAATAATGCCGAGGGTTTGCCTTATCGTCGTGTTGCGCTTTTTTCTGATATTACCGATAAAAAACAAAGTGAACATTTAATCTGGAAACAAGCCAACTACGATACCTTGACTGGCCTGCCTAATCGACGCATGTTGCTCGAATATTTAAGTGCCGAAATCAAGAATGCCGACCGTAATCGCAATCACTTTGCGCTGATGTTCCTCGATCTCGATTACTTTAAAGAGGTTAACGATACCTTAGGTCACGCCATGGGGGATCAATTACTGATAGAAACCGCCAGTCGCTTAAAATCCTGTGTGCGGGATGCCGATGTAGTGGCGCGACTTGGCGGTGATGAGTTTACCGTAGTATTAAGTGCTATGGCTGATCATAAGGGGATTGAGCGAGTTGCCGAACATATTTTAAGGCGTATTGCCGAGCCCTATCTGCTCGGTGAAGAAACTGCTTATATTAGCGCCAGTATTGGTATCACGCTTTACCCCGATGATTCGACCAGTATTGAAGGTTTACTTAAACATGCGGATCAGGCTATGTATGCGGCAAAAGATCAAGGCCGCAATCGGTTTAACTATTTCACGCCTTCGATGCAGGAATACGCTAAGTACCGCATGCGATTAATTCACGATCTCCGTCAAGCCGTGCTGAATAAAGAATTTGAACTGCATTATCAACCGATAGTAGCGATGGCGACTGGTGAAGTGGCTAAGGCAGAAGCCTTATTGCGCTGGTTCCATCCGGAGCGCGGCTCTGTATCGCCAGCAGAATTTATTCCCGTTGCTGAAGATACAGGGCTGATTGTTGAAATCGGTAACTGGGTATTTGAACAAGCAGCACGCCAAAGCGCCCAGTGGCGCAAGACGTTGGGCGTGGAAATTCAGATCAGTGTTAACAAATCGCCTATACAGTTCCGTGACGAGGGCACACTGTTACACAATTGGCTTGAATTACTGCAGCAGTTAGATGTCACTGGTACTGGCGTTTGTGTGGAAATTACCGAGGGGCTATTGCTTGATGCTAGCATGGGCGTGACCGAAAAATTGTTAGCCTATCGGGATGCGGGCGTGCAAGTTTCCTTAGATGACTTTGGTACCGGGTATTCATCACTGGCCTATTTGAAGAAATTCGATATCGACTATTTGAAAATAGATCAATCATTTACCCGTCATATTGATACGGATGAAAATGACCACACCTTGTGTGAAGCCATCATTGTGATGGCCCATAAATTGGGCATGAAAGTCATCGCCGAAGGGGTTGAAACCGAGGCACAGCGGCAGGTGTTGCTCAATGCAGGCTGCGACTATGGCCAAGGTTATTTATTCTCTAAACCCGTCAGTGCCAGTGAGTTTGCCAGCAAGTATTTGCTGACATAAACACCTAGGCGAGAAAGGTTTATCAGGCGTGCGACGTTTTGCCTATAAATCCGCCGCGAATTTTGCTAGACTCCGCGGCCCCATTTAAGGGCATGATGCAGAAAATTAATAATGTTGAAGAGTACAATAAGTCATCTCTTCGATTCGTCACTTTTTTGCTGCGCATTGAGCAATTCCACCGACTAACACCTAAGAGTTCCTATGAAATTTGACACACTCGGCTTATCTTCACCTATTTTTAATGCGATAACTGAGTGTGGCTATCAGCAACTCACTCAAGTGCAACAACAGGTTATTCCTCTCGCCTTAACGGGGAAGGATATTATGGCCTGTGCTCAGACTGGAACAGGTAAAACCGCTTCCTTCGCCTTGCCCGTGCTTGAGCAACTTGCTGCCCAGCCTGCCGATAAACCCTTGCTGCGCGCCTTAGTGATGACGCCAACCCGTGAGTTGGCAATTCAAGTTTGTGCGAATATTCAAAAATATAGCCAGTTTTTGCCCCTTAAAACCTTAGCGGTTTATGGCGGTGCGAATATGAATCCGCAGCGTAAAGGCGTCGAGCAGGGCGTCGATATCCTCGTCGCAACGCCAGGGCGACTATTCGATATTATTGGTCAGTTCAATTTAGACCTGTCCAGTGTAACGACCTTAGTGGTCGACGAAGCGGATCGTATGCTCGATTTAGGCTTTGTACGCGACATTGAAAAGGTGAAGCGCCTTATTGCCCCAGTACATCAAACGATGTTGTTTTCAGCCACCTATAGCGATGCGGTGAAGCAACTCTCCCATAAGATGCTCAATCAACCTGAATGGGTTAATGTTGCCGAAAATACCACGGCATCGACCGTAGAACAGCTAGTGTATCGGGTCGATAAGCGCCGCAAAGCAGAGTTATTATCTGAGCTGGTGGGGCGCAATAATTGGCGCCAAGTGTTGGTGTTCGCCAGTACTAAGGAATGCGCTGAGCATTTATTGCAGGAGTTAACACTCGATGGGATCAGCGCGGGCGTGTTTCATGGGGATAAAACCCAAGGGGCGCGTAATCGTGTGCTCGATGATTTTAAAGCCGGAAAACTGCGCGTGTTGGTGGCAACCGATGTGGCGGCCCGCGGGCTTGATATTCAGGCGCTGCCCTTAGTGATAAACCTAGAGTTGCCTTTCCTCGCGGAAGATTATGTCCATCGTATTGGCCGCACTGGTCGTGCGGGCCTGTCAGGTCGAGCGATTTCATTTGTCAGCCCAGCAGATGATGAAATGCTCGCAGAAATTGAAGCTTTAATTGGTCAGCAACTCCCTGTCACCGTGCAGCCTGGTTACGAGGAGGGCACGCCACTGCCTGCACGTTACCGCGATGCTCCCGCGGCAACCACTAAAACTAAATGGAGTTATAAAGCACCAAAAGATCGCACTATTGGCAAAGTCAGTGCTGCTGGAAAGTCGAGTGAGAGCCAAGCTAGAGCAAGAAAATCTCCTACCCGCGAGGGTAAGTATTCAAAAGATAAGGCGAAATTTAGCCCATTTCAAACTCAGCGTTCTGGTGGAAAGCCGCAGGGCGGCAATAAAGTAAAATAGTGCAGTACGCAGCGCGCCCAAGGCGCGCTTTTTGTTGAGCTTTAACTAGAATATCCCTACACTCGAATGCCCCTAAACGTTGCCCGTTACCCTGCGAGTGTTGTCCATGATCGTCAAAGCCATTCCCACCAATATCATCACAGGTTTTTTAGGTGTCGGTAAAACAACGCTTATAAAACAACTTTTGAAGACTAAACCTGAGGGCGAAACTTGGGCGATATTAGTCAATGAATTTGGTGAAGTCGGTATCGATGCGGGCCTCTTAGAGGCAAACAACAGTGGGGTGCAGATTCGTGAAGTTGCGGGGGGCTGCATGTGCTGCGCGGCGGGCGTACCCACGCAAGTGGCAATCAATCAACTGATCGCCCGTGCTAAGCCTGATCGCTTGCTGATTGAACCTACGGGACTTGGGCACCCTAATGAAATTATTAAAGTCCTCAGTGCGCCCCATTATCAACATGTTATCCGCCTTCAAAGCACTTTATGCCTAATCGATGCCCGTAAATTAATGGATGAACGCTACCGCGGACATGATAATTTTGTGCAGCAGTTGCAAGTAGCCGATGTGATTGTTGCGACCAAAACCGATTTATATCCTGAGTTTGAGGTATTGCAGGGCAGGCAATTAGCTCAGGAATTAACTCATTATCTCAATGCCTTACAACTCGATAATACGCCAGTGGTGGAGCATAGTTTGCCTCAAGGCTTATCGGCTCAATTACTTGAGCTCCTTAAGCAACCCCGCCGTGATTTACCTAAACCGGCCATTAACCTAGCCGCTAGCATTAACGCATCGAGCCAATCTCGGAGTGTGTTGCGTAACACTGCCGACACTTTGGGTTTGCAGGGGCTGTTTACCGAGGAGGCAAGCGAGCTGGTCTACCAGTTTGATGCGCGTGGCATAGTACGTAAGCAAAATCAGGGGGAGGGCTGTTTTAGCTGCGGCTGGGTATTTGAACCTATGCAAGAGTTTGATTTTGATAAATTAATGCAATTTATTACCCTCCAGACCCAAACAAGTCCTACTTTACTGCGTTTAAAAGCGGTGATGATTACCAGCGATGGTATTGCAGGGATCAATTGGAGCAGTGGGGATATGACTGTCACTGAACTTGATGATTGTGTTGATTCTCGGCTCGAAATGATTGCAACCCAAGAGCTGGATTGGGACCACATTGAACTGGCCTTAATGGAATGTTTAGCCGGTTAATTGAAGGGGATTAATCGGTGAGCATTGAGGTGGGAATGGTAACGCCACGTATTTTTGCCAGTGTAGCCAATTCGCCTGTCTCAACCATATGTTGCATAAATAGATCGAAACGTTGTTGAAGTGGTTGAAATTTTACGTCTTTTGGAAAGGCCATAAAGCCATCTTGGATATCAATTCTTGGCATTATAGGTGTGATTGCCTGTGGAATTTTGATTTGTGCGAGCACCGCTTGAGTATTGCGTATGTTGGTGGCAAGCAAATCGAGATCGCCACGGGATAAGCGTTCAATACCACTTTTGAGATCTGCAAATTCATTAATTGTGAGCGTTTTGGTGCGTTCGTTAAACAAATAGCCGTAACTCCAGCCTTGCATTTTGCCAATTCTTAATCCATGGATACTGGCATAACTACCATCCCAAGGCGTGGGATGATTGACTCTGGCATAAAAAACGATTTCATCGCGATAAAAGGGTTGGGCCGAGAAGGCTAAGTGCTTTTGCCGTTCTTCCGAAAAATAGGGGCCAATTAAAATATCTGCTTGGCCGCGCTCGACCATAGATTGCGCTCGGCGCCAAGGCGCTATTTGATAATGAATGGTCACTTTTTGTTGCTGGGCAAAACGATTGAGTATATCTACCCCTAAACCGATGTATTCGCCGTTCGGTTTTTGTTCAAAAATTTGGCTAAAACGAGTCCCCACCGCAAAGAGTTCCTCTGCTTTTATAGGGGCGACTAAGCAAATGAGGGTGAGCAAAACTAACCTTCGCAAGGTGTTCTTTAATGCCATTTCATTCCTGTGATGGTTGCTTCATTCCAAGTGGAATGTGGTGCAAGTAAGGGGAGTTTGTTAAATAAATCGTTACGTACTTTGAATATCAGCAAATTGTACACTGATTTAGATCCCTATCTGCACGTACCTGTCATTAATGCGGATAACCGTGCCTCAATAACCGGAAGATAACTAAATAAAAAGATTGGTAATTTTATAATATAAATCCTTAACCATATTTGTTTCAAATTGTATCCTTTGTGGTTGGTGTGATGGCGGAAGACTTATATTATTCAGGCAAGCTCAAGCAAACTGGGTTATGCTGCGCCGCCAATGCGTATTTTGATTAAAAGAGAACCCATGAAGTTACAGCAAATTGATAAATCCCTTTATCGTAGCAATATGAACCTGTTTATGGTGGCCTTAGTGTTGGCCTTGATCGTTTGCTCCCTTGGCTTTGGGGCTGGATTAATTGCGCTCTTTGGCGTTGAGGCTTTACCCGGTGAGCCTACAGGAAATTTCCACTGGAATTTACTCGGGGTGATTTTGGCGGTATTACTTTGTAGTGCCATTGTCTATCAGCTAAAAACTCAGCCCTTTTTTAAAGAGATTTATTATGTGTGGCAGTTAAAGCAACTGCAAAATCGCATTTATCGCAAGCTGGCTAAAGTCAAAGCAGCAGCTGCGGGTAATGATATAAATGCGTTGATTACATTGCTGTTTTACTTCACCAGTTTACGCCAAGTGTATTTGCTGGATGATAATACCTTGACCTTATCAGCGGTTGATAAGGAGCTTGCACAGTTACAGGCACAATGTGACGTTTTAGGATTAGCGCTATCGGCTGAACAATTTGAGGTCGAACTGTTAGCGGGTTTTTAAGGCTAGATTTAATGACTAGATTTAATGACTTAGTCGCGTATCAAGGCCGTTAAATAAAAAGTGAGTGCATGCACACTCACTTTTTAATTGGAATTAATTAGCGGCTTAGATAACGTAGTTAAGGTATTAGTTCGCTGCCTGCTGCGCACGTTGCAGCGTCAGTAACCACTTACCATAGAAATAAATACCCACCGCCGAAATAGTACCAATCGCCGCAATAATATACCAAGCCATACCAATATTGTGGCTGTGGTAGAGCAGCTGAGTGAGGTCATGGGCGTTTTCGCCAGTAAAGCTGACTAAGGTGGTAAAAGCTTCACCCTGCGGAATGGCATTCACATCCGTTGCGCTCATGCCGCGCTCGAGTAATAAGTCGCGTGAGAACAACTCTTTCGAGGCGAAAATCTCATAGAGTTTTGGGCCAAAATAACCTTCTAAGCCCCAACCAATCCCTTGAGGTAGCATCACAAAGCCAAGGTACATGGCTTTTTTACCTTCGGGGGCAATGTTACCCATAAATTCGTTTTTCTTTGGGCTAATCATCATTTCGCCAATCGAGAACATGACGATGGCGAGCACAATAAACCAAGCCGCATGGAAGGCACCGATAAACACAAAGGCTAAAATACTGAGTAAACAGCCGATCAACATGGCAGTAGTTATGCGGTATTTGGCGGTCAGGGCGGCAATTAAAAAGCAGCTGGTCATAATCAAGCCGGCGTTGAGGTTAAGCATGCCCTCAGGCATCACTTTCGTGCCTTCATTATTTAATCCGAGCCAGAATTGTAAAATACCGTTGCTGGTGCCTTCACTACCAAAGAGCGAAGTGACAATCACACTGGTATCGACCCACTCGGAAATATGAATCGGTAGTACATCAAACAGCGCATTAAACAAGAACCAAAAACCTGAAAATACCAGCATGTAATAGATCACAATTGGCTTTTTAAGCTCATGCCAAGCGTCGCGCCATAGGGACTCTTGTTTGACTTCACCTGATTTAATTTGCTGATTACGGATGAGGCGCTCGGCCTTTCCTGGCTCGGTATATGTCAATAAAAACAGGAAGTTTAGCGAGATAATTGCAGCGCAGGCATAAAACACATTATCCCAAGAAAGCTGGCGCATATGCACGGCAACGAGTGGCCCTAAAAATCCACCGATATTCACGACTTGGTAAAATATCCCCCAAGCCATGGAGGTGTTATTGCGATTGGTGGAGAGCACTAAGGTGCCTTGAATACCGGGTTTAAAGATACCCGTGCCGATGGCGAGTAGCAGTGCCCCCGATAAAAAGCCCCAAAAGGTAGGGAAGAACGCCATAGTCAGGTAGCCCATGATTTTAATCACGGTCGAGCCGAAAATGGTTTCCTTGTAGCCGACCCGGTCGGAAATCCCGCCAGTAAAGACGGGTACAAATGTTTGCATAATCGCCCAGAGCGAAATAATAATGCCATAGTCGCTGAGGCTGATCCCCAGACCGCCAGCCGATTCAGGCGCTTTGGCGTATAAGCCCGCACTGGCTTTGACACCGTAATAGGCAATACGCTCGACCAACTCCATGCCGCCCACTAACCAAAAAATATAACTTAGGCTAGTGATGGAGGCCCACATACCTAATTGTTTGACTTCGCGCAGATCATTCTCTGCATTTGGACTATTGTGACTCATGTCCTTCCCTTTATTATTGTTATTGACTTTAATTTCACTAATTCATTATTAATTAAATGGTTAGCTAAATTGCAGAGACAAATAATGCCTCGATAATTAACTCATTTCGGGCAATATAAACCTACACTTTACCTAATTAAGGGGTAAATACCAAAAAAGTAGTGAAAAATGATGAGTTTCGCCACATCTGTTATTGAGTAGTGTTTTATTTGTCGTGATGGGTTGGTAAAAGTGTGCCATCAGTAAGATATTGTGTAGATTAGTTTTTGTTATAAATTTATCCTGCTAATCGGGTTTGGTATTAAAGTAAAATTTAGGTACAATCCATTGCCGCATTTTTGTTCATCATTCTATTTATCTAAGTGAATACCGCTAGAACAATCTGAGTGCGCACCCTGCCTTTATTTTTGTGAGATTTGGTTATGACTGCTGTTTCCCATAGCGCAACGGATCAACGCCTGCTGCAAGAGCCGATTTCGAAGCTTTTCTGGCGCTATACCATTCCAACAATCGCCTCCATGCTGGTGACTGGGGTATATGTCACCATTGATGGTATCTTCGTCGGCCATTATCTCGGTGAAACGGGGCTTGCTGGCATGATGCTGGCTTATCCCGTGGGCGCGATTCTCTACGCCGTCGGTGCCATGATTGGCATGGGCAGTGCCGCGTTAGTCTCGATTAACTTGGGGCAAGGTAATGTCGCCAAGGCGCGTAAGTTGCTCGGCAACGCCTTTAGCTTGTGTTTACTGGCAGGGGCATTTTTTGCCTTAATCGGCGGGATTTTTTCGCGAGATATTTTAATCGCCCTCGGCGCTGAGGGAGAAATACTCGAAAATGCTAATGAATACCTGTTTTGGTATTTTGCCTTATGTCATTTCCCTATTATCTCAATGACATTTACCACCTTGCTGCGTAACGATGGTCGCCCCTCCATGGTGACCTTTGTGCTGATCTTAGGTGGCGTGCTGAACACCTTTTTAGATTGGCTGTTTATTGTGGTGTTTCCCTTCGGTTTAGCAGGGGCGGCGATTGCCACCATGTTGTCGCAGGCTGTGACTGGCTTGCTCTGCCTGCAGCATTTTTTTGGGGCGCGCACTCAGCTCAAAATCAACCTAGAGCAGATGAAGCTTAAGCTTGATAACTGCATCAACATCGCCCGTGTTGGTTTGCCAAGCTTTTTAATGAATCTGTATCTGTCGATTGTATTGACTCTGCATAACACCGCATTTTTATGGGTTGGTGGCCCTTTGCATGTGGCAGCATACGGGGTGGTCAGTTATACCGAAGCGTTTTTCTACCTGATTTTTGAGGGGATTGCCCTCGGTACTCAGCCGATTTATAGCTTTAATGCGGGAGCAGGGCGCTTCGATAGGGTTAAACAGGCACGCAATATTGCCTTTGGCATGACCCTACTCACCGCCGCACTCGGTCTAGTGTTGATTTATTCCCGCCCTGAATGGTTGGTGTACCTGTTTGCCGGTGATAACCCAAGCCTTACGCCCGTCGCGATTGAAGGCATGCGATGGTATTTCTGGGGCTTGCCGATGGAAGGCCTCATTTTAGTGGGGGCGAGCTTCTTCCAAGCGATTAATTGTTCGAAACAAGCATCGATTCTAACTGGCGCAAAACTCATACTGATTGCTGCGATTATCTACTGTTTTGCTTGGGCTTTTGGCGTGATCGGTGTGTGGATATCGCTCGCGACCTGTAGCACGCTATTGGTCATTTGGATGTTCATTGCTATGCAGCGGCTTAAGATTAAAGCCTAATTTTTGTTTAGTTATTATCTTAGTCTTGAAACCGACTTAATACTGGCGTGTCGGCATGGGCTCTGATACATTTCGCTGGTTTAAACCCTGCTTAAAATGAGCTCAGTCTGTAGTATGAGTGTTGTCGATAAAATACCGTTACCGACTGACAGTAATGCAGGTGGATAGGATAAATTCTGGGCCACTTTGTCTGGCTTTTCGTTTGTTATTTAAGTTTTAAGAGGCTCTTATGCGCACCGCTGCAGTCATCTCTATGCTGTTGTTTGGCATGTTAACCAGTGTTAACGCCAGCGCCAAGGATAATGAGTTAGTGTTTGCTAGCGATTTTGAGGGTAACCGCTTATCACAACCTTGGTCTTGGATCATGGGGTGCCAATTTGAGGGTGCTGAGCCCCATAGTGGCGAGAGTGCGTTGTTATGTGCAGAAGGCAATAGCAGTATTGTCAGTAAATACCCTGTATCGGAAGCGGGTCTATTAGAGTTTTGGGTAAAAACTCAAAATATCCAAACCCAATATCGGATTAATGTGCTCACATCGCCCGTATTAAAACTGGATGCCCAGTGGCAGCATGTGGCGCTTATCGATGTTACTCCTGGCACAAATGAATATTTAGCCCATCGGGTGTCGATTGACGATCCGAGTCGTCAATATGTTCGCCTCGATATTGAAGCGATTAATGGCCCTATCAGTTTGGATGATTTAACCCTCGATAAAATTCGCTTAGATATTGCCCTGCAAAAAAACGAGCAAAAAATTATCGGCGGCATTTTAGATAAACTTAAAGAAGACAAAAACTACGAGGTTCAGGCCGAATCCTTTAGAACGCTGGGGAAAAACTACGCCGCCCAGCTCGAAAGCCAAAGACAATACCTTGAGTATTCGAACGCGATTTATTCCAGTATCACCTTTGTACTGGCGACCTCTGAGCGCAATAAAATGTCTAACCCTTTGGGTTATAACACCTTTAGGTCGGTGTTAACTGACGCTAAGCGGATTGCGTCGCCGATTCAACAGGCGCGTTTAGGCTCTATGGTTAAGCCCTTTGGCGACTTAGCAACCGCCACCTTAAATGTGGTGAGTGCTGGCGCCTACTCAGCCTTTGCTGAACCTTTTAAATCCTTCCTTGCGGCCACCTTTGACCGCTCAAACTATGACAACAGCGACTTAAGTCGCAGTGATAAAAAGTTTGCCGAGGAAAACGGCCTGAAGATTTACCAGCAGGCCGAGCGCTTTATGTCTGAAATCGAAAAAGAGTTGCAACAGGTGACCGCACTCGATAATGATTTAGTCAGTATGCAGAAGAACTTAGACAATTTCCGCAAGGATTTAGACAAACATCTGCGTAGCTATCTGCAACACGCCAGCATTGCCCGTACGCCCGAAAATTACAGTAAGGTGATGAGTAAAGATGAGCAGACTCGGGCGCAAATCATGGCTGAAGTGAATGCCAATATCAGCGCAAAGGCCGAAGCTTTACTTGCCTCAAATAGTAATGCTGAGCTAGTGCAGTACATGATTAAAACGACTGAAAAAATGGATGAGTTTCAGGAGTTTAAAGAACGTTTTAATCAAATTACTTCAGCGATGTTAACCTTCTATGACCGCTTTGAGCGCTCGATTGCCGCCGAGCAAAATCCCTTTACCGATCCAAGCGATAGGGCAGTATGGGAACAACATGCTCAAAGTGCACGCAATTATATTCGCCAGTCGAAGGAAGCGTTTACGAAAGCCTTTATGTAGCAGGTTGTTGTAGAAACATAGATTGAGCTTTTTCATCAAAATGGCGGAGAAACAATTTTTCTCTGCCATTTTTTATATACGCAATTTACCCAACCGATCGTTTAATAAACCATTTTAATCTGAGCGTGTTGTAGGCAAACCGAAAGTACATTATGTTGTTGATTTAAAATCGCCAGTTGTTTGATTATCTCAGTGATGGAGTCGTTGAGATGGAGTTTCAGACAATCCCAATTATACGGATTTTTGATGAATGCTCAGACTTGTAATAATCAAATTTTATCGCCTGCAGAAGGTGCAGGTGATAACGTCAACCAACTGCGGTGCTTTTCGATCTGAATCTAGGCGTTAATTATATGAATATTAAACGCACCTTTTTCTATTATGAAAGAAACAGAAAACAACAAGCCAAAATGCTCGCTTTTAATATGCTTTTTTTGCCCGTTATCCTTTGGCTTATTTTGATATTCATTCCAAAAAGTGATCCTTTTTATAACGAATTTTTATTTTACGTAAAATATATTGTTGTGGTTTCTGAACTTGCTCTGTTATCGCTAACAGCATGGTTGCTTACTCATCCTGCGAAATTTTATATCAAGCTGACAAACTCCGAGTTCAGCTCATTTCACCCTACTTTTAAAGAATGGACGTTCAGTGTCAATCCGCAAGACATTATTGAAATTGAGCACAGCACAGATATAGGATCAAACGCTAGCCTTATTTTAGTGAAAATGAATAATGGTTCATCAGTTTTATTGAGCCCTAACTATCCATATAAGCGAAGCGAACTATACGATGCATTGCGGTTAGTTAACCCAAATATAAAAACGCCCAACAACACTTGGTTGTTCCCTTATAAAAAGTAAAAAATCAATTAGACTGGCCAATCTCTAAAATGGGATGTCATATCCTGCAACTCACTGTAACCTTGCTTAACCAAACCAATTACTGCTCATTGGTTTTATTGGGTGGGTTAATATGTCTTAAATACACCAATATTTTAATGAGTTAGCTCAATTTCATGTCTCAGCTTTAGCTCGTACAAGTTGTAGACAAACCAAAAGTGCTTATGTTGTTGATCTAAAATGGATAGTCAGATTTTTACTGAAATCACACAGAATTATGGACACTACCATATCTTAACTTCGCTCTGCGATGGAGTTCATAGACTTCACAACCTAACAATGGCTCAGTTCTATTCAGAACTGCGCCAAAACGCTCAAAGTAGTCCTCATTAACTTGCTTTGCACTGATAAGTGGTACTTCAATACTGACATCTACACGACCTTTACGTATCAACGCAGGGTCAAGATGATCGAGATGATTTGTGGTCATTATGACAAGGCAGTCATCAAGAGGAATGACGCCGTCTAACGCGTTGAGTACGCCACCTAAAGTGAGTGGTGGGTTGTCTACGTTGCTTTCAGCTGTACGTGATACCGTAGCCTTTACACAATCACAGTCCTCTATTAACAACATCGCTCCGGGCGCTACTTTTCTAATCGCCTTATGAATAGTGGCATCATTGACAGTCGATAGATTCAATATGTATAGATCGCGATGATACTCAACCGCTAAGGCCCTCGCGATACCCGTCTTACCCGTGCCCGTTTTTCCATGTAGCAGTATGGTTAGCTTACTGACAACCGATTTTCCCCGACTTGCGAAGTTATCAACTTCCCTCATCAAGTCCTGCTTAAACCCTTCATCTAGCACTAAGTCACTAAAACCCGATGATTTCAATGTACCGTAGCGACACCATTCGGTTTCTTCGAAAATATTCACTTTCGGCTCAGTAGAAATGTCTCCACGAGTATCTTCTAAAAAACGATATAGTTTATCTTTTGCCCACCATGGTGCTCTTACAGTAATAGAATCGTATGCCATCGTACTATCGACCTTAGTACGGGTTGCCAACATAAAACAACCACCGTATTTAAACAGATGCATACCATAGCCGATAGACTTAACACTGACACGCCCGTCGTAATTCACACCATAGTCAAAGTACACAGCCTCAGAGATCGAACGTGAAAAAAACGGAATGGTAGTATTACTGATCAAAAAGGACAGCTTATTGAAGATCTCTGTGCGTGCCTGATGGCTATCGTCTATAGTGAGCCGCACAAATAGCTGGCTACTGAGCCAGCTTAACAGTTTCGCGGGGACATCTTTTAGCATGTAGCCTACGAGCCCAATTAACGTAAATGTTAATACTCCAACAATGACAGCCGTCAACAAAGGATCACTATTGGTGAGCGCCTTTATTTGTAGTAATACCTCGTTCATTTACTCACCTTTACTATAAATGCCTAATAGATATAGTCGAGAATACGACCAGCCGCGTCGAGTATACTCGTAAGGTATCCTCAGTATTGCGCTATCGCATCTGGTTAAAGCGACTTGATAAAGATCCTTTACTTATCACTAGCTATTGCTTTAGGCTGCGGCGCTCATCAAAGAGCAGAACGGCGCGGCCTTGCATCCACTGATTGACTTGCACTACATCCGTGTTTAACAGCCCGTTCGCCATCTTATAGGCAGGACGCCTGAATGTCGTGCAATGCAGGGATACGTGAGAACGACCATGGCTCTCGTTCATAAGCTTAGAAATCCTAGATTTCTCTATTCACCGAGTCGGCGGCGAATGCCATGGCAAGCCTGTACCTGTAGGCGAATAATCCTTATAAATCAAATGTTTCAAATATTGTTATGCTAAATTTTAAATAAGAAAGCCGCCAATAAAGGTCGGCTTTCATGTTTCGATTGTCCCGTAACCTTTGCGTTTCTTGGTTACATTAAATCTTGAGGCATTACAGCAAATACACGTTCGAGCTGCAGGCGCCGTGAGCACCGACGACGAGGGCTTGTTCGATATCGGCGGTTTTTGAGGGACCGGCGATAAACACCCCAAACTCACCTGAGGCTAGCGTGATTTCTTTTGCCGCTTGATGCATGTTTGGCACAATCTTATTGGCTGGCAGGGCTAAGATCAGGTTTTCACAGATAAAAGGCGTTACTCTGTGGCCTAAGTTCTTATTGTTTACCCAAATGGCACCATTTTCGGCAACACCAATATCCCCAGGGATCACCGCATAATCGATATCCCTGAGCTCGTGAGCCGTTGGTGGCACATCACGGTTTGCTGTGATGCCCTCAACGAGGGAGATAACCTGTAAGCCTTGGGCGACAAGCTCATCCACTTTGGCTTGCAGTGCCGCGAGGCCGCCTTCACGGTGAAGTGTACCCGCAACGGTTTTCAGATTGGTTTCAAACTGGCCAACCAGATCTTCAACCCTTGGGGCGACATCGATGCTCGGCATAGGATGGTTTGTTAAAGCCGACAGTTTGAGCGCATTGAGAATTTCGTGCTTACTAGACATCTTATAGGCTCCTGTGTTTCTTAAACCAAGCTTCGAAGCTGGAGTTGGGGGCGACTGGCAGTTCACGGTATTTACCCCAGGCACCACTAAAGGGCTTGAGCAGACTACCCGGCAGAATGCGCAGTGCAGTTCGGGCCGCGCCCATTGAGCAATTGAGCAGAGTGGTGCTTGCCATAAATTTACCCACTAATGGCATATAGCCGTTTTTGCCGTAGGGGAGTTGTCCGGCTTCGGCCTTAAGGCGTCTGTGGTGGTGAATAATCTTATCGAGCGGCACCTTGGTCGGGCAGACATAGGTACAGCTACCACACAGAGTACAAGCCCAAGCGATGGAGTTGGTATCGTCATGCTTGGCACCCACCGCAATCCCAATCGGGCCGGGAATGGTGTAGTTGTAGCTGTAACCACCAGAGCGGCGATACACAGGACAAGTATTTAAACAACCGCCGCAACGAATACATTTCAATGATTCGGCAAGGATTTTATCCTTCATCATCTCGGTACGGCCGTTATCGACGATGATCACATGCATCTCTCCATCGACCTGTGGTCCACGGTAGAAGGCGCTATAAGTAGTGACGGGTTGGCCAGTTGCGTTGCGTGCGAGGGTGCGTAGTAACACGGCGGCGCTGTCGATATCGGGGACAATTTTGTCGATCCCCATTGAATGCAACTGCAACTTGGGCAGGTTAGCGCCCATATCGGCGTTACCTTCGTTAGTACAAACGACCACGGCGCCCTTATCGGCAATCGCCATGTTTACCCCTGTCATGGCGGCATCGGCGCTGAGGAATTTTTCACGCAAATGCGCGCGGGCGGCACGGGTTAAATACAAGGGATCGGCTGCCCCCGCTTTAGTGCCGAGTTTCTCATGGAAGAGGTCACCGACTTCTTCTTTTTTCATGTGGATAGCGGGCACCACAATGTGCGAAGGCGGCATTTTCGCGAGCTGAATAATGCGCTCACCTAAGTCGGTGTCGATGACTTCAATTCCACGCTGCTCTAAGTAAGGATTGAGATGACATTCCTCGGTGAGCATGGATTTGGACTTAACTAACTTCTTCACTTTATGGCTAGCTAAGATCTCGTGCACGATACGGTTGTGCTCGGCGCCATCTTTGGCCCAATGCACTTTGATGCCGTTGGCAAGACAGTTTTGCTCAAAGGTTTCAAGGTATTGTGCAAGGTTGGTTAAGGTATGCAGTTTGATTTCAGAACCTAACTGACGCAGTTGCTCCCATTCGGGTAAGCTGCCAGCGGCGCGATCGCGTTTTTCGCGCAGCACCCAAAGGGCTTTAGAGTGCCAGTCAACTCGGGTTTCATCGCGGCAGAAAATATCGGCTTTATGAGCGTGAACCTGTGAACCCGTGGCCCCGTGATTATGTTGATATGCCATAGTGGGTCTCCTAGAGCGCGGCGTTAAGCACTTGCGCTATGTGGCGAATTTCAATCGGCAATTGTTGTCTGCGGATCATGCCATCGAGGTGCAAGAGGCAAGAGGGATCGAAGCCAACCACATATTGCGCGCCTGTTGCCGCGTGTGCTTGGGCTTTGTCTTTACCCATCTTGGCGGATACGGCACCTTCATCGACGGCAAACGTACCACCAAAGCCACAGCATTCATCGCGGCGGTCTGGATAGACAATGTCGATACCTGCGATATTGGCAAGCACGGCTTCAACTTTGTTGAATCGTGGGCCCATTTGCTCGCTTGGCGTGGCAAGGCTCAGCATACGAATGCCGTGACAGCTTAGTTGCAGGCTGATCTTATGGGCAAAAGGTTTGTTGAAGGCGGGAATGGGAGCGATATCGTGGAGGAACTCGGTCAGCTCATAGAGTTTGTCGATAACGGCTTGAGCTTCTGGGCTGCTATCAAACTCGTGGAAATTTTCTTTGGCGGCCACTAAACAAGAAGCGGCAGGACAAACAATGGCATCGCATTCTACACCTTTGAAGGCATTGAGTAATTTCAAGGTGGTACTGCGTGCTGCATCAAAGCAACCCGAGTTAGTCATCGGTTGGCCACAGCAAGTTTGGCCTGCGGGTAGAATCACTTGGTGTCCGAGTTTTTCCAGTAATTCCAGAGTGGCAATGGCCACATCCGGCATCATTTGGTTAACAAGACACGGGATGAAAAGGGCGATTTTCATTGTGCTTTCTCTTTCTTGTTAGTGAACGACATTGCCTTGCATTGTGGCCCCAAAGTCCACACAAATGCTAAGGTAGTTGATCCAATATAGGCTTATCTAAAGTAAATAAGTAGCCCTAATTTAGTAAATGATCTACTAGATTTTTGCAAAAATGAGAAGTTTTTAACAATATGATTTTAAATGATTAATTTGGTTTTTATTTTAAGATTTATTTCGTTAACTTTGCGGAGTTGTCGATAAATGAGAATAGTTTTCTTCTAAAGAAAAACGGGGCTATCTTTAGCCCCGTTTGGTCAGTGTGTTAGCGACTGCACTCTTCAAGCAGATACGCTAAGTGGCGGTAGGAAATACCACTGTGTTGGGTCAAACCGACCTCGCACATACGGTTGGCGTAATAGCCTTCTTTAACCTCAACTGGGATTAACTTCTTAATATTGCGCAGGGCGCTGGCGTTGATTTCTGGCTTATATAAACCTTTTTCACCGGCGTATCCACAACATTCAATACCCGCGGGTTTGAGCACTTGCGCCGAGCAAGCATTGGCAATTGCTTGCATCTTAGGCTCTAACTTCATCTTGCGAGCACTACAACCTAAGTGCAAAGCAACATTGACCTTTTTGTTGATGGTCAGCTTGTCCAGCAGCTTGTCGTGCATAAACTCAACTAGATCCGTTATTTGTACCTTTGGGTTACCCGTGAGGGTGCGATAAGTACAAGATAAGGCATCGACTAACACTGGGATCTTGCCGCCATTGCTCATCTTGCTGAGCACATCGATAAGCTCCTGGCGTTTGGCGTCGGCGTTTTTAAAGTCGCCCTTTGATTCCCACATTTGGCCGCAACATAAATCGCGGGTCTTTTCTGGCGTGATAACGTTATAACCCGCGCGCTCTAGTAGGGTTACAACCACTTCTGGCAAGGTGCGATTATCGGGATCCTTAGGTGTTGGACCAAAGGTCCGGCCACCACAGGCTGGGAAGTAAACTACAGTTTCTTGGCCTGCTTTGGCGGGTGACGGTTTAGGCAGTTTGCCGCCTTTGGGGAAGTCCGGATTCCAGTAGGGCACTTCTTTAGAAATCAGCCGACCCGTTTTCATCAGCGCATTAGTAATGCCATCGCCGGTGATTTTATGGATAACGCCAAGTACATCAAAGCCCGTACTGATCACTTGGTTTACCGCGCCAAAATGCTTGGCTTGGAAATCCAATACTTTTTGCTCTGTGGTGCTGATATAAGGTGTACGTAGTTTACGGACTAACTGACCCATGCTGTTATCGACTGGACAGGCGATAGTACAAAGCTGACAGGCGGCGCAGGTATCAATCACATCGTATTTTGCATCGGCGCGCATTTTAGCGGCCGCAGCTTTATCACCGGACTGCTCTAAGCGTTCGATTTCACGCAGAGTAGCGATACGTTGACGTGGCGAGAAGTTAAGTGCTGATGTTGGGCAGGTTTTTTCGCAGAAGCCACATTCAATACATCTATCAACAAAATCATCGACAACAGGGCAGGGCTTAATATTTTTAACGTGGACGTTCGCATCATCGTTAAGAATAACGCCTGGGTTTAGAATACCCTGAGGATCAAATAGTTGTTTGATGCTCTTCATCAAAGTGTAAGCATCTTGTCCCCATTCTTTTTCAACAAACGGTGCCACAGCGCGGCCGGTGCCATGCTCAGCTTTCATGGATCCGTTGTACTTGTTAATCACCATATCGGCAATATCGTCCATAAAGGCATGGAAGCGGTCAATATCGGCTTGAGTGGAGAAGGTAGGAGTAATAATGAAGTGGAAGTTACCTGCTAGCGCGTGGCCATAAATACAGCCTTCAGGGTAACCATGTTTATGGAAAAGCTCAGTGATATCGTGAGCTGCTGCGGCTAGATGTTCAAGCTCAAAGGCCACGTCTTCGATGATAACTGAGGTTCCTTTTGGACGCTCGCCACCGACAATGGGGAAAAGCCCTTTACGCATCGCCCAGTACTTGTCGTAAACCGCGGGATTGGTACTGAATTCCATCGGACGGATGAAGTCAAAACCAGCCAGTTTGGTACTGACATCTTGGGTATAGCGTTCGAGCGTTTGAGCATCATCCGCACGGGATTCAATCAATAGAATCGCGGATAACGCAGGCAGTTCCGACAACCAATCTGGCATGCCTGGCTTGCCTGTTACCGCTTTAATGGATGGCCAGTCAAGGAGTTCGGCAGCAGAAACACTTTCACCATTAATCAGCGGAATGGCGCGTGCAGCATCTTCCATATTATGGAATACAGCCATGGCTGAGGCTTTAAATTTAGCTTCATTTACAGTGTGATAAGTGACTTCATTAATGAAAGCTAACGTACCTTCCATCCCGACCATTAAGTGGTTAATGATGTCAAATGGGTCGGTAAAATCGATTAAGGAGTTAATACCGTAGCCAGTGGTATTTTTGATGGAATACTTTTTACGAATGCGCTCGGCTAATACGGTGTTATGGCGTGTCAGATGGGAGAGCTCGCTCAGATCTTGCAGTAATTTTCCGTGGGTCTTAGCAAACTCAGCCTTAGATTTTTCACAGCCAGTATCGAGTTCAGTGCCATCGGCAAATAACAGTTTTGCCGATGCGATGGTTTGGTAACTGTTTTGAGCAGTACCACAGCACATGCCTGAAGCGTTGTTAGCAACAATTCCGCCAATTTTTGCCGAAGCAATCGTCGCTGGATCGGGGCCGATTTTGCGATTCAGTGGCGCTAGCACAGCATTCGCGTCTGAACCAATAACGGCGGCACCTAAGGTAATTTGTTTTGCATCGCTACTGACTTCAATCTTTCTAAAACCATCATGGCCAAGGATAAGTAGTATCCCTTCACCAATCGCTTGGCCAGATAAACTGGTGCCTGCTGCTCTAAATGTGACGGGCGCATTATGCTTGCGGGCAACGGCTAAGGTGAGTTTTACCTGTTCTAAGGTCTCGGCATGGACAACAACTTCGGGCACGATTCTGAAGTAGCTGGCATCGGTAGACCAAGCAAAACGACGGACGGGATCATCCGTCACCGGACGATCACCTAATTGTGTTCTGAGATCATTGATGACCTCTTTGTAGTTAATCGACATAACATCACTCTCTTTATCTTATAGAAGAAAGTCGAAGTCACTCGGCGTGACTTCGAACAAGATGGATTAGAAGCCACCCCAAAGTGTTGCGATAGTGCCTGCAAGTAAGGCGTAGCCAAGGGCAACAGGCATGGTTTTACGAATAATTTCCGACTCTCTACCCGCCATACCTACTACAGTTGCAGCGGCAACCACGTTCATTACGCACATCATGTTACCGGCGTTTGCACCGATACCTTGCAGTGCCAATATCAGCGTATGGTTCATGCCAACATTATCAGCCACACTGTATTGCAGGCTTGAGAACATCATGTTTGAGAACGTCGCTGAACCTGACAGGAAGGCACCAAAAATCCCCACGATAGGCGCCATCCATGCCCATACTGCGCCCATTGAATGGCCCAACATATCGGCTAAGGCCACTGGCATAGAGGCTAGTCCAGCACCATTAGCACCTGAGTTTAAGAAGATTTTCACCATAGGTACTGAAGCACCTAATGAAATAATCGTCGGTAACATTGATTTGCATGAAACACCGATGGATTGCTTAATCGCAGGACTTTTCATTTTGAACAGGAAGAAACCGATAATACACACTGCGACGAAGAAGGCGCCAGGGGCGTATAAGGTTGCAAAGCTCGCTTTAAGCTCAGTACCCATAAGGCCTGTCCAGCTAATGTTGAAACTCGATAACCAAGCTTTCAGTGGCGTGACTGTACGAGATAACACTAACAGCGCAGCCATGATGATATAAGGTGTCCAGGCGGCAATTTGTGAAAACTGGGCTTTCGCTTCGATCTTCACACCTTCTTGGTTGTCATTCTCTGCGAAATCATTCCAAGGTGTTTTAGGCAGTAGGTAGCCCTTACGCGCAACAGGGATCACCAGTGCCATACCGATTAATGCACCAATAACCGATGGGAATTCAGGGCCTGCAAGGTAGTTAATAATCCAGGCGGGGACAGTAAAGGCAAGACCTGCGAAAATCGCAAATTTCCAAATGGCTAAGCCTTCTTTAAAGGATTTATTGCGGCCAAAGAACCCGGTCAGCATCGTCACCATAACCAGTGGAATTAATGAACCTGTGATTAAGTCGATAGTGATCATATGCATTACGATATATCGAGCATAACCTGCATAGGTTCCACCATGGGCAGCAAACTGCTCAGCAGCCATACTTACACCACCTTGGATAAGACCCTGTTCCATCCCAAAGAGCACGGGTAAACCAATTGCCCCAAATGATACGCAGGCTGAGTCGGCAATTAAGGCTACTACGGCGGCGGCGACAGGAGGTACTCCCAGTAATACCAGCAGTGGCGCGCCAATGGCGGCTGGCGTACCAAAGCCAGCACTACCTTCGATAAAGGCGCCGAATAACCAACAAATAATAATCACCTGTACACGGGCATCGGCACTGATGTTAGTGAAGCCTGCTCGGATAGTATCCATTGCACCTGAATATTTCAGAGTATTAAGTAGGAATACCGCACCGAAGATGATGGTTAATGGCGTGATCGCTGACAGCAGTCCTTCAAGAACGGATGCGGCCAATAGAGTGGTATCCATTTGCCAAATAAATACGGCGGCGATGGCCGTAACTACCATGGAAATGGGCATAGCTTTTGACGCGGGCATTCTCAGTAATACAAGAAAGATCATTACACTGAGCACTGGCGTCAAGCTGGCGAGGAGTTGGAGTATTGTCATGCTTGCCTCTACATAAAGTGGTCTGTCTTATTTTTTATAGGAATCTTATTGGTGCTTCGATATCAGAACTTATGGTGGATAAATCAGCAGTATTCACTACTAATAATCACTGTTACGACATTCTGTGGTGTGTACTAGACGCTATTCGGGGTTGAACTTATATGATCTAGATCATTTTGACTGCTGTATGAAATGCTAATTTACAGTGCTGCGGGAGGCTTCTCTCATAGGATTTCTTCAACTGTGACCAATGTCACTTAAAGAGTGGTTTGTATATTCCTATGCTCAGTAATTAATTTAACTTGTATGCTTTTTAGTTATAAAAAATCAGATCTTCACTAAATTAGCGATCAGTATTGCAATTAACTGATCCATTTATTTCATTAATGGGCACTTAATGAATTTTTAAGACAATATTAAGGTGTGATCTATGTCACTCAGATTCTTATTAAAAGGAACGGTGGTTTTTAATGATTTATTTTAAATATATGATTTTTATTATTTTATATCATTTTTAGACTGAGATTTTTAGCGTGATGTAGCTCACACTTTATCGGATGGGGAAATTGAGTGTGAGCAATGTCACTTTATGAAATATGAGTTAATCTGAAATTTAATAACGGTTAATAAAGCTGTTTACAGCAATGCAGCTGCACAACTCCATTTTGTTAACAACTATAGTCAGTCATTATCTCTATTTTTTTATGGTAGGTTGCTTGAGTTAAGCTTCGCATCATCTCATCGTACAAACTCAAAACAACTTACTGCCCCAGCCGAGTTTACTTCGCAACACATGGAAGTAATTATGGCCTTTAGGATGGATAAGCCTAAGTTGCTCAGAGCTGCGGCGCACGATGATCTCATCGCCGGGTAATACCGCTAAATGCACATGGCCATCACAGCTAACCTCAAGGTTTTCGCCATTTTCAGGGGAAACCACCATCTTAATGGTGCTGCAAGCATCGACCACGATAGGGCGGCATGACAAGGTGTGTGGAAACATCGGGACTAAAATTAATGCCTGTAAATTGGGGGTGAGAATCGCCCCACCTGCTGACAGTGCATAGGCGGTTGATCCCGTGGGAGTGGAAACTATCATGCCATCGGCGCGTTGGCTGTACATGAATTGATTGTCAATATAGACCTCAAATTCAATCATGTGAGCGATCTTACCCGGATGCAGCACCGCTTCATTCACCGCGGTATTACTGGCTTTTAGCTGTCCATGGCGATAGACCTCTGCCTCAAGTAAAAAACGGTGCTCGGTATCAAACTCACCATCGAGCACTTTAGCGAGCGCCTCTTCGAATGCATCCGGCGGTAAATCCGTTAAAAAGCCAAGGTTGCCACGGTTTACACCAATCACGCCCACATCGAAGCGTGCCAGTACTCTGGCGGCGCCGAGCATATTGCCATCACCGCCAACGACTATCGCTAAATCACAACGCTCGCCAATCTCTAATAAATCAACCGCCACAATTTGTGGGCCTAACTCAGTTGCTACCCGCTCTTCTACGAGGACTTCATAACCTTGCATTGTCAGCCAGTGGTGCAGACGTTTGAGGGTTTGATTTGTCCCTGGATGATGCGGCTTACCAATTAGGCCAATGGTGTGGAACTTTGTGGTCATATTTATGCTAGATCTGGCCTTAGGCCTTGAAACGTCAAAATTGATCCCCATAATATGCCCAGAGTATTTAGAAACAAAGCATTTTTAGCTGGAGTGAAAATGAGCAACGAGTCGATTAAAGCAGAACAGGATCTGATCCAAGAGGGTGTAGAGTCTGAAGTTTCTACCGAAGAAGCAAGTCTGATTGATGAGCTTACCCAAGCCAATTTCCGTATTGAAGAGCTGGAACAGTTACTCGCTGACGCTTTGGCGAAAGTTGATGAGCAAAAAGATTCAGTAATACGTGCAGCTGCCGAAGTGGATAACATTCGTCGTCGTGCTGCGATGGATGTAGAGAAAGCCAATAAGTTTGCTCTGGAAAAATTTGCCAACGAATTGCTGCCAGTGATAGACAATATGGAGCGAGCGCTGCAAGGTACTAATCCGCAGGATGAAACCACTAAAGCTATCTATGAAGGTGTTGAGTTAACACAAAAGAGTTTGTTGACCGCTGTGGCGAAATTTGGTGTAAAACAAATTGATCCTCAAGGACAAGCCTTCAACCCTGATCAACATCAAGCGATTGGTATGCAACCAAGTGCTGAATTCCCAGCCAATACTGTGATGTTAGTGATGCAAAAAGGCTATGAACTGAATAGCCGTTTATTGCGCCCAGCCATGGTGATGGTGTCTCAAGGTGGCCCTAGCCAAGAGTCTGCTTCGATTGATATTGAAGCGTAAGCGATAAAACGTTAAACCAATAAAAAGGACTGCAGATGCAGTCCTTTTTAGTTTAAAAATTTTATTGTAAGTTAATCAGTAGCTTATTTTTCATAAACTGGGAGCAAGCTCCCTTGAGCTTAATTGGCGAGATAGGCATTAATCTGCGCTAACATGCCTTCGGCATCGAGTTGTAAGTCATGGATCACTTCTTCTGGTGATCCATGTTTAATAAACTCATCGGGCAAGCCAATTTGTAGTACAGGTTTAGGCATTTTAAGCTTTTGCAGAAGCTCTAGCACACCTGAGCCAGCGCCGCCCATAATGGCGTTTTCTTCCACTGTAACTAGCACATCGTGGGTTTGCGCCATCTCTTTCACTAAATCCACATCCAGCGGTTTCACAAAGCGCATATCGACCACTGTTGCATCTAAACTCTCTGCGGCAGTGAGTGCTGCGGCTAAGGTAGTCCCGAAGTTAAGCATCGCGATACGTTTGCCTAAACGCTTAATCACCCCTTTACCAATTGGCAGCGCCGTCATGGCTTCAACTTGAGTTGCACCTGTTGCACTACCTCTTGGATAGCGTACTGCGCTTGGGCCTGCATCATAGCAATACCCGGTATACAGCATCTGGCGACATTCATTTTCATCCGATGGCGCCATAATCACCATATTTGGGATACAGCGCATAAAGCTTAAATCGAACGCCCCTTGATGGGTTGGGCCGTCGGCACCGACAATACCTCCACGGTCAATCGCAAATAGTACGGGTAAACGCTGCAATGCGACATCGTGGATCAGCTGATCATAGCCGCGTTGCAAGAAGGTCGAATAGATTGCGACCACAGGTTTATAGCCCTCACAGGCAAACCCTGCACCTAAGGTCACCGCATGTTGCTCGGCAATGGCTGCATCAAAATATTGTTTTGGGAAGCGCTGCGAGAACTCCACCATACCCGACCCTTCACGCATGGCAGGGGTAATGCCTAAGACTTTTTCATCCTGCTCAGCGATATCACATAACCATTTACCAAACACTTGAGAGAAGGTTGGTAGTCCCGGCTTAGTCGCTGGCTTCTTAAATTGTGATGGGTCAAATTTAGGGACTGCGTGCCAGCCGATAGGATCTTTCTCGGCTGGTTCATAGCCACGACCTTTTTTGGTCATAATGTGTAGCACTTGTGGCCCCTTTAGATTGCGCATATTGCGCAGGGTTTCCACTAGGGCATCGACATCGTGGCCATCAATAGGGCCGATATAGTTAAAGCCTAACTCTTCAAACAGTGTGCCAGGAACCACCATGCCTTTGAGGTGTTCTTCGGTGCGCTTGGCCATTTCTTTGATAACAGGCATGCCCTTGAGTACTTTCTTGCTGCTTTCACGAATCGTGGTGTAGAAGCGGCCTGACATCAATTGGGCTAAGTGATTGTTGAGTGCGCCGACATTTTCTGAAATCGACATTTCATTATCGTTTAGCACCATCAGCATATCATTGTGCAAATCACCCGCGTGGTTCATTGCCTCGAACACCATGCCGCCTGTCATTGCACCATCGCCAATCACGGCAACCACTTTACGGCCTGCCTGTTCTTTTTCGGCGGCAACGGCCATGGCTAATGCGGCACTGATGGAGGTGCCTGAGTGTCCTACGCTAAAGGTGTCATATTCACTTTCTTCCCGCCAAGGGAAGGGGTGTAAACCGTTCTTTTGCCTAATGGTGTGCATTCTATCACGGCGACCAGTGAGGATTTTATGGGGATAGGCTTGGTGACCAACATCCCAAATCAAACGGTCAAACGGGGTGTTATAGACATAATGCAGGGCAACAGTCAGCTCGACAGTGCCAAGCCCTGAGGCAAAATGTCCGCTGGACATGCCAACGGACTTAAGAAGGAACTCCCGCAACTCATCGGCCAATTGGGGTAATAGGGCCTGTGGAAGCTGGCGGAGTTCATTAGGTGTGTTGGCCTGTGCCAACACCGGAAACTGAGAAATGTCCAAACTCATAGCGAGATACTTCGTCTCTTTTTATATTCTTCGCTCAATAATATAGCGGGCGAAGTCTGCAATTAACTGGCTATTGTATGGCAATTTAGCCAGCGCTGATAGTGCCTCTTGGATCAGTTGCGCGGCGGTATCTTTTGCGCCTTGCAGTCCAAGTAGTTGCGGAAAAGTACTCTTATTTGACTCGGCATCTGAGCCTTGAGGTTTGCCGAGTTCTTCCGTGGTGGCAATAATGTCCAGAATATCGTCTTGGACTTGGAAGGCAAGTCCTACGGCATGGGCAAATTCCATCATAGTCTGATATTGATCTTTTGGCGCGTTCGCGGCGATCAAGGCTAACTCAACGGCGCAGCTGATCAGCGCCCCTGTTTTCATATTATGCAGTTGAGTTAATGCTTTAAGATCAATGTGCTTATCGGTGGAGGCTAAGTCGATGGCTTGACCGCCGCACATCCCCCGATAACCAGAGGCTTTTGCCAATGCTCTGACCATAGCGATATGTTGCTCGCTGGTAATCCCTGGCACGGCTTCAGTCACAATCTCAAAAGCTAAAGTTTGTAGTGCATCCCCAGCAAGAATTGCGGTGGCTTCATCGAAAGCGATATGCACTGTGGGTTGACCACGGCGAAGTGCATCATCATCCATAGCGGGTAAATCGTCATGGATTAACGAATAGGCGTGGATGCATTCAATCGCGGCGGCGCAGGCATCGAGTTTTTCAAGTGCTACGCCAAACATTTGCCCGACACTGTAAACCAAGAAGGGACGAATGCGTTTTCCCCCTAAAAGGGCGCCATGGGTCATCGCGGCTTTTAACTGAGGAGCTGTATCTTCGAGTGTACTAAAACGTTGTTTTAATTGGTTATCAACTCGTAGTTGATATTCTTTTATTGCATTGACTAACACGCTTATTCGCCCTCAACGGCATAGGGAGAGAGGGGCGCATTTTCATCCTGCTTGAGTAAAATGGCCACTTTTTGCTGAGCTTGTTCAAGTTTTGCCTGGCTGTTACGCACCAGATTGATGCCTCGTTCAAATTGTTTTAACGCATCATCGAGAGAGACATCGCCCTGCTCTAACTCAGCAACGATGCGCTCGAGTTCACCAAGGGATTCTTCAAAACTGAGATTTTCGGGTTTCTTTGCCACGTTAATAATTCCTTTGAAAGAGCGGACACAAGGTATATCAGGGCGGCTCAAGGGTCAAATTCAGTCGATGGATATTTGCTCGATAGCACGCTTTGTTGCTGAATTTTTTTCAGAAAATAGAAATTGCCGCTAAACTTGCTTAGAGCTTGTCCGATAAATGACAATAGTAGCATTATGCTTATAATCATCTTAAGACATCATAAAATAAGGCTTGGGTTAAGACCAAAGTGTTAACCGTTGACGGATGACATTTAGTGTTATTTTGCCAATAGAGTCAGTATCATGTCGTTTATACAGAATATTGAGGAGCCGTTGTGGATTTAGCTACAGTTATTGGACTAGTCGGGAGCTTTGGTTTTATCCTTTGGGCCATGGTAACCAGCGGCGGCATTGCAATTTTTATCGATATTCCTTCCGTCTTTATCGTGTTTGGTGGCTCCTTCTTTGTCGTGATGATGAAATTCAATTTAAAACAGTTTTTAGGTGCGGTAAAAATCGCAGTAAAAGCCTTTATGTTTAAAATTGATAAACCTGAAGATCTTATTGAACAATCAGTGACGATGGCTGATGCGGCGCGTAAAGGTGGATTTCTTGCTCTTGAAGAAGCACAAATTTCCAACAGTTTTATGCAAAAAGCCGTCGATATGTTAGTGGATGGTCATGACGGTGAGGTGGTACGTGCCGCGCTTGAAAAAGATATCGCCCTCACCGAAGAGCGCCATCGCAACGGCATCGCCATTTTCCGGGCTTTTGGTGATGTAGGACCCGCGATGGGGATGATTGGTACCCTAGTGGGCTTGGTGGCGATGTTATCCAATATGTCGGACCCGAAATCGATTGGCCCTTCAATGGCGGTTGCGTTGTTAACTACCCTATATGGTGCGGTAGTGGCTAACATGGTGTGTATTCCTATCGCCGATAAATTAAGCCTTAGAATGGGTGAGGAAATGCTAAACCGTAACTTGATTATGGATGCGGTATTGGCGATTCAAGATGGCCAAAACCCTCGAGTAATTGAAGGCTTTTTGAAGAACTATCTTGCTGAAAAACAGCGGAAAATCGATACAACGGACGGAGAGTAGCCCATGGCTAAGTGCAACTGTCCACCGCCCGGAGCACCACTCTGGTTGGCAACATTTGCCGATTTGATGTCCCTCTTGATGTGTTTCTTCGTGTTGCTGCTGTCATTCTCCGAAATGGATGTGATGAAGTTTAAGCAGATTGCAGGTTCGATGAAGTATGCATTTGGGGTACAAAACAAAGTCGAAGTCAAAGATATTCCTAAGGGGACGTCTGTGATTGCCCTCGAGTTCCGTCCTGGTCGTCCCGATCCCACGCCGATTGAGATCATCAACCAACAAACCAATGAAATGACCGAACCCACGTTGGATTTCCAAGCGGGGGAAGATGATAGTGCGGGTGGGGTACAACAACAGAACGGTTCGCAGCGAGGTGGCGAAGCAACGGCTACAGCCCAAGAAACCGCAGATGCAGTGAAGGCCGAGGCTGCGGCAGCGCAGGATAAGATTAATCAGCAAGTGAAAAAAATGGCGCAGGAGCTCAATAAAGAGATCACCGATGGGGCGATTGAAATTGAGTCACTTGGACAGCAAATTATTATTCGCATCCGTGAAAAAGGTTCATTTGCCTCAGGCTCTGGTTTCCTACAACCGCGATTTAAACCAGTGGTGCGTTCGGTGGGGGAGTTGCTCAAAGATGTGCCGGGAATTATCACCGTATCGGGTTACACCGACGATATGCAGATAAGTGATGAGCTCTATAGCTCAAACTGGGATCTCTCCAGTAAACGTGCTGTAGCTGTGGCTGATGTGTTATTGCAGGTCAAGGGTTTTGATCCTAAACGGATGAAAGTGGTCGGTATGGCCTCAAATAATCCAATTGTTTTAAATGATTCGCCTGAAAATCGCGCGCGAAATCGTCGAGTTGAGATTGCGATTGAACAAGGTAAAGCAAAAGAATCCGAAGAAATTCAAGTAGGTAAATAGCTTTTAATCCAAATCAGTTATTTGATAAAAACGCCGTGACTTGCTCACGGCTTTTTTATTTGGGCTTTTTTGACTATAAGTTCAACTGTGCGTAAGCGCACGCCACGAGCAGCCCTAGTGTGGAAACAGGTGCGCCAATCGCCGTGAGTTTGTTATAATCCGGCGATTATTCTTTTAACCAATTTTGCTGTTGCCAAAATTGCCCGCGGAAATCCCATGAAGTTTATTGTAAAGCTGTACCCAGAAATCATGATGAAGAGTAAGCCTGTGCGCATGCGCTTCACTAAAATGCTTGAAACCAACATCCGTAACGTGCTCAAAAAAGTTGATGAAGATGCTAAAGTGCAACGTCAATGGGACCGTATTTGGGTAAAGGTGCCAAATGATAAACCTGAATTAGCTCAGGCCTTTGGTGAGCGTTTAGCTTGTATCCCTGGGATCGCCCACGTAGTGCAAGTGGATGAATACAGCTTTACCTCTGTGGATGATATTTATCAGCAAGTGTTGCCCGTTTATCGCGACCAAATTGCCGGCAAAACCTTCTGTGTACGCGTCAAGCGCACTGGTAATCACGATTTTAACTCTATTGAAGTAGAGCGTTATGTCGGTGGTGGCTTAAACCAGTTTACCGATGCGATTGGCGTGCGCTTAAAGAACCCCGAAGTCACTGTTAACCTCGAAATCGAGGGCGATAAACTGTATATGGTGACTAAGCGTATCGAAGGCTTAGGCGGTTTCCCAATGGCAACGCAGGAAGATGTGTTGTCGTTAATTTCGGGCGGTTTTGACTCGGGCGTATCGAGTTATCAATTTATTAAGAAGGGCGCTCGTACCCATTACTGTTTCTTCAACCTAGGCGGCGCGCAGCATGAGATTGGCGTTAAGCAGGTTGCTTACCATTTGTGGAAAACCTATGGTGAATCCCACAAGGTGAAGTTTGTGTCCGTGCCGTTTGAGCCTGTGGTGGCCGAGATTTTAGAGAAAATCGACAATGGTCAAATGGGCGTGGTGCTCAAACGGATGATGATGCGCACCGCGGCACGTATTGCCGAGCGTATGGGCATTCAGGCGATTGTGACTGGTGAAAGCTTGGGTCAAGTGTCGAGCCAAACCTTAACCAACTTAAACGTGATTGATCGTTGCACCGATATGTTGATTTTGCGTCCGCTGATCACTATGGATAAGCAAGATATTATCAATGAATGCCGTCGTATCGGCACCGAAGATTTTGCTAAGTCTATGCCGGAATATTGCGGGGTGATTTCACAAAAGCCGACTGTTAAAGCGGTACTGGCTAAGGTGGAAGCGGAAGAGACGAAATTCTCTGAGGATTTGATTGACCGTATCGTAGAGCAAGCCGTGGCCATTGATATCCGGGAGATAGCAGAACAAATGAATACCCGTATCACTGAAACTGAGACCGTTGTTGCTATCGACACCAATGAAGTGGTGATTGATATTCGCGCCCCAGAGGAAGAAGAGAATAAACCGCTGGAGATTGAAGGCGTGGAAATCAAGCGCATTCCTTTCTTCAAATTAGCGACTCAGTTTGCCGATCTCGATAAGCAAAAGACTTACCTGCTGTACTGTGAGCGTGGCGTGATGAGTAAATTACAGGCACTTTACCTGATTGAGCAAGGTTATCACAATGTTAAGGTTTACCGCCCTTAAGCGATAGCCAGCAAAGCGTATGCAAGGTCAAACCTCAGGTTTGACCTTGATATGCAGCAATCTACGGGATTACGAATACAAAAAAGCCGCATTGGAATGCGGCTTTTATGTTATTGCGAAGCAGTGCAATTTACTCGGTTTTGACCACTTGCTGTGCTGGTAACACCTCATCGGCAATCAATAAGGTGGGATCTTGCAGCGCTTCTTGGTGCATTTTTTCCATCGTTGCCGTCAGTTCGGCATTGATACTTGTTTGTAAATCACTGGTGTCGATAATAATTTCGGCATTGATAACATTAGCGTAGACATTGGCACTGAGTGCGCTGACTAACACTAACGCAAAAGCAGATTTTAAATTGAACATAGTCGCCTCCGGGCTGACAAAGTATTGCTGTCAGACATTCCCATCACCCGTTCGAGATTGTCCAACTCATGTGTTTCGTTGGCGCAAAATTTAATCAAAAACGCTGGCCTTTACAAACGATTAAATGTAACAATACGGATTAGAAAAACTAATTAAAAATTGAGATAGAGATCACTATGTCAAGACGCTTACCACCACTGAATGCGGTTAAAGCATTTGAGGCCGCCGCACGGCATTTGAGCTTTACTCGAGCGGCTGAAGAATTGTTTGTGACTCAGGCTGCGGTGAGTCATCAAATTAAAGCGCTGGAAGACTTTCTCGGATTAAAATTATTTCGCCGAAAAAATCGTTCACTGCTGCTAACCGAGGAAGGCCAGAGTTATTTTCTCGATATTAAGGACATCTTTATTCAATTGGCTGATGCGACCGATAGGCTGCTCGCACGTAGTGCTATTGGTTCGTTGACCGTGAGCATGTCGCCAAGCTTTGCGATTCAGTGGCTGGTGCCGCGTCTGTCCAAGTTTAGTGAAAAGAATCCTGATATTGACGTACGGATCAAGGCGGTGGACACAGAGGCCAGTTCCTTAACTGACGATGTTGATGTCGCGATCTATTATGGTTTAGGCAATTGGCCTGGGCTGCGGGCCGATAAACTTCGCAATGAAGTGCTTATTCCTGTGTGTTCACCCATGCTGTTAAATGGCCCTAAGCCGCTGTCAAAGCCGGAAGATTTAAAACACCATACATTGCTACACGATATGAGTCGCCACGATTGGCAGGCGTGGTTTAGACAATGCGGTATTACCGATATCAATGTTAACCAAGGTCCAATTTTCAGTCATTCTTCCCTCGTCTTGCAGGCAGCGGCTCATGGTCAAGGTGTGGCGTTAGGTTATAGCGTGTTGGCTCGGCCCGATATTAAGGCGGGACGACTGGTATGCCCATTTCAAGAAGTGCTAGTGAGCAAAGATGCTTACTACCTCGTTTGCCAACAGAATCATGCCGAGCTGGGTAAAGTGGTCGCGTTTCGTGAGTGGATGTTAGATATGTTTGCCGAGGAGTCACGCAGTGAGTTGTTGCCCGGATAATCCGTTGGTAAATGTTGCACTAAGTGCCCATGTGTTAGAAGGTGAACCCTCAGAGATCTTGATTTTATTTGCGCATGGCGCGGGAGCGAATCGAGACTCAGACTTTATGTGCCAAATGGCCGCAGGTCTTGTCGACAAGGGCTTTCAAGTGATACGTTTTAATTTTCCCTACATGCAGGCTAATGCCATGGATGGTAAAAAGCGACCGCCAGACAGGGCACCAAAGCTGCTTGCCTGTTTTAGCGAGATGCTCGATGTGGCGCACGCTCAGCCTAAGGTTAAGCGGGTGGTCTTGATGGGCAAATCCATGGGCGGACGCATGGCGGCGTTACTGGCTTGTGATAGCGTACAAGCCAGCCGTATCGATAGGGTTATTTGTTTAGGTTATCCCTTTATTCCGCTTAAGGGCGGTGAGCCTAGGTTGGAACCCCTGAACGACTGCCAAGTGCCCGTGTTAGTGCTGCAAGGGGAGCGGGATAAGTTTGGCGGCAAGATACAAATCCCCACTTGGCCACTTAACAGTAATATTCAAATTGAATACTTAGCCGATGGGGATCATAGTTTTGTCCCAAGAAAGTCGTCAGGTACGACTGAAGCGGCTAACCTTGCACTGGCTGTTGATTTATCAGCAAAATTTATTGGCTAATGTTTCTTCTTGATATGACGTAAAGTGCTCAGAGTCTGGATTAACGGCTCGGGCGTCATCCGTTGTAAAGCCTATTGGTTTTTGGAGGTTAAAATGCGTAAAGGATTGTTGTTACTCGCCGCGGTAAGCGGATTTTTTGCGGTCGCGCTAGGTGCTTTTGGTGCCCACGGTTTAAAAGCCGTTGCGCCCCCTGAGTTGATTGAAGTGTTTAATCTTGGGGTGCAATACCACTTCTACCATACCTTTGCCTTGATTGTGGTGGCTTTTGCGGGGCAGTGGTTAACCTCACGTTTACTCGATTGGGCGGCGTATTTATTTATTGCGGGTATAGTGCTGTTTTCTGGGTCGCTCTACGGTTTGGCGCTGGTCGGCAGCAAATGGTTTGGCCCTATCACGCCGATGGGCGGCGGCTGTTTCCTCTTAGGTTGGTTATTGCTGGCCGCGGCCGTATGGCGCCATAAAGTGGTGGATGGTAACGAGTCATAATGCTTGTATGGCGCAGCCACTGCGCCGTGCGTCCACGCAGCCAATAGCACAAAAGCCCGATAGCAAATCGGGCTTTTGTGTATTGAAATTGCTATACTGGCGCCCAAATCGATAGTCGGCCATGTTTATGGCTTGGATTTCTTAAGGATCTCCATGAAAAACCTATTTTTATTTTGCCGTGCAGGCTATGAGAAAGAATGCGCAGCAGAAATCCAACAGCGAGCGGCTGAGCTCAATGTGGGTGGCTTTGTTAAGGCCAACAATAACGATGCCTATGTGGTATACCAATGTTTTGACGATGATGGCGGCGATACCTTGGCCAAGCAACTGTCGTTAGATTCGCTGATCTTTGCTCGTCAGATGTTTGCCGCGAGTGAACTGCTAGCCGATTTGCCCGAGTCTGACCGTGTCAGCCCGATTGTGGCAGCGCTCAGTGAGGTGAGTAAAGCGGGCGAGCTGAGGGTTGAAACCCCTGATACCAATGAAGC
The DNA here is from genome assembly GCF_012843185.1 of Shewanella sp. DNRA4. Classification (NCBI taxonomy): domain Bacteria; kingdom Pseudomonadati; phylum Pseudomonadota; class Gammaproteobacteria; order Alteromonadales; family Shewanellaceae; genus Shewanella; species Shewanella sp. DNRA4. Next base: position 394,045 of record NZ_JABAIP010000002.1, read on the forward strand.
AAAAGAGCTGTCGGCATTTTGCCGTAAGTTTACTGTGCCTTTACGCCAGCATTTGAAAAAATCCGGTAGTTTACTTGCTCAGGAAAACCCTAAGCGTCCGATTATTCATGTGTGTTTTGTTGGCCCAGGACGCGCCTACGTTGGTTATTCCTTCAGCAACAACAGCTCACCCTATTTTATGGGGATCCCGCGTCTGAAAATGGCCGCCGATGCACCAAGTCGCTCAAGCCTGAAACTCGATGAAGCATTCGCGCAGTTTGTGCCTAAAGAAGCGCAGGAAGAGCGGGTTCGCAGCGGCATGAATGCGGTGGACTTAGGCGCTTGCCCAGGTGGCTGGACCTATCAGTTAGTGCGTCGTGGCATGATGGTCTCCGCGGTCGATAATGGCCCAATGAACGAAAAACTGATGGAAACCGGACAAGTGAAACATTTCCGTGAGGATGGTTTCCGCTTCGAGCCACAGCGTAAAAACATTTATTGGTTAGTGTGTGACATGGTTGAAAAACCGGCGCGTGTAGCCGAGCTGATTGAGGCTTGGGCCATCAATGGCTGGTTTAAAGAAGCCATTTTCAACCTCAAGCTGCCGATGAAGAGCCGTTATAAAGAAGTGATGGCGATTTTGAATACCATGCAGGAAATCCTCAAGGAAAACGGCATCAACGAATTCCAGTTGCAGTGTAAGCACTTATACCATGACCGCGATGAGGTGACGGTGCACTTATGGCTTAAGCCTAGCCAGCCTTGGAACTAATCTACGGTTTTTTACCGTTCTGTTAGTGAGTGAAGCCCCAAGTCATGTTTGGGGCTTTTTATTTGGCTGTTCTGCTAGGGCGTGTTGACGTTTCGAGATTAGATTTTGTTCGTTCTGGCAAGCACGTGCTCGCGAAACGAGGAATGATGTGTAGTTATTCTACTCAAATGACGAGTGACAAAGAGCAAGGGCTTGCCAGACGAACCCTTCGGGCAGCATTTGGCTGGCTTTTCTGCCGCGTTATCGTCCGTTTATGTAGAATAACTACACTGCACGGACTTTGCCTTGCATAAAAGCCAGCCACATTGCTGCAAAAATAACCCTGAAACGTCAACACGCCCTAAATGGCGGCCATAAAAAACGCACCCTAAGGTGCGTTTTTTGTTTCGCGCAAAGCGATTATGACAGACGGTCAAGCACCGCTTGAGTGAAGTCAGTCGTACCGTGGGTGCCGCCTAAATCGCGAGTCGTACGGTCGCCTTCTTCAATCACTGCCGATACGGCTTTACGGATCATGTCGGCTTTATCTGCCATGCCTAAGTATTCCAGCATTTGGATAGAGGCTAAGATCACAGAGGTTGGGTTTGCGAGGTTTTTACCCGCGATATCGGGCGCGCTGCCGTGAACCGCTTCGAAAATCGCTGCATCACGGCCAATGTTGGCGCCGGGTGCCATACCTAAACCACCGACTAAACCGGCACACAGATCCGACAGAATGTCACCAAACAGGTTGGTGGTCACGATGACGTCGAAGTTTTCTGGGTTCATCACTAACTTCATGCAAGTCGCATCGACGATCATTTCTTCAGTTTTGATGTCTGGGTAGCGAAGGCTCACTTCGCGGGCCACTTTCAGGAACAGACCTGAAGTTGACTTCATGATGTTTGCTTTGTGCACGATAGTGACTTTCTTGCGGTTTTCTTTACGGGCCAGTTCGTAAGCGAAGGTCGCGATTTGCTCAGCGCCTTGGCGAGTGACGATACTGGTCGCTTCTGCGGTGCTGCCGTCTTCAGAAACCTTTTGACCGTGGCCTGAGTACATGCCTTCGGTGTTTTCACGCACTGTGATGATATCAATGTTTTCATAACGGGCTTGAGTGCCTTTGAAAGACAACACTGGGCGCACGTTCGCGTACAGGCCGAATTTCTTACGTAATGTCACGTTGATAGAGGTAAAACCTTCGCCTACTGGTGTCGTCAGCGGGCCTTTGAGGGTGATACGGTTTTTTTCGATCAGTTCTAAAGTACGCTGCGGAAGTAGTTCGCCTTGCTTCTCGAGAGCGGTTAAGCCTGCATCGGCAAATTCATATTCAAAATCACAACCAGCTTTATCAAGAATTTTTAAGGCTGAATCAATAATACTTGGGCCAATTCCATCACCTGGAATTACGGTTATCGTTCTTTTTGACATGGAGAAGTCCTTCCACGGTTCGTCGTTACTGCAATTGTCCGACCCGGGATCAGCCGGGTAACATGACTATGAATTTGGTATTTTTTCTCCCTATTATTTTAACCGTGTTTGGTCAAACTTCACAGGAATTAGTGAGCAATATCACGATTTTTTATTGGGTAAAACTTGTAAAAATACTGGGTTATAACGATGATGGAGAGCCAATGGTTAAAAAAGTCTACTTTAGTCTAACAACTACATAAAAGAGGAAGACATTGAAGTTATTACCTATCACATCGCTAGTGCTGTTATCCCTCGGAATATTGCCGCATGCCCATGCTGAAACTAGCACTAAACCGCTTACCCTGACCGACATTATGCATTTTGAGTCCCTCGAAAAGCCCGTTATCGCTGACAATGGTCAGGTGCTGGCGGTTGAGGTGGCGCCGGATCGTGGCGATAGCCATGGTTTAATTAAAAATCTGCAAACAGGAAAAGACTTTCAGATTGAAGGTGGCTCAGACCCTATCGTGAGTCACACTGGCCGTTATGTGGCGATGGCCGTTAAGCCTAGTTTGCTTAAAGTTGAAACCAGTGATGCTAAAGCCAAGAAAAAGCTTAAGGCCGATATGGTGCTGCTCGACACTGAAACGGGCATGCAAACTAAATTTGAACGGGTAAAAGAATTTGTCTTTAGTGACGATGGCGCGCATTTAGCCATTTGGTTTGAAGCCGACGAAGAGGCCAAAAAAGACGCCAAAGAGAAGGCTGAAGGCGCCGAAGATAAGCCCAAAGCCGAAAAGGTGAAGGTCGATAAGTTCGACCAAGGCCGTCGTTTTAGCTTAGTGAATCTATCTTCGCCTTCGCAGCGGGTGGATCTGGAGCATGTGACCGCCTATCAGTTTGATAAAGACAGTCGCCGCTTGGCTGTCGCGGTTAATGATATCGAAGCAAAGCAACATCAATTGCAACTGATTGATTTGAAAAACTACAAAAAATCAACGGCATTTGAGTCTCAAACCCAACAAATTGGCGCGCTAGCACTTTCAAAAAATGGTCGCTGGCTGGCCTTTACTCAAGGTGATGCGAGTGAATTACCCTATGGCCGCAGTTATCAGTTAAGCCTAGTCGATATTGCTTCGGGCAAAATTCGCCCTGTGCCAAACACCAAAGAGTGGACGTTAAACCGTTACGCCAGTTTAAACTTTTCATTAGACAGTGAGCGACTTTTCTTTGGCCGTGTGCCTGAGGTGAGCCAACAGCTCAGCCTGAAGAAAATCGCCGAAGAAAAAGATCTTTATGATAAAGAGATTGTGACTGGCCAGCGCAAACTTAAAGTTTGGCATGGGGAAGATCCGCGGATTAAACCCCATGAAATTAAGCAATATGAGGCAGAGCAAAAGCGTACTTATTTAGCGGTACTGCATTTAGGCTCTAACAATGTGGTGCAGCTTGGCGATAAAACGGTGCCGGATGTGGCCCTGTCACAGCACAAGCGTTATATGCTGGCAAGCTCTGACTTACCCTATCGCAAGATGATCACTTGGGCAGGGTTCTATCAAGATTATTACTTGGTGGATATCAACACGGGTCGCAAGTTGCCGCTGTTAACCCAACAACCCAGTGATGCTGAGCCAAGCTTATCGGGCGACGGTAAATATGTGGCCTATTATCAGCAAGGTCATGTGTATTTATACGATATTGCCGAAGGTCGCCGCACTAATCTGACCCAGTCTTTAAAGGTGAGTTTTGCCGATGAAGATCATGATTCTCCCTCCAATGCACCGGGTTATGGTTTTGGCCCTTGGCTTAAGGACGATGCCGGCTTCCTTGTCTACGATAAATTCGATGTGTGGCAGTTTAACACCGCATCGAAAACGGGCTTTGCCTTAACAGCAGGGCAGGGACGCGCTCAAAAAATTCAATATCGTGTCGAAGGTTTAGTCGATAATCCCGATGAGCCAACGACGCTTGCCTACAACGCTACTGTGCTGCTGCATGGTTACAGCGACAAGACTAAGGCCGATGGTTTTTATCAAGCGACCCTTGGCGAAGCGGGCGTTAAGACCTTGATGGAAGGCGAGTATAAATTAACTGTGCTTGGGCGCAGTAAAGATGCCGATACCTTGGTGTTTTCTAAGGAGCGATTTGATCTCTTTCCCGATTTATACACCGCAAGCTATCAAGCACCACAACAAGCAGTGAAGCAAACCGATTTTGATAAGCAGCGCCAAGCTTTTAATTGGAGCCAAGCTGAATTAGTGCATTGGACCAATGGTGATGGTAAACCCCTCGATGGTGTGTTGATAAAACCGACCAACTATCAAGCGGGCGAGCGTTATCCTGTGCTGGTGTACTACTATGAATTGATGACCGACAGACTGCATGCCTTTCCGCAAATGAAGGTTAACCATAGACCAAACTTTGCTTGGTATGTGAATAACGGTTATGCGGTATTCTTGCCGGATATTCGTTTCGATATCGGTTATCCCGGTGCTAGTTCGGTTCAAGCGCTGACCTCTGGCGTGCAAAAGCTTATCGATCTGGGTGTTGCCGATGCTAACGCCATTGGTTTACAAGGGCACTCTTGGAGCGGTTATCAAACGGCGTTTGCCATCACCCAAACTAAGATGTTTAAAGCCGCGGTGGCTGGTGCGCCAGTGGCGAATATGACCAGCGCCTACAGCGGTATTCGCCATGGCACCGGCATTGCACGACAATTCCAATACGAAACAGGCCAAAGCCGCATAGGTGCAAGTTTATTTGCAGCGCCACAAAAATACATTGAGAACTCGCCCGTGTTTTATGCCGATCGCATTAAAACGCCGTTGATGATCATGTTTGGCGATAAAGACGATGCGGTGCCCTGGGAGCAAGGTGTTGAAATGTACTTAGCGATGCGCCGTGCGGGTAAAGATGTGGTGTTTTTACAATATGAAGATGAGCCACATCATCTGAAAAAATACCCTAATAAGCTCGATTACAGCATTCGGATGATGGAATACTTCGACCATTATCTTAAAGGCAAACCCGCACCAGCCTGGTTAAGCCAAGGCGAAGCCTATGTCGAATATAAAGCCGATGATGAGTAATCGTCTGTTTTAGGTTTATCTATGAGCCAAACGCCACCGTAAGGTGGCGTTTTTGCGCTGCAAAGGAGCTAGAGTTAGCTAATTAATATCGTCCAATTAAATAGTTGCGATTAATAAGCTTTGGGGCAGGAATGAGTTAGCGACCTTACTAAATTAACTATCAATTGATTACTTCAAGTATGGGTAAATACACAAAGGAAAAAAGCAATGCTTTCCATACATTAATCTAGACTTTGAAATACTTGTCCTTTTGAGATAGCTCTAGAACTATATAATCTTTGTACTTCTCATAATCAGTATCTTCCAGTTGGCTCACTAACATTGATACGACTTGCTGACCAGAGAGTTTTATCGATTCATCGAATAATTGACGTATATGTTTAATGTCAACTTCGTCTATAGAGTCGTGTACAACAAACTTTGGCCTTTTAAGGCCAAGCGAATCGACAGTTTTGATATAGGACAAGTCAAAAGTGATTGCTTCAAGACGCTTCAATCCTCCATCATTGTTTGACTGGATATCATCTACAGTTGGTTGGCAATTGCCATTTTTAGCGTCTAAGTTCAGATTGAAGTTATATTCGACCCCATAGAAGGTATTAGTGTAAGCCTTGAAGTGTTTCTTAAATTCGGTTTCAAATATATGAACGTTTTGAAGTTCAGCTGCAAGTCTTTCGGAAAGCCTTTCTAGCCTTTCGGTCTCTTTGTTTAATCTGTCTTCTATACTATTCTTCTTTTCGACAATAGCATTTAGCTCAATTAGCTTTTTATTTAGTTCACCAATAGTCTTGACGGACTCAGAAATCTCTTCAATTTTCTTCTTAGACTTCAGTTCATGGTAAAGCGACGATTTTTTTGATCTAACGCCTTGAAGTTAATAGTAGTATTAATATGTTGGTCTTCAAGTATCTCAAGACCATCAGTAACAAATTCTGTTTTCGTCTCGACCAAATAATTATGAAATTTAAGTACACTATCATAGTCATTAATAACTGCCCCTAACTTAACAGATGCATAGCCATAGATAGTCTCTAGTTCACTAAGTAGTTGATGGTTTTTGTTACTTTCAAGTAATTTCTGAGTCTTCTTGATATTATTTACTTTTAGATCTAACGATAGAATCTGGTCAGATAATTTATTTTGTTCATTATCGATGCGATTAATTTCATCGATTATCGCTAGCTTATCTGTATTGTTTTCGCTCAGTAGTAGTGATCTTTCTAGCTTTTGGAGCTCTTTTTGAGTGCTGTTAATAGTACTAAGGATTTTGTCATCCTTTATAATACCATTAAATGATTTAAGCTTCTTATCATAGTTACTAAGGAATGTTTTAATACCCTGAATTGCACTCAGAATTTCAGTATCACTAAAGTTAAATAGGTATAAGAACAGAGTATTTCTATCTGCTTGAGATATTTTAAACTTATCATCATTGAACTTGACTGTCTTTGTCATTCGATGAGTATCTGTTCTCAGAAACTTTGGTGCTAGCTTTCTAAGGGTCGGCTTGTCAGAATATACATTGAACATAGTATTCAATATATGATGGTTGTACTCTTTTTTGCTCTTAATTTCATCGTTAACATAATAAGAACAATCAGTACTTTCAATGGCAAGGTTTCGTTTTATCTCAGTGATGTTACCGTCCAATCCAATATATGAAAGGGTACAGGTTACATTGTGTTCATTAAATAAATTATGAATGTGTGGTTCAGGTGTGCCAAATTCTTCATCAATATAAATAGGGCCAATAGAACCGTCTAACAAGAAATCGATGATACGACCAGGCACAGACTTACCGATCTGGTTACCTGATAAACTAGAATCTCTCTTATTGGTGATGATATTTAGAGTATCTTTGAATTCAATCTCTCGAATTATACATCCATCAACCTTTGTCTTTAATTTGAGCAGTTTCATTAATGGAAACCTCATTGTTATTATGTTTAATAGCAGAAATAGTGAATAGCCAGTCAAGAGTTAGGATCATATGGTCGATGGAAATAGAAAGCTCACTTTCTCCCAGCTTCATTAGGCGAGTAATCTTCATTTTACGACCTCTTGACTCTTGAAGTCGTTTTATTACGAATGCTCCAATATAGACAACGTTGATTTCCGGATTAGCACCTCTAGTCAGTATCATTAGGGTTCTCCAACACGTAACACTCAACAAAAGCATGAGCAATTACTATGTCAACTCCAAGAGCCATCTGTTCTTTGGTGAAATTGATGTTTGCAGACTTGTATAGGAATTTTGTTAGTTGAGTTTTGACGTCATCAATTATTCCGTCCGCATGTTGCTTAATAGCGTCCATGTCAGGTTCCCAAACATCGATGTTGAATTTATGTAGTGCTTTTTCATAAGGGCTATCCATTTAGCGCCACCAGTGTCAATATGTAGTAATGAAAACTTCATCGTATTTATTAAAAGCTGGCGTCGATTACCCTACAAATTGGG